>JAEDFO010000004.1 GCA_016292745.1 Muribaculaceae bacterium | reverse complement strand
TTGAAATCGTTGAATGTAAGTTGGATGGTACGGTTAACGAAATCGATGGTGTAGCCCACTTCGCACTCTTCAACCAAAGTGGTGCTTTCTGATGTTACTTTGTTGATGCTTGGCAGTTTGCCGTTCAACTTGTTTTCGGTGTCATTTGTATCACATCCGACAAGTGCAAGTGCCAAGATTGGTAATAATAAAAGAATTTTCTTCATTTTAAGTTATTGATTAGTTGAGTAATTTCGTCAGTTAAATATTTAGGCGTAAAGTGGCGCCGAATTTGGCTTTTTCCCCCCTTTGCTCAAATGAGTTTCCTATCGATGTGAACCAGAACACTGAATGCTTGGAGTCGGTGATATTGTTGCCCCAGATTTGAACCGAATAATGACGCGCCTTTAATGTAATTGAGGCGTGGAGCAAGGCGTAGAATGGCTGACTATGGTCGTTGTTCTCGTCCCAGTAAATCTTTCCTGTTCCGCGCACTCCCGATTCAAATTCAATGCAGTCGGCAAATCGACAATTGTTTAGATTGAGACTGTAATTAGCACCGGCATACATAGTGTGCATTGGCACATACGGTGCAAAGTTACCCGAAAAATCTGATTTTCCGTTATGGTATTCCGAAAATTTCACGTTTGTATATCCATATGAGGCAATAATTCCGAAATTTTCAGATGGATTAACATTTAGAGAGGCTTCCACACCGTAACTTCGCGACTTTCCGGCGTTGGTCATTATGCGGCCGGTTACGGTTCCCTCAGGGAATGCAGTGAGTTGCTGGTTGCTGATTCTGATGAAGAAAGCAGATGCGTCGGCGGTGATTTTTCCGTCGAGTAGGCTCAGATGCGTGCCTAATTCGTAGTTCCAGCTGGTCTCGGGCTTGTAGGTTACTATTTCGCGGACGTCGTAGGGCGCTGCGAGGCCCATGAAGCTCATTACTTTCTGTTGAAGCACGTCGGAGAACATCTGATTGTTGAATCCGCCGGCTTTGTAGCCTTTGCCTATGCTGGCATATATGCTACTGCTGCGGGCATTGCCTAAGAAATAGCTCACACTGAATTTGGGAAGCAACTGAAGGAAATCTTGCGAGAGGCTGCCGTTGTCGCTTATTATCACATCTTGATGGCGATATAGTGTGGGCGTTGGACCGGTCATGTCGATAACGTCGTAGCCGCTGTTGCAATGGCTGCGGTAGTCGAGGCATGAGCGCTCGTAGTCAAGCCGTATCCCGGCCGTGAAACGGAATCGTCCAAGGTTGTAGGTCGACTGATGATAAGCAGCGATGCCATATGACTGCATCACAAAATTGCTGTAGAGCGGAAACTCGCGGCTTTGCCACACTATGGGGTAATCGGCGTTGGCATTGTTTCGGTTCTTCTCGATAAGCTGTGCTATTCCGTCGTCGAGGAAAGTAACCGGAGCGTCCATGTCTGAGTGGCGGTAGAATGCGAAGAAACCAAGCAGGGCGTTGTAGTCGCGGTGTTTGTATTTTGCAATGAGGTCTTCGGTGAGCACATGTTCCCGGCGTATCTGCGACAGCGTGAAATAGGAGTAGGGCAGGAAATCCTGGTCGAGTGTCATGTTGTCGTCGATAAACTGGTAGCTCGAGATACTCGACATGCTGATACCTTTCCAGTTCCATTTCACTGTGAAGGCGTCGGCGATTGATGTCCGGCGGTAGAAGCAAGTGTCGTTATAAGCTACATCGGTGCCTTCTGTTGAGATGTATGGATATCCGCCTTGGCGTGAGATGGAGGCTGATAGGGTGTTGTCGATAGAGGTGCTTCCTTTGTGCCACTCGAATTTCGAACGGATGCTGCCGTTCTTCTCCCAGTCGCACTTCTTGCCGTTGTAAATGTTGGTGAAAAAGCCGTCGGACGAAGAGAACGAGCCCGATATGCTTAGCCCTTTGTTGTCGCCGATAAGACGATAGTGCGACACTGCAATCTGGTATGAGTTGCCGCTGCCATACTGCACCATGGCGCGGGTGCCCTGATAGGAGAGGGGTGAGAGTGTGTAGATGTTTATGATGCCGCCCATGGCATTGCGGCCATAGAGCGTGCTTTGTGGGCCTCGGAGAATCTCGGCGCGTGCTATGTCGTTGATGTTGAAATCGTAGTTGTCCTTGTTCATCACGGGCAGATTGTCGATGTTCAGCCCCACTGCCGGCTGGTCGATGCGGGCGCCGATACCGCGCACATAAATTGACGATGTCATTCGCGAACCGTAGTTTGGAATGTGCAGATTTGGTGTGAACTTGGCGAAATCCTTGGCCGACAGAACATTGTTGCGCTCAATCAGCCGTTTAGAGAATGTTGAAGCCGACAGTGCGTCGTTGCTTAGGTTGCGCGATGTCTTTATAGCTGTTATCGATACTTCTTCAAGATACAGAGACTTTTCCACCGAGGTTGTATCGGTGGCTGATTCTCCTTGTACCGGCACTGTTGCAGCGGCGGCGATGCACAATAATAATATGTTACGTATGATGGCCATATTCTGATTGCAAAATTAATTTCAGGGCTTCATTGCCGCAATCACTAATTGTTGTGGTTTTTATGCGATGTTTTTTCGTTGATGTGTGAGTGAATCGCAGTGCGTATACGTTATATATTACATTTAATGATATGACCATGAAACTGCGAATTGTGTTTTTGGTGGCTGTGGCAATGTCTATGACGTGCAAGGCCAAGGTAGAGATGTCGCCTTTGTTCAGCGACAATATGGTGCTCCAGCAACAGAGTGAGGCACCGGTGTGGGGCAAGGCGAAAGCCGGCAAAAAGGTAGTTGTAACCACTTCGTGGGACGGCAAGAAGTATGAATGCCGCGCCGAAGCCGATGGCCGGTGGCGTGTTGATGTGTCGACACCAAAGGCCGGTGGCCCTTTCGAAATAACTGTTTCCGATGGAAAGCCGGTGACGCTTCGCGATGTGATGATAGGCGAGGTGTGGCTGTGCTCGGGACAATCGAATATGGATATGCCGCTTGCCGGATGGGGCCAGATCAACGATTATAAGCGCGAGATTGCCTCGGCCGACCATCCTAATATCAGATTGCTGCATGTGGCAAACAAGATGAGTGCCAGGCCGCTCGACGATTTTGAAGCTGTTGGTGGCGGATGGCAGAAATGCTCGCCAGCCACCATTGCCGAGTTCTCGTCTACAGCGTATTTCTTCGGAAGGGCCTTGCAGGCGTCGGAGAATGTGGCAATAGGCCTTATCCAATCATCGTGGGGAGGCACTCCGGCCGAGGCGTGGACCAGCATGGAGGCTCTTGAACAGATGCCTGACTATGTGGCGCCGGTTGAGCGTATACGCACTCTGGCATCGCCCGAAACCAACCTCGATGAATTCCATGCAAATGAAATGAAGCTGTGGAAGCATAAAGTCGACCTTGCCGACGATATGGTTGATGGCACTGTCGTTCGTTGTGCGTGCGCAGATTTCGATGATTCCGGATGGATAGAGTGTCAGCAGCCCGGATATCTCAACGGACCGCTCTTCGACAACTTCGATGGCATGCTGTGGCTCCGTAAGGTGGTTACGATACCTCGCGAGTGGGTGGGGAACCAGCTGACATTGAACTTGGGGTGCGTCGACGACAGCGATGAGACTTATGTCAACGGTGTGCTTGTTGGGAGCACATATGGACTTGACAAATACCAGCTTGAACGCACTTATTCCATTCCGGCAGGAGCCGTTACCGATACCACTTTGGTGATAACCGTCCGTGATTATGATTGGTATGGTTGGCTCGGCATCACCGGTTACGCCGATTCCAGCAAAAACATAAATATCAGTGCTGCCGACGGCAGCAAGGTTGACATCTCAGGAAAGTGGCTGGCTTATTTGTCGCTCGAGCGTAATTCTCTCCCCGAGATGCCTCGTGAAATCACCGACTCAAAGAATGCTTGCATGCTGTTCAATGCCATGATTAATCCTCTCGTGCCTTTTGCCATCAGGGGTGCCATATGGTATCAAGGCGAGGACAATGCCAACCGGGCATGGCAGTATCGCGACCTGATGAAGGTGCTTATCACCGATTGGCGTTCGCGCTGGAACTGCAATTTCCCGTTCTATCTGGCTCAGCTTGCCAACTACTATCCGGTGCAGGAGCAACCAGGCGAATCGAAGTGGGCCGAATTGCGTGAGGCACAGGCCGATGCCCTGCATCTCGAAAACACCGGAATGGCGTGTCTGATTGACATCGGCACTGCCGACGACATCCATCCCAAAGACAAGCAGACCACAGGATTGCGCCTGGCTCTTCCGGCTCTTGCCCTTACTTACGGACGCAATGTGGCCTATTCCGGTCCTGTGTATTCCGGATATACCATCCGCGGCTCTGAGGTGGCTCTCAGTTTTTCTCATGTAGACGGTGGATTGACGAGTGCCGACGGCAATCCGTTGCGTGGATTTGCCGTGGCTGGGCTCGACCACCGATTCCATTGGGCCGAAGCACGCATTAAGGACGGGAAAGTGGTGGTAAGCTGTCCCGAGGTGACACATCCGGTGGCCGTGAGATATAACTGGGCAGATAATCCCCAAGGAAATCTTACCGATGAGTCGCATCTGCCGGCTGTTCCGTTCCGCACCGATGATTGGCCTGGAATCACTTATAAGAATACGGTGTATTGACAACTTGGCAATACTGAAACGGATGCACTGCATTCGGCGGCCGTGCATCTGTTTTATCTATGGGAATATTAAAAGACACTTCAGCACAAATTGCGGAAATATTTACACAATTAAATGATGCCAATTATTTTCAATGACCAAATTATTTTGCTATCTTTGCAAAGCAAAAAGTGGGTGGAAGTGGTAAAGTTGCTTTTGCCCAACATTAATTTATTAATTAACAATAGATTATATCATGATGATTCAAAAACATGGATGTCTTCTTGCCAAGCTGATGCATAGCGATTTTCAGCGAAAGCATAGTGGGTATGCTTGTGTTGATGTATCATCCGGCATTGGGTCGCTGCAACTTTATGTATAATAAGTAGGCGGTGGCTCATGTTTTTTTGTGATAGAGAATCAAAATAGAAAATTAATTATATGGAGTTATCAGTATTTGGTGTCGAAAGCTTAACGCTGATGGTAGTGGCTCTGCTCACCGGTGCATTTCTGGTGTTTGCAGCCCTTCTGATAGCGCGCCTTATTTCGCCACGTTCATTTTCTGTAAAGAAAGCAGAACCGTATGAGTGCGGTATCCCTACACGAGGAGAGTCGATGTTGCAGTTCAAGGTGGGTTACTATCTGTTTGCAATATTGTTCTTGATTTTCGACGTAGAGACAGTGTTTTTGTTTCCGTGGGCAGTAATCTGTAAGAGCCTCGGTACGTCAGGCTTGCTCGCTGTGGCAGTATTTTTGGTAATATTAATCTTAGGCCTTGCCTACGCATGGCGGAAAGGAGTATTGAAATGGCAGTGAAGATAAAAAGCATGAAGTATGAGGACTTCAAGGACAACGAATACATTGAGAAACTCGTAGAAGAACTCAAGGCATCGGGCACAAATGTGATAGTGGGCAAGTTTGACGACCTCATCAACTGGGGCCGCGCTAACTCGCTGTGGCCATTGTGCTTCGGTACCAGCTGCTGTGCCATTGAATTCATGTGCCTCGGCGCAGCACGCTACGACATGGCACGCTTCGGATTCGAAGTAGCCCGAAACTCACCACGCCAGGCCGACTATATAATGGTTCAGGGCACCATCGTTCACCGTATGGCCCCGGTGCTCCGTCGTCTGTACGAGCAGCTTGCCGAACCTAAGTATGTGATTGCCTGCGGCGGATGTGCTGTATCGGGTGGCCCGTTCAAGAAATCATACTGCGTGGTTCCGGGTGTCGACAAGATTCTTCCGGTAGATGTGTACATCCCCGGTTGTCCTCCGCGCCCCGAGGCCATGTTCTACGGCTTGATGCAGCTTCAGCGCAAAATCAAGGTAGAACGTTTCTTTGGCGATGCTAACCGCCGTGAGAAAATCAAGGATTTCTTTGCCGAGCATCCTGAAATGAAAGATCAGATGTAGAGAATCGGGTGAGTGAACAGTAACCAGAAATCATTAAGAATCCAAAGTATAATCACAATGACTAATATACAAGACAAAATAAGCAAGCTCTGCCCGTCGGCAACATTCGAAGAAGGCGAAGTGCTTCTTGTAAACGTTCCCGACAACGACTGGCATTCGCTTGCAGTAGCCCTGAAAGATGATGCCGAACTGCATTTCGATATGCTGAGCGCACTCGTTGGTATGGATTGGAAAGATTCGTACGGATGTATGTATTACCTTACCAACACCGAAACCCAGCAGATGCTTTCGGTTAAGGTTGCCACCACCGACCGCGAAAACCCGATGATTCATTCGGTGAGCGACGTGTGGAAAGTTGCCCTGTTCCAGGAGCGCGAGGCATACGATTTCTTCGGAATCGTATTTGTCAACCATCCCGACATGCGCCGTATGTTCCTGCGCAACGACTGGGTGGGTTATCCATTGCGCAAGGACTACGATGCCAATCCCGACGTTAACCCTATCCGTATGACCGACGAGGTGAACGAAGACGATACATTCTCGATGGTCGAGGACGAAAACGGCAACATCGTGCGTCAGGACAAGAAAGTGTTCGGCGATGACGAATATGTGGTAAACATCGGCCCTCAGCACCCGTCAACCCACGGAGTTATGCGATTCCGTACATCGGTCGACGGTGAAATAGTAAAGAAGGTGGATGTGGTATCGGGCTATATACACCGTGGTATCGAGAAGATGTGCGAGAGCATGACATATCCGCAGACTCTTCCGTTCCCCGACCGTATGGACTATATGAGCGCCCACCAGAACCGTCACTGCCTGTGTATGTGTATCGAGAAGGCTCTCGGTATCGAGGTACCCCGTCGTGCCCAGGTTATCCGCGTGATGATGGACGAATTGATGCGTATTTCATCGCACCTGCTCTCTTACGGATGTACCACTATGGATATGGGTGCAACAACGGCATTCTTCTATGGATTCCGCGAGCGCGAGCGCATCCTCGACATATTCGAGAAGACCTGTGGCGCACGAATGTCGTTACATTATAATGTAATAGGTGGTGTAGCTCACGATTTGCACCCCGACTTTGTGAAGGATGTCAAGGAATTCTGCGCAATTATGCCTGATTGTCTCAAGGAATACCATAAGCTTTACACCGGTAACATCATTGCTCAGAACCGTATGAAGGGCGTAGGTGTGTTGTCGAAGGAAGATGCCATAAACTATGCCATCACCGGTCCGTCGGCACGTGCAACCGGTTTCTCGTGCGACTGTCGCAAGAAGCATCCGTATTCAATATATAACGAACTTGAATTCGATGAGGTAGTCGACACCGAAGGTGCCGGCGACAGTTTCACCCGTTATCTGCTTCGTCTGAAGGAAATTGAACAGAGTGTGAAGATTCTCGAACAGCTTGTTGATAATATCCCCGAAGGCGAAATCTGTGCCAAGGTACCGAAAATCATAAAATTGCCTGCAGGACATTGGTATCAGCAAGTTGAGGCAAGCCGTGGAGTGTTTGGCGTGTATATCGAAAGCACTGGCGACAAGTCGCCATATCGTATGCACTTCCAGAGCCCATGCTTCAACCTTGTCGGTGTGATGGACATCTGCTGCAAAGGCCACATGATTGCCGACCTTATTACAATCGGTGCAACACTCGACTTCGTTGTCCCCGACATTGACCGTTAATAAATTAGTAATTAGAATAATTCGAAAATATTATGTTCAATTTTGGTTTAGTTACAGAATGGATTGACAATTGGCTCGAAAGCTTGATGCCACAGTGGGCAGCCACAACAGTGGAGTGTCTGCTTATTGGTTTGGCCCTCATTCTGGCATATTCGCTTCTGGCCTTATTCTATATTCTATACGAGCGTAAGCTGTGCGCATGGTTCCAGTGCCGTCTTGGTCCTGACCGTGTGGGCTATTGGGGATTGCTTCAGGTGTTTGCCGATATGTTCAAGATTCTTATTAAGGAGTTAATCTCGCTCAAAGGCACCGACCGTTTCCTGTTTGCCTTGGCTCCGTATCTGGTAATCATCGCTTCGATGCTTGTTTTCTCGAACCTTCCATGGGGCAACGGCCTACAGATTGTTGATTTCAACATCGGTGTGTTCTTCATGATAGCAGCCTCGTCGATAGGTGTGCTGGGTGTGCTTCTGGCTGGTTGGTCGAGCAATAACAAGTATACACTTATCGGTGCAATGCGAAGTGGTGCCCAGATGATAAGCTATGAGCTTTCGGTGGGCTTGTCGATAATGACCATCGTTCTTCTGGCTGGCACAATGTCGGTGAGCGAACTGGTGGCAGCACAGGCCGATGGCTGGTTTATCTTCAAGGGACACATTCCTGCCCTGATTGCTTTCATAGTATATCTCATTGCCGCAACAGCCGAGACCAACCGTGGCCCGTTCGACTTGCCTGAGGCTGAGCACGAACTCACTGCCGGCTATCACACCGAATATTCAGGTATCCACTTCGGCTTCTTCTATCTCGCCGAATATCTTAACCTGTTCATTGTGTCGGGTATTGCTTCGTTGATGTTCCTCGGTGGCTGGATGCCGCTTCACATCCCTGGATGGGAAGGTTTCAACGCCGTAATGGACTTTATTCCATCTATCGTGTGGTTCCTCGGCAAGGCATTCTTCATCTCATTCGTGATTATCTGGTTCAAGTGGACATTCCCACGTGTGCGTATCGACCAGATGCTCGCCTTGGAATGGAAATACCTTATGCCAATAGGCTTGTTTAACATCATTCTTATGGCCATTGTAGTTACCTGTGGCCTCCATTTCTGATAAGTGACTAATTGAACTACCATATACTTCGTTGATTATGAGCGAAAAATTTGGAAAAATAATACAGGTGATCGGCCCGGTAGTGGACGTTTCATTTGAGGGCGAGGACAATCAGATTCCTCCCATTTACACTGCGCTCCATGTAGAGCGCGAAGACGGCTCGACTCTCGTGCTTGAGGTTGAGCAGCACATCGGAGAGGAAACAGTTCGCTGTGTGGCCATGGACAGTACCGACGGCTTGCAGCGTGGCATGAAGGTGACAAACACCGAATCGCCTATCACTGTTCCCACTGGCGAACAGGTGAAAGGCCGTCTGCTTAACGTTATCGGACAGCCTATCGACCACCTTAAAGAACTCGAATCGACCGACCGCCGTGCCATCCACCAGCCGGCTCCGGAATTCTCCAACCTGGCAATCGCCACCGAAATCCTTTACACTGGTATAAAGGTAATCGACTTGCTCGAGCCTTATTCGAAAGGTGGTAAAATCGGTCTGTTCGGTGGTGCCGGCGTAGGAAAAACAGTGCTCATCATGGAGATGATTAACAACATCGCCAAGGGACACAACGGTTTCTCGGTATTCACCGGTGTGGGTGAACGTACTCGTGAAGGTAACGACCTCCTGCGCGAAATGATTGAAAGCGGCGTTATCAAATATGGCGACAAATTCAAGGAAGGCCTCGAAAAAGGCGAATGGAACCTTGAGGACGTCGACATGGACTCGCTGAAGAACTCGCAGGGTACACTTGTGTTCGGTCAGATGAACGAGCCGCCGGGTGCACGTCTGCGTGTGGCTCTTGCCGGCCTTACAGTGGCCGAGCAGTTCCGCGACCAGGATGGCGGTGGTAAGGATATCCTTCTGTTCATCGACAACATCTTCCGCTTCACCCAGGCTGGTAGCGAGGTGTCGGCTCTTCTTGGTCGTATGCCTTCGGCTGTGGGTTATCAGCCAACTCTTGCCTCGGAAATGGGTAAGCTCCAGGAACGAATCACCTCGACCAAGCAGGGTAGTATCACTTCAATCCAGGCCATCTATGTGCCTGCCGACGACTTGACCGACCCGGCCCCGGCAACTACATTCAACTTCCTCGATGCCACCACAGTGCTTAGCCGTAAGATTTCCGAGCTCGGTATATATCCAGCCGTCGACCCGCTTGAATCGACATCGCGTATTCTCGACCCGCATATCATCGGCGAAGACCACTATAACACTGCCCAGGCTGTTAAGCAGCTGCTGCAGAAGTATAACGAGCTTCAGGATATCATTGCCATTCTCGGTGTCGATGAACTCAGCGACGATGACAAACTTGTAGTGGCTCGTGCACGCCGTGCACAGCGTTTCTTGTCGCAGCCGTTCTTTGTGGCCGAACAGTTCACCGGTCTGCCCGGTGTGATGGTGCCGCTTAGCGAAACCATCCGCGGCTTCAAGATGATTCTCAATGGCGAAATGGACGAGTATCCCGAACAGGCATTCCTCAATGTGGGTACTATCGACGAAGCCATCGAAAAGGGCAAGAAATTGCTTGCCGAAGTTGGTTAATGCATTTACAGAGATAAAGTTATGACGCTTAAGATTATATCGGCAGAAGAAATTGTTTTCGAAGGCGAGGTTCAGCTGGTGACGCTTCCGGGCTCTAAAGGACGGTTCACGGTGCTCGATCACCATGCCTCGATAATCTCGTGTTTGGATGCCGGAACACTCGAATATGTGAGTGACGGCGAACGCAACACGATGAATATTGATGGCGGGCTCGTTGATGTCGATAACAATGTAGTGTCGGTTTGCCTTTATTGATTTGTTTACGACGATGAAAAGATATTTTCTCATATTATTAATGTTTGTTGGCTTGGCAGTGTCGCCATTTGTCACAGCAACGGCCTCGGAAGGTGAAGAGGGGAAAGTCGACCCAAAGGAGATAATCTTCGAGCACCTGAGCGACCGTTACGGTTGGGAAGTGCCTTTCTGTCATAGCCAGAGCATTCCGTTGCCCATAATCGTTCGCGACTACACCGGCAGCTGGCATCTTTTCAGCTCGGAACGATTGATGCACGGCGCTGAGTACGATGGATTCCGCATTGCCACTGAAGGCCCCAATGCCAAGCACATAGTGTCGATGCGCCCGGCTGCAGATGGCTCGATGGAGGAATATGCTCCCCTCGACTTGTCAGTAACAAAGAATGTGGCTGGATTGTTCATCTCGGCGCTGGTGGTTGTGCTGTTGTGCCTGAAAGCGCGCCGTTGGTATAGCAAGAACGGCTTTAAGGCACCTCGCAAGCTCACAGGTATTGTCGAGGTAATAGTAGAGTTCATCTATTTTGGAGTAATCCGTTCTATTCTCGGCCCGAAGGCACGCCGCTTTGCTCCATATCTGCTAACGGTGTTCTTCTTTATCCTCATCATGAATCTTCTGGGGCTTATCGTGATATTCCCTGGTGGTGCCAACCTTACCGGCAACGTGGCAGTAACTCTGGTGCTTGCCCTGTTTACATTTGGTTTTACCAACTTGTTGGGCACCAAGCACTATTGGAAGGACATATTCTGGCCCGATGTTCCTATCTGGCTTAAATGCCCGATTCCTATTATGCAAACCATCGAGGTGTTTGGTATCTTCACCAAGCCGGCAGCACTCACAGTGCGTCTGTTTGCCAACATGATGGGTGGCCACATGATTGTAATCACCCTCACACTTCTGATATTCATCTTTGCAGCCTTCGGTGCGGTGTTCACTGGAGTCTCGGTGGTGGTGTCAGTGGCATTCTCGTTGTTTATGTTGTTGCTCGATGTGCTTGTGAGCTTCATCCAGGCATATGTGTTCACAATGCTCTCAACCATCTTCATAGCATTGGCTCAGGAAGGAGGACATGAGGAGCATGAAGAGGCAGTAGCTGAAACGGCAAAATAAACTATTCGAATAAAAATAATTTAAATAAAAAATAGAAGTTAAACTCATTAAATTTAGAAGTTATGTTATCAATGATTTTAGCAGTAGAAGCATTATCAGCAGTGGCAGCATGTATCGGCGCAGGTATCGCCGCACTCGCAGCAGGTATTGGAATCGGTAAAATCGGTTCATCGGCCATGGAAGCCATTGCGCGTCAGCCGGAATCGGCAGGCGACATCCGTAGTAACATGATTGTTATTGCCGCCCTCGTAGAAGGTGTGTCGCTGTTCGCTGTTATTGTTTGTATTCTTGCACTGTTCGTATAATCGACTTATATCATGGAATTATTCACGCCCAGTTTTGGCTTGATATTCTGGATGTTCGTAGTGGTGGTGCTCCTGCTGCTGCTGTTGGGCAAGTTTGCCTGGCCGGTGATAGTGAGCACCATCGAGCAGCGTGCCGACCTTATCGACAAGGGTGTTGAGTATGCCGAGAATGCAAAGTCTCAGCTCGACAATGCCAAGGCCGAAGCCGCTGCCTACATCAGCGAGGCCCAGAAACAACAGGCAGAGATATTGCGTGAAGCCGACAGAATAAAGACGCAGATTATCGAAGAAGCCCGAGAGGCAGCCTCTAAGGAAGCCAAGAAGGTTATCGATGCTGCTCAAGTTTCGATAGAGCAGTCACGCAAGGAAGCGGAATTGCAGTTCCGTAACGAAGTGAGTGCCTTCTCTCTGAAAGTTGCCGAGAAGATACTTCGCGGCTCGTTGGAGAGCGACAAGGCACAGCACGATTTAGTAAACAAACTTATCGACGAGGTTGAAGTAAAAAATTAGTGATTTATGAACGACGGACTTATACCCAGCCGCTATGCCAAGGCTCTTTACAAATATGCCAAGGAGCAGAAGGCATCGGACGAGGTTTATCAACAGATGAAATGCCTGGAGGGGTCATTCGTTGCTGCTGCATCGTTGCAGGCAGCGGTTGACAATCCATATCTTGCAGCCGGACAGAAGCAGCGTCTGCTGCTCACAGCATCGTCGGCCAGCCAGGAGGGGTGTTTCGACCGTTTCGTGAAATTATTGATTAAAAACAACCGCGTCAACTTTGTAAGAGGCATAGCCTTGGCATATCAGGATATCTACCGCAAGGAGAACGGCATAGTGCGGGTGGTAATTACCACCGCGGCTGAGCTCCCCCAGACTGATGTCGACAAGATAAAGGCTATTGTAGTGAAAGCCGAGCCTGGCAAGCAACTCGAATTCGATAATGTCGTTAATCCCGATATCATCGGAGGATTCACCATTGCAGTGGAGTCGATGCTGCTTGATGCTTCTGTAAAGAATGAATTAAAGAAATTGCGTTTAAAACTCCTAAGTTAAAGAGAAATGGTTAACCCAAGTGAGATTTCAGAGATATTAAAGCAACAGCTCGACGATGTGAGCCGTAATCTGTCGTTTGAGGAAGTCGGCACCGTGCTCGAAGTGGGTGACGGCGTTGCGCATGTCTATGGATTAGAGAACGTTAAAGCCAATGAGCTCGTTGAGTTCGAAAATGGAGTAAGCGGCATTGCAATGAACCTTGAAGAGAGCAATGTCGGTGTAATCCTGCTTAATAAAGTTGATAAAGTATCAGAAAATATGTCGGTGCGTCGCACAGGACAGATTGCTTCGATTCCCGTAGGCGAAGGATTGCTTGGGCGTGTTATCAACATATTAGGAGAACCAATCGACGGAAACGGCCCTATCGAGGGCAATCTGGTGCGTCTGCCACTTGAGCGCAAGGCTCCGGGTGTTATCTTCCGTCAGCCGGTGAAGCAGCCGCTTCAAACCGGTATCAAGGCTGTGGACGCCATGGTGCCCATTGGCCGCGGTCAGCGTGAGCTCATCATCGGCGACCGTCAGATTGGCAAGACTGCCATTGCAGTCGACACCATCATCAATCAGCGAGCCAATTACGAGGCCGGCAAGCCTGTGTATTGCATCTATGTGGCAATCGGGCAAAAGGCTTCGTCGGTGGCATCGCTCGTTAACGAATTGCGCGAGAACGGCGCACTTGACTACACTGTAGTCGTAGCCGCCACTGCGGCCGATTCAGCCGCCATGCGCTACTACGCCCCATTTGCCGGCGTAGCAATCGGCGAATATTTCCGCGACTCGGGCCGCGATGCCCTCATTGTGTACGACGACCTGTCTAAGCAGGCCGTGGCTTACCGAGAAATATCGCTTATCCTTAAGCGCCCATCAGGACGTGAGGCTTATCCGGGTGATATCTTCTACCTGCATTCGCGTCTGCTGGAGCGCGCCGCAAAAATCATTGAAAACGATGAGGTGGCAAAAAGCATGAACGACCTTCCTGATGTGCTTCGTCCGATGGTGAAGGGAGGTGGCTCGCTCACTGCACTTCCTATAATCGAAACCCAGGCTGGTGACGTTTCGGCTTATATCCCTACCAATGTGATTTCGATTACCGACGGACAGATTTACCTCGAAACAGCTCTGTTCAACCGTGGTATCCGTCCAGCCATCAACGTAGGTATCTCGGTATCGCGTGTGGGTGGTAATGCACAGATAAAGGCTATGAAGAAGGTAGCCGGTACACTGAAAATCGACCAGGCGCAGTTCCGTGAACTCGAGTCGTTCACCAAGTTTGGTGGCGATATCGACCCCGTTACTGCTCGCACCATCGACAAGGGCCGCAAGAACGAGCGTCTGCTCATCCAGCCTCAGTATAAGCCGGTTCCGGTTGAGGAGGAGACAGCAGTGATATTCTGCGGTACCCGCGGATTGCTCGAGCGAGTGCCCATCGACAAGGTGGCCGAGTTTGAGGCTTCGTTGCTTCAGCTTCTGAAGGCTAAATATCAGAAAGAAGTGCTCGACGTGCTCAAGACAGGTGCTCTCACCGACGAAGTATCGTCAATCCTCACAAAGTGTGCCAACGAAATAGCCAGTAGATACGAGTAATAAAATCAGTGTAGGTATATGGCAACATTACGAGAATTAAAAGGCAGAATCGGCTCGGTAAAGTCATCGGAAAAGATAACCGGGGCGATGAAGATGATATCTTCGGCAAAAATGCGAAAAGCCGAGGGTGCATTGCGTCGTTTGGTGCCGTATAGGAATCAGGTACAGACAATAATAGGACATCTGCTCAGTTCCGACGCACAATGTGTGAGCCCTCTTGCCGAGAAGCGTGAGGTGAGCAATGTGGCCCTATTGGTGTTTGGTAGCGACGATGGCCTTTGTGGCGCATATAATGCACAGATTTTCAAGACACTTTTGTCGACACTCAACGGTTTGCACGCTCAATATGGCGAAGGTGTGCACTATACGGTGTTTCCAATAGGCAAGAAGGCTCATTTGGTAACATCGAAGCTCGCTTCCGATACCATTTCAGTGGTTCACGACTGCCCGCTCAACACCCGCAGCTCGCTCTCCGACATAAAACAGTTCACTGAATTTGTGAAAGCCGAGTTTACCGGATGCAAATTCGACCGGGTGCTGTCGGTATATACCCA
This sequence comes from Muribaculaceae bacterium, assembly GCA_016292745.1. Lineage (GTDB taxonomy): Bacteria > Bacteroidota > Bacteroidia > Bacteroidales > Muribaculaceae > SFRY01. Next base: position 50,192 of record JAEDFO010000004.1, on the reverse strand, counting down.
TTTCAAGAGCATGAGCCGTCAGGTGCCAACGGTAGAGGAACTTCTTCCGCTCGAGCCTCAGAAACTGTTGCCCGAGGGGCAGGCCGAAGCCAATAAGCCCTACTTGTTTGAGCCCGATGCCGCATCGATATTCAACACGGTGCTGCCGTTGTATGTGCTCTCGGTAATGCAACAGTATTTTGCCGAGAACAGTGCATCGGAACAGGCTGCCCGAGTGATAGCAATGCAGAGTGCCAACGACAATGCCAAGAAATTGCTCGAGGAGCTGCAGCTTGAATACAACAAGCTGCGCCAGCAGAGCATCACCACCGAGTTGCTCGATATCCTTGGCGGTCAGAAGCGCGATTAGATTTGAAAATAGTAATAATAAATATATAGATTTATCTATGAGCATTAAAGAGTATTTCTCTTCATTATTTAAGGGAATTGTCAGTCTTCTCAAGGGCATGTCGGTTACCGGAAAGGAATTGGTGACACCGAAAATCACCGAGCGCTACCCCGAAAACCGCGCCACCCTGAAAATTGCCGACCGATTCAGAGGCCAGCTAACCTTCGTCTACGATGACAAGGGCAACCACAAGTGTATTGCTTGCGGCCTGTGTCAGATGAACTGCCCCAACGGCACCATCAGCATCCAGTCGAAGATGGTCGATCTCCCTGACGGCAAGAAAAAGAAGAAGCTCGACAAGTATTTCTACGACCTTGGCAGCTGCATTTTCTGCCAGTTGTGTGTTACCAATTGCCCCACTGGAGCAATAAAGTTTGTTAACGACTTTGAGGAAGCCGTGTTCACCCGCGACAAACTGGTGAAGCAGCTGAATTATTTGCCGGAGAAGGAACCGGAAGCAGCACCTAAGCCTGCCGCACCCGCTCCTGCAGCCGCTGAAACAGAAAATAAAGAAAACAAATAAATATGGAATCAGTAGGAAATATCGTAATGTATTTCATAATTGCAATCGCAATTATAGTATTTTCGGTACTGACCGTCACCTCGCGCCGAATTCTGCGCACAGCCACCTATCTGCTGTTTGTGCTCTTTGCTACAGCCGGCATTTATTTCCAGCTGGGCTATGAATTCCTTGGAGCGGTGCAGATAGCGGTATATGCAGGCGGCATAATGGTGCTGTTTGTGTTTGCCATTTTGCTTACGCACAAGCCCGGTGACAAAGCCGAACCCTTAACCTCGCAGAAGAAGGCATTGGGGCTCACAGCCGCCGTCCTTGGTGTGGCTGCATGCTCGTATGCCTTAGTTTCGTTTGCCGTAAATGCCTGTGGCAGTGCCGCCGACAGCCTTGAGCTCGACATGGCACGCCTGGGACAGATGCTTATGGGCACCGAGAAGTATCAGTATCTGTTGCCTTTCGAGGCAATAAGCGTACTGTTGCTTGCCTGCATCATCGGTGGTATAGTAGTGGCACGTAAAAAATAATTCGACGATATGGAACCATCAATACTTTGTTATCTCATCCCCAGCCTGATAATGTTCGGCTGTGGAGTATACGGCTTCATTACACGCCGTAACATGCTTGCAATTCTTATATCACTCGAATTGATGCTCAACGCCGTCGACATTAATTTCGTTGTATTCAACCGCTTCCTCTATCCAGGCGAGTTCGAGGGTATGTTCTTCACCCTCTTTGCCATAGCGCTTGCGGCTGCAGAAACAGCGTTGGTGATTGCAATCATTATCAATATTTTCCGCATGGCGAAGAATCTTGATATAAGTGAAATCTCTAAAATGAAGTTCTGAACCCTATGGAATTCTCATACAGTATATTAGTATTAGCTCTTCCATTGCTCACATTTCTGTTTCTGGGATTGGTGGGCATGAAGTTGAGCCATAAGGTGGCTGGTGTCATAGGCACAGTTGCCATGGGAGTTGTGGCAACCATTTCGTATGCAATTGCCCTTACTTATTTCTTCGGCGACGGACAAGGCCAGATAGTCGACGGTGTGCGTCAGCAGATTGTGGTGTTTGATGCCACTTGGCTGCAATTCACCGATTTCCTGACCATAAAGCTCGGTGTGCTTCTCGACCCGATATCGGCAATGATGCTGATAGTAATCACCACAGTATCGTTTATGGTGCACCTCTATAGCCTCGGCTATATGCATGGCGAGAAAGGCTTCCAGCGCTATTATGCATTTTTGTCGCTCTTCTCGTTCTCGATGCTCGGTCTGGTTGTTGCCACCAACATCTTCCAGATGTATATTTTCTGGGAACTTGTGGGTGTATCTTCGTATTTGCTCATCGGCTTCTACTACACTAAGCCCGAAGCCGTGGCAGCATCGAAGAAAGCATTTATTGTAACACGTTTTGCCGACCTCGGATTCCTCATCGGTATCCTCATCCTTTCGTTCTATTCGCAGACATTCAATTTCCTCGACCTTACCACCTCGCCTGAGGCTGTAGTGGCCACTGCCGGTGGCGCCACATTCCTTGGTTGCTCGGTTATGGCATGGGCCCTGGCTTTGATATTCATGGGAGGTGCCGGTAAGTCGGCAATGTTCCCATTGCACATCTGGCTCCCCGATGCAATGGAAGGTCCTACACCTGTTTCGGCCCTTATCCATGCCGCTACGATGGTTGTTGCCGGTGTGTATTTGGTGGCACGTCTGTTCCCGCTCTACCTTTGCGAGCCGGGAGTGCTTGAGCTCATCACATTCATTGGTGCCGTGACAGCACTTTATGCTGCAATCGTGGCATGTGTGCAGAGCGACATCAAGCGTGTGCTTGCATTCTCAACCATCTCACAGATTGCCTTTATGATTACAGCTCTGGGCGTTGCACGTCCCGAGTATCACGAAGGAGTGGGCTATATGGCATCAATGTTCCACCTGTTCACTCACGCCATGTTCAAGGCATTGCTATTCCTTGGCGCCGGAGCCATTATCCATGCTGTCCACAGCAACGAGGTAAAGGCAATGGGCGGCCTGCGCAAGTATATGCCGATATGCAACATTACATTCCTCATCGGATGTCTTGCCATTGCAGGTATCCCACCGTTCTCCGGATTCTTCAGTAAGGACGAAATCGTGGTTGCTGCATTTGCCAACAGTCCGGTATGGGGTGCTTGGTTGCTTGCTGTTGCAGGTATGACAGCATTCTATATGTTCCGAGTATACTATCTTATCTTCTGGTGGAATGAACCCGACTATGGACATCACACTCCACACGAAGCACCTGCTACAATGACAATTCCGTTGGTGGTTCTGGCAGCAGTGTCGTGTGTTGCAGGTTTCTTCCCGTTTGCCGACTATGTTACATATAATCGTGTAACTCTCGAGCACCCATCGTTGCTTCACAATGTGATGCACCTCAACTGGAGCGCCGCCATCCCGAGTATCATCGTTGCTCTGCTGGGTATCGCTCTGGCTACCAAACTCTACAAAAAGGAGAACGCTGTTCCTGCAAAGATGGCCGATTCGTGCCGCAACCTGTGGACTGCCGCTTACCATCGTTTCTATATGGACGAGCTCTATCAGTTCATCACTCATCGCATAATCTTCGGCCTCATCTGCAAGCCTATCGCCTGGTTCGACCGTCACATCATCGATGGAACCATGAACGCCTTTGCCCACGTTACTCATTGGGCATCGGCTCAAATCAAGGGGCTCCAGTCGGGTCTGGTGCAGAACTATGTATGGGTTTACTTCGTTGGAGCACTTCTGCTTGCGGTAATAACCTGGATATGTATAATCTAATCGTACAACAGCGATATTAATCTTATAAAATTATGATATTCGATAATATATTAATTTATTTCGTTATAATACCATTGGTTGTGCTCGGTCTGCTGTCGCTCAGCAAGAGTATACAACAGGTACGCACAGTGTGTGTTATAGGAGCGTCGCTGCTTGTAGTGCTTGCCGCCTACCTCACCTACGAATACCTTGCCATCCGCGCTGCCGGCGACACTTCGGCCATGCTGTTCCAAGGCTCGTGGTTGTGGTATGCCCCGCTGAACATCCATTTGGCACTCGGTGTTGATGGTATTTCGGTAGTAATGCTCATACTTTCGTCGATAATAGTGTTTGCCGGTGTGTTTGCATCGTGGAAAATCAGCCCTCTGCCAAAGGAATACTTCATGTGGTTCTTCCTCCTTTCGGTTGGTGTGTTCGGTTTCTTCATCTCTATCGACCTGTTCACAATGTTTATGTTCTACGAGGTTGCCCTCATCCCGATGTATCTTCTCATCGGAGTTTGGGGCAGTGGAAACAAGAACTACTCGGCAATGAAGCTTACGCTGATGCTTATGGGTGGCTCTGCATTCCTGATGCTCGGCATCCTCGGCATCTACTATCATTCGGCTGCCGATGGCAACCTTACAATGAACCTTCTTGAGATTTCAAAGAACAACGCCATACCTCACAGCTGGCAGTACTTCCTGTTCCCGATGACGTTCGTGGGCTTCGGTGTGCTCGGTGCAATGTTCCCGTTCCACACATGGTCGCCTGATGGTCATGCTTCGGCGCCAACAGCAGTGTCGATGCTTCACGCTGGTGTGCTTATGAAGCTCGGAGGTTACGGCTGTTTCCGTGTAGCCATCTATCTGATGCCTCAGGCTGCAACTGAGCTGGCTTGGATATTCCTTATCCTCACCGGTATAAGTGTTGTTTATGGTGCATTCAGTGCTTGTGTGCAGACCGACCTCAAATACATCAACGCCTACTCATCGGTAAGCCACTGCGGCTTGGTGCTGTTTGCAATCCTAATGCTCAACACCACCGCCATGACAGGTGCTGTGATGCAGATGCTTTCGCACGGTTTGATGACAGCCTTGTTCTTTGCCCTGATTGGTATGATTTATGGCCGTACCCACACCCGCGACGTTCGCGAAATGGGAGGCTTGATGCGAATCATGCCGTTCTTGGCTGCCGGATATGTGATTGCCGGTCTGGCATCGCTCGGTTTGCCCGGTTTAAGCGGATTTGTGGCTGAAATGACAATCTTCGTTGGTTCGTTCCAGCATGCCGATATGTTCCACCGCGTATTTACAATTGTGGCTTGCTGCTCAATTGTAATCACAGCAGTCTACATCTTGCGAGTTGTTGGCAAGCTGCTCTTCGGTCCGGTGCAGAACGAGCATCATTTGCAGCTCACCGATGCCGAGTGGCAGGAGCGCCTGTCGGTGATTACACTCATTGTGTGTGTTGCCGCCATCGGTTGCTTCCCTAACTTCTTCAGCAACATCATCCGCGAGAGTTTCTTGACAATCGTACAAGTATTGCCACAGTAATTTAGTATTGAACAGTAAAACAATTATTGAAATATGGATTATTCTCAATTTTTAATGATGCCTCAAGAATTAGGGCTGTTGGCAGTAGTCTTGCTGGTATTTCTCTATGACTTGTTTATGCCTAAGACTACCCAACGCTATTTGCCCCTGTTTGCATGTGTGGCATTTGGTATCTATACTGTAGCAACCAGTCTGAATGTTGTCACCGGTAGTGCATTCAGCGGAATGTACGAGTCGAATCAAGCAACTTTTGCCATAAAGGTTATACTTAACATAGGAGCGCTGATAGTTCTCATCCAATCGGCCAAGTGGGCAAATTCTGAATTTGTGAGTGTGCGCCGCGGTGAGTTCTACACACTGTTGCTAATCACTCTTTTCGGTATGGACTTCATGATATCGGCACGCCACTTCCTGCTCTTTGTCATTGGTCTTGAAACCGCCTCGTTGCCATTGGCAGCATTGGTGGCATTTGACAAGAACCATTATGAGAGTCACGAAGCAGCCGTTAAGTATATGTTCACAGCCATCTTCTCGTCGGCCATCTTCATGCTCGGCCTCTCGTTTGTCTACGGTATTGGCGGCTCGCTTTATTTCGACGATCTCTTCCTTGCCGTGTCGGCCTCGATGAGTCCTCTGCTGATTATTGCCTTGGCTTTCGTTGTGGCTGGTGTAGGCTTTAAGCTTTCGCTTGTTCCGTTCCATCTTTGGACAGCCGATGTATATCAAGGTGCACCAACAGCTGTTACCTCGTACCTGTCGGTAATTTCGAAAGGTGCTGCAGCTTTTGCATTCTTTGCAATCCTCACCCAGGTGTTTGGATGCGTTTACGAAACAGCATGGGAATGGATGCTCTATGCTCTGATTATCCTCACCATTACACTTGGTAACCTGTTTGCAATACGTCAGAAAAACCTGAAGCGATTCCTTGCTTTCTCGTCGATTTCCCAGGCCGGTTACATCATGCTTGGTGTGGTTGCCTGCTCCGAGCTCGGCTTGGCTTCGTTGATGCTGTATGTGCTTATATATATCTTCTCGAACCTTGCTGCATTCGGTGTAATCCAGGCAGTGGAGATGAACAGCGGAAAAGTATCGATGGACGATTACAACGGATTATATCAAACTAACCCGAAATTGTCGTTTGCCATGACACTTGCCATGTTCTCGTTGGCAGGTATTCCACCGTTTGCCGGATTCTTTAGCAAGTTCTTCATCTTCAGCTCGGCATTGCAGAGCGGTTCGGTTGCATTGTATGTGCTGGTGCTCATTGCGTTGATTAACACTATTGTTTCGCTTTACTACTATCTGCTTGTGGTAAAGGCAATGTTTATCAACCCCAACGACCAACCCATTGCTGCATTCAAGAGCCATGTGAGCGAGCGCATCGCCATCTTTGTGTGCGTGCTCGGCATTATCCTCATTGGTCTCGCAAGCTGCATCTATGCTTGGCTTGTTGAATCGGCCGCACAATTCGTATAATTCGAAGTGTTTTTTTACATACCTACGGATTTCACTCACATTCTTGATGTGAAATCCGTAGTTTTTATTAATCCAAATCTTACAAAATTTATGAATCATCCTTTATTAAGTTTCCTTGTGTCGCTCTTTATTGTAGCCACAGCATCGGCCCAGCAATATGTGAGCGTGTTCAATGAGACATTTGCCAATTGCCGCAGCGAAATTGAGCAAGGCGGATATTTTTCCGAGTCGCTTTATTTTGTCAGCGCCGACAATGCCGACCACGACGGTTGGACATCGCAGAACGCCTATCCAAGCGAGCGTGCCGTGAAGCTCAGCTCGAAGACCAAGCTCGGCACCATCACCACTCCAGCCATCACATTCTCGACTGAGACAGCTGCTGAGGTGAAAGTTTGTTTTCGTGCCCAGACATGGAACACTGGCACTACTGATGACTGTACAAAAATAAATGTTCAGATAGCCGGTGATGCCAATTCGGTGCAAACTCTCGACTTCGGCAGTACCAAATCCATTTCAAACCGCAGTAACGACCGAAAGGAAATCACCTTCACCAATGTACCCTCTGGTTCGAAAATCACCTTCTCTGCAGTCAAGGATGCTTCGGTTCCATCACGTTTCTTCATTGCCGACGTGGAAGTGTTCGAGAAAGTTGAAGATGCCCAAGTGCCGCAAATCACTCTAACTGCAAGTTATCACCATTTCGACAACTTGATGGCTGGCGAGTACAGCGAATGCCGCGGTTTGGTTATCAGTGGTGAGAATCTCACCGACGATATCGTGATTGAGCCCGTTGGCGAATCGAATTTCGAAATTGAGAAAGATGTCGACTGGGATGCAAAGCTCGGTGGATGGATTGACATAACATTCACTCCGCAGAATGCCGGCATTAAGGACAACTCCTACATTATAAAGTCGGGAAACGTGCAGCGTACACTCATTCTCAACGGACAGGCCAAAGTGTATGCTCCCGAGTGTGTCGACGCTACTGATGTTGCCGATAACAGTGCCGTTTGCTGTTGGTCTCCTTTGGCTGGCATTGATAGTTTCAACTTGGATGTCTACACCAAGAGCACTGAACCGCTTAAGGCAACCAATCTGATGATTACAAAATACATTGAGGGATCATCCAACAACCGTGCAATTGAGATATTCAACGGCACTGGCAGCGATATTTCGCTAAAGGGCTATAAGATGCGCCTCGAACTTGATGGCGCCGGCGGTCTCACCAAAAACGAATATGCATTTGCCGACGATGCCGTGATTGCCGATGGTGCCACATTCACAATTGCCAATGCTCAATACAGTGCCTTGCGCGATATTGCTGATGAACTCATAGGCTATTCTAACGGTGGATATGCCAATGTCGTTACTTTCACCGGCAACGATGCCATTGGCCTATTCGACCCCTACGACAACCTTATCGACGTAATTGGATATCAGAGCGACGACATCAATCCTCGTGTCGAACCGAATTGGGGCACCGACAAAACCTATTACCGCAAACCGTCGGTTTATATGCCTCACGACAAATTCTATCCCTCGGAATGGAATGTTTTCGATAAGGATTATGCCGAGTCGTTCGGCTCTCATAAGCTTGATGCTGAAGGTCCTGTGTCTCACCTTGTGAAGCGTGTCAATGTGCCTGGCAATGCAACATCGGCTACTGTCGACGGACTCAACAGTGGTACCACTTACTATTATGCCATCCAGGCATTCTCAAACAATATAAAGACTCCGTATTCCAACGAAATCTCGTTTGTTACAACCGGCGAGGCTTCTGTAGCACAGATTCAGGCGCAAAGCAATCTCCATTATTGCCTCAACGGCAATGTGCTGACAGTTGATGCCGACAATGCCCGCCTGTATGGTCTGAATGGGGTGGAACTCCGCGCCAACGGCCGTACGTTTGAGCTCCCATGCCGTGGCGTGTATGTGCTGCAAGCAAATGGCATGAGCCGCAAGGTGGTATACTGACGTTTGTGCACTGATAATATGGTTTGCCGTTCTGTCGAGTCGAATCGATAGGGCGGCAAATCTTTTTTTCAAAGAAGATTATTCATAAGATAGGCTGCATCTCGGCAAAAACAAAATAAAACTACGTTTCTTTTGTTTCTGCACTCGATTTGCACTATCTTTGCCACTAACCGAAACATAGACGGCTAACAATTACCCAATTTGCCTTGGCGATGAGCCGTAGGGCTATTTCGCTTGATTAAATGTTAACCTATTAAGAGATTAATACGATGAAGATAATTGCAGACAGTAGCTCGACGCGTACCGAGTGGGCACTCGTGGATGGCGATACCATAGTGGAGCACGCATTCACCCAAGGTCTGAATCCCTATTTCCAGTCGCGTCGTGATATAAGTCACTCCATACGTCTTGAAATTCCCGATGCATTCTTCAAGCGTCGCTGGTCGCATATATATTTCTATGGCGCCGGATGCGCCAATCTCGACAAGCGCAAGATAATGGAAGCATCGCTGATAGCCCAGTTCAAGACCCCTGCAACAGTGGAGAGCGATTTGTTGGGTGCTGCACGTGGCTTGCTTGTGCGCGAGCGCGGAATTGCCTGCATTCTTGGCACAGGGTCGAATTCATGTCTTTACGATGGTAGCCAGATTGTCAAGAGCGTTCGCTCGGCAGGCTTCATTCTGGGCGATGAAGGCAGTGGCGCACAGCTCGGTAAGATGTTTGTGAGCGATTGCCTTAAGAATATTGCACCGGTAGAACTGAAAGAAGAATTCTATGCCCGCTTTGGCATTAATCCTGATGCAATAATGAATGTGGTGTATACCCAGCCGTTCCCAAACCGATCGCTTAGCACCTATTCTTTTTTCCTCGCAAAGCATCTCGACAACGATTATGTGGTTGACCTCATCACACGTAACATCCGTACCTTCTTCAACCGCAACATCGTGCAGTATGATTATCAGAACGAGCCCATTACCTTTGTTGGCCTTGTGGCATACACATATGCCGATATCCTGAAGAGTATTGCAGCCGAATTCGGTGTGGAAATCAACAAGATAGTGCGCAACTCAATGCCCGGATTGCTCGATTATCATCGCAACGACTGATTGCCTGTCCTTTCTAAAGTTATAATTTAATTCTCGAGTCTGGCGCCATCTATTCGTGGCGTCGGTAAGTTGTTGTTTTCTAAAATATGTAGTTGAATATTAAAATATGTAAATCGTTTGAATTTGGGCCTTTTGTTTGTGCCATTAATAAAAATGTTTATATTATATTTGTATAGTATAACCATGCTGTAGGCCAATCTATGGTATATGTCATGGCTCCACAAATAAAAGGAATAAAGATGCTTTCAGGAATAATCAGGAAAATGGCAATACTGCTGGCATGCACTATGCCGGCAATGTTTTCGATATCGGCCAAACAGGCTGTTCTCGATTCACTCGTACAGAACATAGTAAGGCAGACCGTGCCAGAGCATATGGGCATCGGTGAGGTGAATGTGAAGGGTGTGAAGGTCGATGCTAAGCATAAACGCATAGCGGTGACGTTAAACTCGGCTTATGCCGATGTTCCATTCACTGCCGAAACCGTCGACCAGATGAAGAAGGACATCTCCGGACTTGTGGGCGAACGTTTCAGCAGTTATCGCGTGGATGTGCTGATAGGTAAGACCGATATCAACAAGTATCTCTATTCGGTAAAGCACCACAGAAAGCAGCATGAGCGCTTCATCACTCATCTCGACCAGCCACAGGCATTCACCGACGGCCTCGATGGAAGCATCATTGCAATGTGGCAAAGCCACGGATGGTATTTCGAGCCTAAACTCAACCGATGGGAATGGCAGCGTGCACGACTGTTCCACACCGTTGAGGACCTATATACCCAGAGTTATGTGTTGCCGTTTCTGATGCCTATGCTCCAGAATGCCGGTGCATACGTTATGAGTCCGCGTGAGCGTGACGTAAACACCGTTGAACTAATTGTCGATAACGATGGGGGCTTGGCCCGTGGAACCTACAGCGAACGCAAGGGCAAGGAATCGTGGAGCAATGGCAAAGGCTATGGATTTGCCTACAACCGTCAACAGTACGAAGTTAACCAGAATCCATTCACCGAAGGCACTTTCCGACAGGTTAAAGCCACACATAAGGCCGACGAACTGTCCACCGCATCGTGGAGCTCCGATTTCCCCGAAGCAGGTGAATATGCAGTGTATGTGTCGTATAAATCGTTGCCCGAAAGCGTTGAGGATGCTGTGTATACTATAAACCATCTGGGGGGGACCGACCGCTTTACCGTCAACCAGAAGATGGGCGGTGGCACATGGATTTACCTCGGACATTTCAAGTTTGCAAAGGGCACACCGGAAAAGCCGGTGGTTGAGCTCAGCAACCTCTCGCATAAAGGCAAGGGGATAGTCACTGCCGATGCCGTGAAGATTGGTGGTGGATACGGCAACATTGCACGAATGGTAAAGCCTGCTGATGACGCAAAGCCTGCTAAGGATATCGATTATCAGTATCAGATAAGTAACTATCCGCGTTTCACCGAAGGTGCGCGCTACTGGTTGCAGTGGGCAGGAGTTCCCGACTCGATTTATTCGCCCTCGGAAAACGTGAACGACTACACCGACGATTATCGTTGCCGTGGCACGTGGGTAAACTATCTTGCCGGAGGTTCGGAAGTGTTGCCAAAGGAGAAAGGTCTCGGAATACCTGTCGACCTATCGTTCGCATTCCATACCGATGCCGGAACCACCATGAACGACAGCATTATTGGTACTCTGGGCATATATTTCAGCGACAATTTCAAGAAGTATGCCAATGGCGTTGAGCGATTGGCATCGCGCCGGTATACCGACCTGGTGCTTACCAACATTGTGAACGATGTGCGTGCCCAGTTCGAGCCTGAGTGGATGCGCCGTGGTATGTGGGACAAATCGTACTACGAGGCACGTGTGCCCGAAGTGCCGGCAATGTTGCTTGAACTGCTCTCGCATCAGAATTTTGCCGACATGAAATATGGCCTCGATCCAACATTCCGTTTCACGGTGAGCCGTGCCATATACAAAGGAATGGTGCAGTTCATTGCCGAGCAGCAAGGTCGCGACTATGCGATACAGCCGCTTCCCGTAAATTCGTTTGCCATTGCAAAGGTGTCGGATAATAAGTTCCATCTGTCGTGGAAACCTACCACCGATACACTTTGCGACCGAGCCGAAGCCCGTCGCTATTATGTGTACGAGCGCATCGGTGATACCGATTTCTCGCGTGTGGCTGTGGTTGAAGAGCCTGAATATGATGTGGCAATTGCCGACAATAAGGTGCACAGCTACCGCATTGTGGCGGTTAATGATGGAGGCATGAGTTTTCCGTCGGAATCGTTGTCGCTTGGTGTTGCAGCAGCTTCAAAGGGCGATGTGATGGTGGTAAATGCCTTCACTCGCGTGTGTGCTCCCGACTGGTTCGATTCGGGCGAAATTGCCGGATTCTACGATGTGCGCGACCATGGCGTGCCTTATCTCAACGATATCAACTTTATCGGAAACCAGTTTGAGTTCCGCCGCAATATTCCGTGGATGGACGATGATGCCGCCGGTTTCGGTGCTTGTCGCGCCAACTATGAGACAAAAGTGATAGCCGGAAACAGCTTCGACTACCCGGCAGTTCACGGAGCAGCCATTCTGGCTGCAGGATACTCGTTTACATCGTCAAGCGTGAAGGCTGTAGAGGATGGTGCTGTTGTGCTCGAAGGATATTCGCACCTCGATGTGATAATGGGAAAGCAGAAGGAGACCATTGTTGGCCGTGGTGCAGTGGCTAACCGTTTTAAATCGTTCACCAAACCATTGCAGCATGCCATCTCCGCATATACTGCCAATGGTGGCAATGCGTTTGTATCAGGCTGCTATATAGCTACCGACCTATGGGACAACAAGAGTGCCGATTCGACCGACGTGGCATTTGCCGAAAATGTACTCGGATATAAATGGCGCGTAGGACAGGCTACAGTTGAGGGACGGGCTTATTCTGTACCAACCGAGTTCCGTGAGCTTGCACCATCTACCTATACCTTTGCAAGCGAACTGAATGGCGATGTCTATGCGGCTGAGTCGCCCGATTCGCTTTATCCAGCCGACAGCAACGGCTCGACATTCATGCGCTACAGTGAAAACAATCTGGTGGCCGGAATAGTATCGAACCGTGGCAATTATCGCACCTGTGTGCTCGGCTTCCCGTTTGAAACCATCGGTTCCGATACAGAACGGGCTACATTGATGTCGCAGATACTCACCTTCTTTGCCGGAAAATAATAACATAATACAACAATACAATCATGAAAAAGATTAATTGCTTCATTCCGTTCGAAAATGCCGAACAAGCAACTGACACAGTTAACGAATTGCGCCAGAATGCCGTGTGCGCCAAAGTGTTCCTTCTAAAGACTCCAGAATCGGAGGGCTCGATTGAAGGATGCGAGGAAATAGCTATCGATTCGCTTTACAGTAGTGCTACAATAAAGAAAATTGCTGCTGCTGCCGATGCTGAATTTGCATTGCTCTACACAAAATACAATATGCTGCGCTTCGGCCCGTTTGCTCTCGAGCGCATGGCGAAGATTGCTTCCGATACTATGAGCGGTATGGTTTATGCCGACCATTACAACGGCGACCACTACAGCGAGGAAGGCTTGCCCACCAGCACCAAGGCCCCGGTTATCGATTACCAGTTTGGTAGCCTTCGCGATGATTTCGACTTTGGCTCTGTGCTCCTCTTCTGCTCGAAATGTCTGAAGAAAGCCGCTGATGCCATGAAAGCCGACTATAAGCATGCCGGATTGTACGACCTTCGCCTGAAACTGTCGCAGTTCGCTCAACTAACCCACATCAACGAGTTCCTTTACAGCGACATCGAACTCGATACCCGCAAGAGTGGAGAAAAGATGTTTGACTATGTCGACCCGAAGAACCGTGGCCGTCAGATTGAAATGGAGCTGGCTTGTACTGAACACTTGAAGGAAATTGGCGGATATCTTGCCCCGGAATTCAAGCATATAGAGTTCAGCGACGAAGAATTTCCTGTTGAGGCTACTGTAGTGATTCCGGTTCGCACCCGTGAACGCACAATTGCCGATGCCATCGACAGCGCATTGATGCAGAAGTGCGACTTTAAGTTTAACGTGATTGTAGTTGACAACTGTTCAACCGACCGCACCACAGAAATCATCAAGGAACGTTACGGCAACAATCCGCAGGTAATACATATGATTGTGGGTGATATCGGTGTAGGCGCATGCTGGAATCTGGCTGCACACCATTCCCAGGCCGGTAAGTTCTGTGTGCAGCTCGACAGCGACGACGTTTACGAGGACGAAAACACCTTGACCACGATGGTCAACGCATTTTATGAACAGAACTGCGCAATGGTGGTGGGCTCGTACACTCTCACCGACATTAACCGCAACATCTTGCCTCCTGGTCTCGTTGACCACCGCGAATGGACTCCCGACAATGGCCGAAACAATGCTTTGCGCATCAACGGCCTCGGTGCTCCGCGTGCATTCTACACTCCCGTGCTGCGTGAGGTGAAACTTCCGGCAGTGAACTACGGTGAGGATTATGCGCTCGGTCTCAATATGTCGCGCATTTATCAGATTGGACGTGTATATAAATCGGTATATCTTTGCCGTCGTTGGGACGACAACAGCGATGCTGCCCTTGATGTGGAGAAGATGAACCGCAACAACACATATAAGGACCGTATCCGCACTTGGGAGCTCATGGCACGTGTGGCCATGAACAAGGCGAAGAAGTGACAATGAACAGATTGCGCAGGAACGAGGTCGAAACATTTTTCGACCGCCAGCTGAGCCAATGGCCGGAAGTTGCCGAGCGATACTCGGCACTTGGCCGGGCCCGGTGGCGCGACATAACGGTGGCTGGAGTGCCATACCGGTTGCAGTTTAACCCTGTGCGCATAGTGTCGAGCAGTGCCAAGGTCGATGCCAAGACAATAGGCGAGCGCCGGTGCTTTCTTTGCGACGACAATACCCCTGAAGAGCAGGCGAGCATTGATGTAGCAGGGAAATACTCATTAAGGGTGAATCCTTATCCGATTTTCAGCCGGCATTTCACTGTTTCGTCGCATCGCCACGAGCCGCAGGCCATTAGCGGCCGGATTGCCGATATGCTTGCAATTGCCGAGGACCTTGAAGGCTATACGGTGTTCTATAATGGTCCCTGCTGTGGCGCCTCGGCGCCCGACCATATGCATTTTCAGGTAGCGCAATCGGGGGCAATGCCTCGCGAAGCCGATATAGCTGATTATGCAGTGCGGCCGCTGGTGAGAATGGCGGGAGCGAAAATGAGCATTGTCGGTGGATTGCCGTTCAGCGCATTCCTCATTGCATCGACGGATGGCAGTGTAGCGGTGCAGTTATTCGACGAGTTGCTGGCGGCATTGCCTACTGCTGAGGATGAAACGGAGCCGAAGGTTAACATTCTGTGTTGGCATAAGGCTTTGCAATGGCAGATGCTGGTGGTTCCACGTCGTTGTCATCGTCCGAGTTGCTACTATGCCGAAGTCGGGCATCGGATGCTAATCAGTCCGGCATCGGTAGATGTGGCAGGGCTGATGATAATGCCAATAGCCGATGATTTCGAGCGAATCACGGCTGCCGACATAGAAACGATTCTTGGAGAAGTTTGCTTTGATGAATCGCAGATTGATAAAATTGTAAAAAGAATAAGCAGATGAATGTACCCTTGATAAAGGTTGGTATAATGAGCGAGCCGCAAGTGGCTTTTGCATTCAGCGGCGATTACCGCTGCGGTGATACCATTGTAACCGGCCGTCACGAAGCGTCGGTGGTCGATGGCAAGATACTCTGGAACGGCAAATCGTATGCCGATGTGCTGTTTGAGCCTGTTGATTCGTCATCGGCAAGTTTCGAACTCCATAATGTTACCATTGGCGTGAATTTCCATTGGCAACGGAAGGAAAACCAGCGTTTCCGCGGTGCACTGCATCTCATTGTTGAAAACGGATGTGTCACCACAGTAAACATTCTCTCGGTTGAGGAATATCTTGTGAGTGTGATTTCGTCGGAAATGAGCGCAACGGCTTCCGAGAATCTGCTGAAGGCACATGCTGTGATTTCGCGCAGCTGGCTGTTGGCACAAATCGACAAGACACGTCGCCTGGCGCAGTCGGCCGATAAATATGTATCGGCCACGGTAACCGACGACGAGATACTCCGCTGGTACGACCGCGAAGACCATGTGAACTTCGACGTGTGTGCCGACGACCATTGCCAGCGTTATCAAGGCATTACCCGGGCTTCCACTCCTGTGGTGCGAAAGGCTGTTGATGAAACCTGCGGCGAGGTGCTTATGTATGGCGCTTCGCTTTGCGATGCACGTTTCTCGAAGTGTTGCGGCGGTGTACTCGAACAGTTTGAGGCATGCTGGGAGCCGGTGCATCACAATTATCTTGAGCCGAGGAGCGACAGCCCTGCTGAAAACGTTTTCCCCGACCTTACTGTCGAGGAAAATGCCAGGGAGTGGATACTCTCGTCGCCTGAGGCTTTTTGCAACACTACCGACGCTACCATTCTGTCGCAGGTGCTAAACAATTACGACCAAGAGACCACCAACTTCTATCGTTGGAAAGTTGAATACAGCCAGAACGAGCTGTCGGAACTGGTGCACCGTCGTTCGGGCATCGATTTCGGCAATATCATCGACCTTGTGCCGGTGGAGCGTGGTGTGTCAGGCCGATTGATTCGTCTGAAGATTGTTGGCGACAAGCGCACAATGACCATAGGCAAAGAACTTGAGATTCGCCGTACATTGTCGCCGTCGCATCTCTACAGTTCGGCTTTCGTGGTTGAGCGAAATGCCGACGACAATGGCAATGTCCGATTCACTCTTCATGGAGCCGGATGGGGCCATGGGGTGGGGCTGTGCCAAATTGGTGCTGCCGTAATGGGAGCCAAAGGCTACAACTATCGAGAAATCCTTATGCATTACTTTGTTGATGCCGAAATAAAAAAACTTTATAATCATGAGTAACACAGAACAGAAAAATCCCTGGTGGTGGGTGCCCACGCTTTATTTTGCCGAAGGTGTACCTTATTTTGTAGTTAACAATATCTCGGTGATGATGTTCACCAAGATGGGTGTGCCCAATGGCGACATGTCGTTTTTCACCACTTTGCTATATTTCCCATGGTTCCTCAAAGGATTGTGGGGCCCAATCGTCGATGTGGTGAAGACAAAGCGTTGGTGGATAGTAAGCATGCAGGTGCTTCTCACCGCATTGATGGTTATATTGACAATAACATTGCCAAAGCCTGATGTTCAGACTATAGCTTCAGGGCAGACCCCGATAAGCATGTTCACATTCACTTTGGTGCTGTTCATCATAGCAGCATTTGCCTCGGCCACTCACGATATTGCCGCCGACGGCTATTACATGCTGGCCCACAGCCCCAGCAGCCAAGCCGCGTTTATTGGTGTGCGAAGCACATTCTACCGCATTGCATCGGTGTTTGGCCAGGGCGTGCTTGTTGCCATTGCAGGTTTCATAGAGGCCAATAAGACCGAGAACATTCCGCTCTCGTGGCAAGTAACCTTGGGTGTGAGTGCAGTGGTATTCTTGCTTATCACCCTTTACCATCTGTATGTGCTTCCTCGTTCGGCCGACGACAAGCCGAGAATCAGCGGCGATGCCTCGGCAACTTCCGGCCTTGCAGAACTGGCAAATTCGTTTGTCTCGTTTGTCAAGAAGCCCGGATTTATCCTTGCAATAGCATTTATGCTTCTCTATCGTCTTCCCGAAGGATTTCTTATTAAGCTCTGTATGCCATTCCTCGTTCAGCCCACTACGGCCGGTGGTCTTGGGCTGTCCACCGAGACGGTAGGTATTGTGTATGGCACTTTTGGCGTGGTTGCCCTGCTTGGTGGTGGTATTGTGGGAGGTGTGTTTGCCTCGCGCGTGGGACTGAAGAAGGCACTTTGGTGGATGGCTGGCGGCATGACGCTGCCGTGCCTCACATTTGTGTATCTTGCAATTGCCCAACCCACAAATGTGGCAATAATCACTGTGGCACTTTGCATTGAGCAGTTTGGCTACGGATTCGGCTTCACCGCATACATGCTGTATATGATGTATTATTCCGAAGGAGAGTTCAAGACCTCGCACTATGCCATCTGCACCGCCTTCATGGCATTGAGCATGATGCTGCCTGGCTTCGTTGCCGGATACATTCAGGAGGCAATAGGCTATGTTAACTTCTTCTGGATGGTAATGGCATGCTGTGTGGCCACATTGGTGGTTACAGTCCTTGTCTACCGCGTTATCGACCCCAATTACGGACGCAAATGATTTTGTGATGAGTATGAAACGTTATATATTATCAATACTGATGACAGTGCTGATGGCTTTGTGTGCCGTGGCACAGGTAAAGCCTGGTATCGAGGTGCTTCGCGATGGAGGATTTGAGCAGCTGAAGGGCAAGCGTGTGGGATTGCTGACCAATCCCACCGGTGTCGACAACAAGCTCAAGAGCACAGTCGACATTCTTCATGAGGCTGCCGATGTTGAACTGGTTGCGCTGTATGCCCCCGAGCACGGTGTGCGCGGCGATGTGTATGCCGGCGACAAGGTGGACAATTCCGTTGACTTTGCCACTGGAGTGAAGGTGTATTCGCTCTACGGAAAGAACCGCCGACCGTCGGCCGAAATGCTGAAGGACATAGATGTGCTGGTGTATGACATTCAGGACAACGGATGCCGCTCCTACACATTCATCAGTTCGATGGGTGTGTGTATGGAAGCCTGTGCCGAAAACGGCAAGGAATTCATGGTGCTTGACCGTCCGAATCCTCTTGGCGGAAATAAGGTGGAGGGCTGTCTGGTGGAGGACGGATTCTTCTCGTTTGTCAGCAATTACGCCATACCATATCTCTACGGCCTGACGCCGGGCGAGCTTGCACAGTATCTTAACGAAGAAGGAATGCTCAAGGGGGGTGTAAAGTGTAACCTCACAGTTATCCCAATGGAAGGGTGGCACCGATATATGTCGTTTGAACAAACCGGCATGCCGTGGATTCTCCCTTCTCCGCATGTGCCTCAGGCCGTTCATTCATATTACTATGCTGCAACCGGTATTATCGGCGAGACTCCATACCTGCACATTGGCGTGGGCTACACTTTGCCGTTCCAGCTCTTCTGCCAGGAGTGGATTGATGCCCAAAAGTTCTCGAAGGCCATGAACGACCTTAACCTGAAAGGTGTGATTTTCCGCCCGATATATGTTAAGCCATTCTATGGTAACTGCAAGGGAACTAATATTCAGGGTGTTCAGGTGTATATTACCGATGCTGTTGATTGCAATCTCACGCTCATCCAGTTCTATGCCATCGAGGTGTTGGCAAAGATGTATCCCGACCACTTGGCATTCGATGAGGCATTCAAGGACCGTTTCAATATGTTCGACAAGGTGTGCGGTACCGACAAGATTCGCAAAATGATGTCGAAGCGCTATCAAGTGGCCGACATCATCGACTATTGGAACAAGGATGCAGATGCCTTTATTGCAAAATCGAAGAAATATTATCTATACAGATAAGAGAACGTTATGAATGCGGACAAAAGATTATATGATGTGTTTCTTAACGAGGCGATAAAGCTGGTGGGACGCGAGCGCGTCTACACCGACGAGCTTCGTCGCCTTGCATGGGGCACCGATGCCGGTTTCTACCGAATGATACCCCAGATAGTTATCCGTTCAGAATCGGAGGGCGAGGTATCGGCATTGCTTGCCACTGCCAGCAAATTCGATTTGCCGGTAACGTTCCGTGCTGCCGGCACAAGTCTATCGGGCCAATCGATAAGCGATTCCATAATCATTGTTGCCGGAAAGCATTGGGAAAACTATAAGGTGTCCGACGATGCCTCATCGATAACATTGCAGCCCGGCATCATTGGCGAGCACGTGAATGAAATCCTTCGACCGCATGGAAGAATATTTACCCCCGACCCGGCTTCAAAAAAGTCGGCGATGGTGGGGGGCATAGTTATCAACAATGCCTCGGGCATGAACTGTGGCACTCATGCCAACAGCGATAAGCAATTGCTGTCGATGCGCATAGTTATGTCGGACGGTCTGGTGCTCGACACTGCCGATCCGCGCAGCCGCGCCAATTTCGAAAGCAACAGGCCATGGTTTATCGAGCGAATAAAGCAGATACGCGACCGAATTCGCGCCGACAAGCGCCTTACCGACCGAATAAAGTATAAATATTCGATAAAGAATGTAACCGGGCTTAATGTGTTGCCGTTTGTGCAGTTCGACGACCCGTTCGATATCATTGCCCACCTTATGGTAGGCTCGGAAGGTACGCTCGGCTTTATGTCGGAGGTCACGATGGCCACCGGCCACTTGTACAAGCATTCGGCCAGCGCAATGCTCTATTTCGAGGATATGAAAGAGGCATGCCGAGCAGTAGTGGCAATGAAGAAAGGTCCGGTGCACAGTGCAGAACTGCTCGACAAGAAGTCGCTGTCGGCTGTCGACGACCGAACCGGTACCGGCCTGACAGCTGTTCTCACCGAAACCAAGGCCGACACCAAAGAGGAGCTTGAAGCCAACATCGATGCCATCAAGTCGATACTTGAGCCGTTCAAACTCTTCTCTCCGGTACATTTCACCGATGTCCCTGAGGAATATTCGAAATACTGGGCTATCCGTTCTGGTATATTCCCCTCGGTAGGTGGCACGCGCAAACCAGGCACCACAGTGCTAATAGAAGACGTGGCTTTCCATATCGAGGACCTTCCTGAAGCTACTGCCGACCTGCAGAAGATGCTCGACGAACATGGATATCCCGATGCCTGTATCTACGGCCATGCCCTTGAAGGAAACTATCACTTCATCATTGCGCAATCGTTCGACACCGATGCCGAAGTTAACCGCTATCGTCATTTGATGGAAGAGGTTGAGCGCCTGGTAATCGACAAATATGATGGCTCGCTGAAAGCCGAGCATGGCACTGGCCGCAATATGGCGCCGTTTGTCGAGAAAGAGTGGGGCGCAGAGATTTTCGGTATCATGAAGGAGGTAAAGTCCCTGTTCGACCCTAAGAACATTCTCAATCCTGGCGTGATATTCAACGACGACCCTGAATGTTACATAAAGAACTTCAAGCCGCTTCCACTTGCCAACGAACTCGTCGACAAGTGCATTGAATGCGGTTTCTGCGAGGTCAACTGCGTGAGCTGCGGCTTTTCGCTTTCCTCGCGTCAGCGCATCGTGATTTATCGTGAGATGGCACGCTTGCGTACCACCGGTGAGAATCCCAAGCTGCTGAAGACACTTGAGCGCCAGTTCCGATATCTCGGAAATGCAACATGTGCCGGCGATGGACTTTGCAGCACTTCGTGCCCGATGAAAATCAATGTCGGCGAGTTGATGCATGTGGTCCGCGAGCAGCAGTGCGCTAACGGTACTCTTGCTCATGGCATAGGCAATTTCGCCGCCGAACACTTTGCTGCGGTTAAGTCGGTGCTCCGTCCTGCGCTCTCAGCAGCATCGATGGCACACAAGGTAATTGGGGCAAAAGGAGTTGATGCAACAGGTCGAGTGCTTCATAAGATAGGACTTCCGCTGTGGACACAATCGCTTCCAAAGGCATATCATCACCATAGACTGAATACCACAATTTCACAAAACAAGGTGGTATATTTTCCAAGTTGTATAAACCAGACCATGGGCATATCGAACAATTCGCCGGTGAGCGGCAGTCTTGTCGACACAGTGGTGAAACTGCTCAGTAAGGCTGGCTACGAAGTGGTATTGCCCAAGAATGTCGACAATTATTGCTGTGGCATGATATGGGAAAGCAAGGGAATGCCCGACATTGCCGACCGAAAGACTCTCGAACTCGAGGATGCCTTGCTCGCAGCTTCTGAAAACGGAACATATCCCGTGATTTGCGACCAAAGTCCGTGCCTATATCGTATGCAGCGCACTATGAAGCGAGTACAGCCCATTGAACTTATTGAATTTATCCACGACCATGTGGCCGACAAACTGGAATTCGAGCCAACCGATGAACCAGTGGCCGTGCACATCACCTGCTCGTCGCGAAAGATGGGAATATCCAATAAAATCATTGCCATGGCTCGTCGGTGCTCTTCCAACGTACTTGTTCCCGAAGGTGTGGGGTGCTGCGGGTTTGCCGGCGACAAGGGTTTCACTCATCCCGAACTCAATGCCTACGCTTTGCGCAAACTGCATACGCAAATCGAGCAGGCAGGGATAAAACGAGGATTCTCCAACAGCCGCACATGTGAAATTGGCTTGTCGGATAATTCCGGTGTGCCATATCAAGGTCTCGTGTATCTGATTGACGAATGTACTAAGCCTAAAAAATAAACGAATAATTTAATAGATATAGAATCAATGAAGCAACAAGCGAATCGCCTTCTGGCACTCGACATTCTGAGGGGTATCACCATTGCAGGCATGATACTTGTCAACAATCCGGGCTCTTGGGGAAGCATATATGCTCCACTTCGCCATGCAGCTTGGAATGGTCTTACACCCACCGACCTCGTGTTTCCGTTCTTCATGTTTATTATGGGTATTTCCACTTTCATGTCGTTGCGCAAATTCGAATTCAAGCCCACTTCGGCCGTGATAATAAAGATTTTGCGTCGTTTCGTGGTAATATTCGCAATTGGTTTGGGCATTGCATGGTTCAGCAAATTTTGCTACGGTATAGCCTCAGGTCTAACCAATGCCGATGAACAATTGCCGCTGTGGACCATCATAGCCAATTCTGCCAACAGTTTTGCCAACTTGCGCATTCTTGGAGTGCTTCCACGTCTCGCCATCAGCTATGGCGTGGCTGCACTGATTGCTGTGCTTGTTAACCACAAATACATTATGCACATTATAGTGTCGATGCTTGTGGTGTATGCCTTGGTGCTGATTCTGGGCAACGGATATGAATTCTCCGATACCAACATAATATCGATTATTGACCACGCAGTGCTTGGTGGTAACCATATGTACAGCGATACCATCGACGGGGTACGTCTGGAGTTTGACCCCGAAGGATTCATCAGTACATTGCCGGCAATTGTCCATGTGTTGCTTGGATTCTGGGTGGGAAAGAAGATGATGGCCGAGACCGACAACACCAAGCGCATTGTGGTGCTCTTTGTCGCCGGTGCGGTGCTCACATTTGCCGGATTGCTTTTGAGCTACGGGTTGCCGATAAACAAGAAAATCTGGTCGCCAACGTTTGTGCTCACCACTTGCGGTCTTGCATCAACGCTCCTGGGCTTACTCATATGGATAATCGATATCAAGGGCTATAAGAAATGGAGCTGTTTCTTCGAGTCGTTCGGCGTTAATCCTCTGTTCATATATGTCCTTGCCGGAGTGTTGTCGATACTGCTCGGCGCCATTCGCTTTGCTAACGCCGAGGGCAGTTACACCACCTTGAAAGGATTCATCTACAACGATGTCATTGGGTCGGTAATCACCGATGCCACCCTTGCATCGTTGGTTTTTGCATTGCTGTTTGTATGCCTTAACTGGGCAATTGGATATATTTTGTACAAAAAGAAAATTTATATAAAGATATGATTTTAATAGCTGATTGTGGTTCCACCAAGATTGATTGGTGTGTGTTAGACAAAGACCGTGTGGTGGCAAGAGTTGCCACTTGTGGAATGAATGCCATGTTGCTGACCGAAGACGAAATGGCCAGCAACATTGCGCGTGAACTTATGCCGAGCATTTCGGCATATCCTATCGATGAAGTGTACTATTATGGTGCCGGATGCCTGGGCGATGTGTGCGACAACGTACGTCGCGCCATTGCACGCAACATCGACGCAAAAGTTATAGAGGTGGCAAGCGACCTCCTTGCCGCTGCACGTGCACTGTGTGCCGACCAACCAGGTATTGCCTGCATTATGGGCACAGGCTCTAATTCTTGCTATTACGATGGCAAGGAAATAGTTGACAATGTGTCACCTCTGGGCTATATCCTTGGCGATGAGGGTAGTGGCGCTGTATTGGGTAAGCTTCTGGTGGGTGATGTGCTCAAGAAACAGCTTCCAGAGCCGTTGTGCGAGAAGTTCCTCACCCAATTTGGCCTCGATCGCCTTACAATCATCAAGCGCGTGTATAAGGAACCGGCTGCCAACCGTTTCCTCGCCTCTCTGTCGCCGTTCCTTATCCAGAATATCGAGGAGCCATCTATTCATCGTCTCGTGCTCAATGCTTTCAAGGCATTCTTCGTAAGGAATGTCAGCAACTATCCTATGTATAAGACTCTTCCCGTTAACTTCGTTGGCTCTATTGCCATTTATTATCGCAATGTGCTCGAGGAAGCTGCAGCTGCATTCGATATAAAGATAGGAACTGTGCTGAAGAGCCCGATGGATGGCTTGATTAAGTATCATTCTAAATAATAACTAAATATATTGTTATGTCGTTTGAACGAATAACCGAGAAATCGTCGTTGTATAACGACCTCGAGAAAAAATCTGTCCTGGAAATCCTCACTGAAATCAATCAGGAGGACCATAAGGTGGCCGACGCTGTGGCTTTGGCTATCCCGCAAATCGACAAACTGGTAACCCAGATTGTGGCCCGTATGAAAAAGGGTGGACGCATTTTCTATATGGGAGCCGGCACTTCAGGCCGTCTTGGTGTGCTCGATGCCTCGGAGATTCCTCCCACTTTCGGCATGGACCCGTCGTGGGTTATCGGCCTGATTGCCGGAGGCGACGTGGCTCTTCGCAATCCGGTTGAAAATGCCGAGGACGATACTCTGCAAGGTTGGAAAGACCTGGAAAAATTCAACATCACTCCGCTCGATACCGTTATCGGCATTGCAGCATCGGGAACCACGCCTTACGTTATCGGCGCTTTGCGCGATGCACGCAAGTTTGGTTGTCTCACTGCTGCCATTACAAGCAATCCTGATGCTCCTATATCGCAGGAGGCCGAAATCGGCATCGAGATGATTGTTGGCCCGGAATACGTTACAGGCAGCTCGCGAATGAAATCGGGCACTGGGCAAAAGATGATTTGCAACATGATTACCACCGCTACCATGATAAAGATGGGACGCGTGAAGGGTAACAAGATGGTGAATATGCAGCTGTCGAACGCCAAACTCGTCGACCGCGGCACTCGGATGATTGTCGAGGAACTCGGATTGCCATACGACGAGGCCCGCCGTCTGCTTTTGCTTCATGGATCGGTGAAAACTGCTGTCGATGCTTATCGCGCCGACAAATAACTCCCATCGTTTGTACCATGAACAGATTGATTGCAGCGGTGCTCGCATCGTTGACAGCTATTGCAATGCATAGCGCCGAAGTGGAGAGATATCAGTATAACGAGTATTACTATCAGCGAAGCTCATTGTTCGAGGTGATGCCGATAGCCAATTCCGACATTGTGTTTGTTGGCAACAGCCTCACCAATGGCGGCCGTTGGCACGAGATGTTTGGCGATAACCTTAGGGTAAAGAACCGTGGAATAATTTCCGATGTGGTTCAAGGCATTGCCGACCGCATCAAGCCGGTCACCGACGGTCATCCGCAGAAAATATTCCTGTTGGTGGGCATCAACGACATTTCGCATCATCTGACTGCCGACAGCATCGCAACTGCGGTGGAGAATCTCGTGGCGACGATTCGCCGCGACGCACCATCGTCGACGTTGTATCTGCAAAGCATGCTGCCTATCAACAACGATTTCCATCGTTATCGCAACCTTATCGGTACTGAAACCGAGGTGCTCAAAACAAATGTGTTGCTCGAGCAGGTGGCTCGACGTCATGGCGTCCAGTGGGTGAATCTGTTTCCGGCATTTGCCGACCGCGAGTGTAAGCTTATAAAATCGTTCACTTCCGACGGACTTCATCTTAACAGCGATGGCTATAGGGTGTGGCGGCGTGAGGTGGCACGATATGTCGGGCTCGATATCGACGCCGATGCCGCCCCATTGTCACAGATTAAACCATCCGACATCGTCCTGTTGGGTAACAGTCTGGTGAGCGGTGCTGAATGGCACGAACTCGCGGCGAATGCAGTGGTTAAGAGCCGCACTGTAGGCTCCGATGCCGTAGACTATTTGCCTAAATTGGCAGCTTCGGTGGCAAATCACCATCCCAAGCGCGTGGTGTTGCTCCCATCGTATGTTGCCAATGCCGATGCGGCCTCGCGCATGGCTCTCGTGCCCGATTCGATAGTGTCGGCCATGACTCGTGCCATCGATGCCATAAAGGCCGCATCGCCACAAACCGAGATAGTGCTGCAAGGTATGATGCCGGTGAATGGTGCATACGAGAAATATGCCACACTCGTCAATGCAAAGGTAATGAAGTCGCTTAACGGCAAGCTGAAAAAACTGGCACGACGCAATGGCGTTGCGTGGGTCGACCTCATGGCAACATTTGCCGACAGCACCGGTGAACTGAAGCCTGAATTTACCAACGATGGATTCCATTTGATGGGCTGCGGATATGCTGCATGGGCTGCTCTGCTTTCTCCGTATCTGAAATAGAGGGCCAATAGCTTGCAGATGTCGCAAAATTTTGCGAATATTGCATAAATTTTCTGTGTAATAATCGAAATTTCAGATGTTGCGCAGCACAAGTTTATAACTATAAACAGAATCTTATGAAGCGTATAATAGCAGCAATTGCAGTTGTAATGATGGCCGTGTCGGTA
This sequence comes from Muribaculaceae bacterium, assembly GCA_016292745.1. Taxonomy (GTDB): domain Bacteria; phylum Bacteroidota; class Bacteroidia; order Bacteroidales; family Muribaculaceae; genus SFRY01. The sequence goes on along the minus strand of JAEDFO010000004.1, from coordinate 23,728 downwards.
ATGGTAGGGCAGGAGGAACAGTCCCAGACACCAAAAACACTCTTCCCATATCCCGTAGTGCCCGATACGATATCCACCCTTGAGAACCGTTCGAATTTTTTCGTCACCCACTTCTGGGACAATTGCAATCTGGGCCGTCAAATCACCGACAAAGAACTGCTTCGGAGTGCTTTCTCTGATTATGTAACTTTTTTCAGATATGCACATCGTAATGTGGTGCATACCTCGGTGAGCGACTTGATGAATAAGGCTCAGTCGAATATGCAGAACTTCTGGATGATTGCCGATAATGCTGAGCAAGCCCTTTACTCGAACGAGGCTGTTCTGCAAAGCGATGAGGCCTATATGTTGTTTATCAACGCCATCCTTCGCTCTTCAAAGGTTAAGAAGTCAGAGAAGGAACGCTATCAGCGTCAGGCAATGAAAATCAACGGCAACCAGATTGGCGCACAGCTCCCCGGCGTTTCGCTGAAAGGTGTCGACGGAAAGTCAATCAACATCGACAATATCAAGGCTGCAACAATTATTGTGGCATTTATCGACCCCGAATGCGACGACTGCAACATTGCCCGCCTTCGCCTGTCGACAAATGTGGCACTCAACAGCATAATCGACGGTGAAAAGTTGGCTTTGGTGTGCATATATCCCGGACCCTATTCCAAGGAGTGGGCAGCCGAGGCCTCAACATATTCCGACAAATGGATAGTGGCAGCATCGGAAGATGCCGATGAGCGTTTCGACTTGCGCCAGATGCCAACCATTTATGTCCTTGATGCCGACAAGAAGATTGTTGCCAAGAATGTCCGTGCTGAGGATATCCTCAACATGGTTAACCCATAATTCACTTACACAACGAGTTTATTCTGTTACTGATATGAGACAGTGTATCAAGACTATATTCTTCTATGGAACTACCTACACGTATTCCAATCTGTCGCGGCTATTCATCCGCTTGTTTGTGGGTGTGATGCTGTTCCGCTTCGGAATGCGTCAGATGCTGAGCTACAGCGCTATTTCGCAGTCGTTTCCTGATGTAATGGGCATCGATGGCCATACGGCACTTGCTGTGATGATTGGCATTGAAATAGTGTGCTCGCTTCTGATAATGGTGGGCCTCTTCACCCGTTTTTCCTGTCTGCCGGCAATGGTGCCAATGGGGGTAGCAGTAAATAGGATGCTCAGTATGGCAAACGTTTCCGACATTGCCGACCTTGGCGCAATGCATCCTGTGTATCTGCCCATTATGTTCCTCGGAGTGTTTGTATTCATCATTTTGGCTGGTCCGGGCAAGGTGTCGCTCGACTATGTTATATCGGTGCATCTTATCAGCCGCGACCAGAACTCGCAGGCCGACGACGAGATATTGAAAAAAGCTTGATGCCATATGAGTATAGCAGTTCTTATTTCTGGTGGCGTCGACAGTGCCGTAGTGGTGCACAAGTTGGTTGAAGAAGGGAAGGATATACATCTTTTCTATATCCGTATAGGCCTTGATACCGACGAAGGCGACTGTTCGGCCGAGGAAGACATCGAAATGTGCCAGTGTATTGCCCGAAAGTATGGATTGCCGCTCGATGTGGTGTCGTTGCATCAGGAATATTGGGATAATGTGATGGAGTATGCCTTGCGCACCGTGCGTCAGGGTCTTACTCCCAATCCCGACATGATGTGCAACAAAATGATTAAGTTCGGATATTTCGAGCAACGCTGGGGCAAGGATTTCGACCTTACCGCCACTGGCCATTATGCCTCTACCGACTTCATCGGCAACACAAAATATCTGGCCACTGCAGTCGACCCTGTGAAGGACCAGACCGACTTCCTTGCACAGATTACATATCCCCAACTCAAGCATCTGATATTCCCGCTTGGCGACATGCCTAAGAGCGTTGTGCGCCAGATGGCAATCGATGCTAAGCTGCCGAATGCCTATCGCAAGGACAGCCAGGGAATATGTTTCCTTGGTAAGATAAACTATAACGACTTTATCCGCCGCCATCTGGGCGAAAAGAAGGGCAACATCATAGAAATAGAAACCGGAAAGAAGATAGGCGAGCACCGTGGCTTCTGGTTTCACACCATCGGCCAGCGAAAAGGCCTTGGCTTGAGCGGTGGCCCTTGGTATGTGGTTAAGAAAAACGTTGTTGATAATGTGGTGTATGTGAGCAACGGTTACGATACCGACAAGCAGTATGGCAAGATTATCCACCTTGACGAGATGCACTTCATCTCGGGAAATCCATGGGAAGGGATGGATGGTCCGGTTGACATCACATTCAAGAACCGGCATATGCCCGAATTCCTGAAGGCTCGCCTGCACCCGCTTGGCGGAAGAGAATATTATATTGAATCGGAACGGAAGGTGCAAGGAATTGCACCCGGACAATTTGCCGTTATTTACGATGCCAATTCGCATCTTTGCTATGGCAGCGGAGTGATAACCGGACAGAGAATCGATTGACACAGCTTTATGGATAGAGTGGAACTTAAAGTGTATGGAATCACATATAATCAGGTGAAGGAAGGCGCATACGTTCTGTTGCTCACCGACGAAACGGAACTGTTCCGTATACCCATAGTGATAGGTGTGGCTGAGGCACAGAGCATTGCCGTGCACATGAAGAAGGTAGAACCCCAGCGCCCTCTTACCCACGACATATACTGCAGCACTCTTACGGCTTTCGGCATTACGCTCGACGAGGTGTTTATCTACAAGTTTGCCGACGGCATATTCTACAGCGAGCTGCATATTACGCAGGACGACCGGCATATCGCCATCGATTCGCGCACGTCCGACGCGGTGGCATTTGCATTGCGCGCCGGATGCCCCATCTACACCACGACAGAGGTGCTTGAGGCCACAGGCTTCGAGGTTGATGGCGACAGTATGCGGCCACACCGTAGCCGGGTAGTATCAGAAGAATCACGCGAAGAGAACGACTCTCAAAAACTTGATTATAGCACAATGACAACCTCGGAACTTGAGAAAATCATGCTCAAGTTTTCCGATGCTGAGCAATATGAAATGGCGGCACAGATAAAGTCAATTATCGAGAGCCGCAAGAGCGAAAAGCATGATTGTTAACTTAAATCAATATAACGTGTTATGAAACATCTGAAATTAAGGCTCATAGTGATGAACTTCCTGGAGTTTGCCGTATGGGGTGCATACCTCACTTGTATGGGCAACTATCTGGGGAAGGCAGGCATGGGCGCTGAGATAGCATGGTTTTATGCCATCCAGGGAATTGTGTCGATATTCATGCCCACAATAATGGGAATTATTGCCGACCGTCTCATTCAACCACAACGTTTGCTTGGTATATGCCACGCTGTTGCAGGTATGGCAATGATTGGGCTGTTCTATCTCGGTATGGGTTCTGAAATGCCCGACAAGACATTGTTCATCACCATCTACACCATAAGCGTGGCCTTCTATATGCCTACCTTGGCTCTGTCGAACACGGCTGCGTTCACCATTTTGAAGAGCAATGGCCTGGATACGGTGAAGGATTTCCCGCCGATACGTGTGTTTGGTACGGTTGGCTTCATTGCCACAATGTGGTTTGTCAACTGTGCCACAGTAGGCGATTCTGGCTTCACTTTCACACTTGCCGAAAGTGCCGGTAAATTCCAGTACACTTATATGCAGTTCCTGGTATCGGGTGTGCTTAGCTTGGTATTGTTTGCCTACTGTTTCACATTGCCACATTGTAAGCTTGTGAAGAGCGAGGGTAAATCGCTCGGCGAGACGCTTGGACTGAATGCTTTCCGCCTGTTCAAGGACCGCCGCATGGCTCTGTTCTTTCTGTTCTCGGCATTGTTGGGCATGTCGCTTCAGGTAACCAATGGCTATGCCACACCGTTCATCACCAGCTTCAAGGGAATGGCCGAGTATGCCGACTCGTTTGCTGCCAACAATGCCACCATGTTGGTGTCGCTGTCGCAGATTGCCGAGGCATTGTGCATATTGCTTATTCCGTTTTTCCTGAAACGGTTTGGCATAAAGGTGGTAATGCTTATAGCAATGTTTGCTTGGGTGGGCCGTTTCGGATTCTTCGGTTTGGGCGACCCTGCATTCCCTGGTGTGACACTGTTTATCCTTTCGTGCATTGTATATGGCGTTGCCTTCGACTTCTTCAACGTCTCGGGTGGCCTGTTCGTCGACAAGGAATGCGACCCTCAGGTTCGTGCTTCGGCTCAAGGACTGTTTATGCTTATGACAAACGGCTTGGGTGCAACTGTGGGAACACTGCTTGCCGGTGAGATAATCAATCATTATTGCACATGGAACGAAGCCGGATATCTGGTGGGCGACTGGCAGAGCGCATGGTTCATATTTGCCGGATATGCCTTGGTGGTGGCTGTGATGTTTGCCATAGTGTTCAAGGATAAAAAGGCCGCAGCATAAATAACAACATTGCACTATTATGCATCAGTTCTATTCGCCCGATATAGCCACTTCGCTAACGCTCTCGCCCGAAGAATCGCAGCATGCAGTGCGCGTGTTGCGCCTCAGTGAAGGCGATGAAATCGATGTAGTTGACGGCTGTGGAATGCGGTATCGTTGCCGCATAGCGATGGCTCACCAGAAACATTGCAAGGTGGAAATTGTCGAGGCTATTGAACAACCTACTCATTGGCATTGCAGCATCACCATTGCAATTGCTCCCACCAAGAATCTTGACCGCATTGAATGGATGGCCGAAAAATGCACCGAAGCTGGTGTTGACCGCATAATTCCCATCTGTTGCCGATTTTCAGAGCGCAAGGAACTCAAGACCGAACGGATTGGCAAGATTCTGGTATCGGCCATGAAGCAATCGCTAAAGGCTACGTTGCCACAGCTCGACGAGATGACACCAATCAGCAGTGTGCTCGATGCTCCATTCGATGGCGACAAGTTCATAGCCTATTGCGACCGCAACATTGAACGGAAAACTCTTGTGCGCGAATATCGGCCGGGACGCAATGTGTTGATTCTCATCGGTCCTGAGGGAGATTTCAGCCAGCAGGAGGTGGAACATGCAATTGCACGCGGTTTTGTGCCTGTAACCCTTGGCGAGAGCCGCTTCCGTACCGAGTCGGCAGCAGTGTTTGCCTGCAATGCTATACACGTAATAAATCAACAACATGAACAATAATCAGAAAATTACCGAATATCTCGCCTCGTCGGCTACCGGCAACTTTTTCCTGCTTGCCGGCCCATGCGTAATTGAAGGCGAGGATATGGCAATGGACATTGCCGAAAAGGTGTCGGACATTGCCCGGCATCTCGACATCCCTTATGTATTCAAGGGAAGTTTCAAGAAAGCCAATCGTTCGCGCATCGATTCGTTTACTGGAATTGGTGATATCAAGGCGCTCGAAATCCTGGCAAAGGTGCGCAGTACTTTCAACATTCCGGTTGTAACCGACATCCATTGCGTAGAGGATGCAGCGATGGCTGCTGAATATGTCGATATTCTGCAGATTCCGGCATTCTTATGCCGGCAGACCGATTTGTTGGTGGCTGCAGCGCGTACAGGAAAGATGGTGAATATCAAGAAAGGCCAGTTCCTGTCGCCTGGAGCTATGCAGTTTGCCGTACAGAAAGTGCGCGATGCCGGCAACGATATGGTTGCCGTTACCGAGCGCGGAACCACTTTCGGATACTACGACCTTGTGGTTGACTATCGTGGAATACCACAGATGAAACAATTCGGGTGTCCGGTAATCCTTGATGCCACCCATTCGTTGCAGCAGCCTAATCAGGAAAAGGGTGTAACTGGCGGTATGCCAGAACTCATTGAAACCATAGCGCGTGCCGGCATAGCGGCTGGTGTGGACGGTTTGTTTATGGAAACGCACCAGAATCCGTCGGTAGCCAAGTCGGACGGGGCTAACATGCTTCCGCTTGAAAAGATGGAAGGCTTGCTCCGACGCCTAACGGCACTGCGTCAGGCCGTGAATCTGCTTGATTGACCTCACGCTAAGAAAAAATAATCGAGGCGCATCATGGCAAAATCTGCTTTGATGCGCCTCGGCCTTGTTTATAAAAGTATAACGCACCATCGGGCTGGACCCAATGGTGCGTTTGAGTTGATGATAATGTCGTGATTAGTCGATTTCCTCGTCGGCTTCGTAACCGCCCATTTCGCGGAGAGCGTTCTTGAGCATGGTGTACTGCTGATAGAGGTGGTTAACTGCTTCTTCGCCCTGAGTATAGTCGTGCATAGGAGCTTTGAGGAAGAAGCTGAGGAATCTCTGGATGCCATATCGGCCAGCACGGTGAGCAAGGTCGCTCAACAGAACGAGGTCGAGGCAGAGAGGAGCAGCGAGGATAGAGTCGCGGCAGAGGAAGTTAATCTTAATCTGCATAGGATAGCCCATCCAGCCGAAGATATCGATGTTGTCCCAACCTTCCTTGTTGTCGTTGCGTGGTGGGTAGTAGTTGATGCGGACTTTGTGGTAGTATTGGGTGTCTTCGTCGTTGCCGTGTCCATAGAGGTCGGGTTGAACGTCTGGCTTGAGGATAGTTTCGAGAGTAGAGAGCTTCGATACTTCCTTTGTGTGGAAGTTAGCTGGTTCGTCGAGCACGAGACCGTCGCGGTTACCGAGGATGTTGGTAGAGAACCAACCGCTCAAGCCGAGGCAACGAGTGCCGAGGATTGGAGAGAAACCGCTCTTAACGAGTGTTTGGCCAGTCTTGAAGTCCTTACCTGCAATAGGCAACTTGGTTTCTTCTGCGAGTTCCCACATAGCCGGGATGTCAACTGTAGTGTTAGGAGCACCCATGATGAAAGGAGCACCTTCCTTAAGAGCAGCGTAAGCATAGCACATAGAAGGAGCGATGTGCTCGCGGTCGTCAGCCTTCATAGCGGCTTCCAAGTCGGCCAGATGATAGTGGATCTTTTCGTCAACTGGAACGTAGATTTCGGTTGATGCAGCCCAAAGAACTACCAGACGGGCAGCGCCTGTCTCGGCTTTGAACTTGCGGATGTCTTCGCGGATTTGCTCAACCATATCCCAACGGTCTTTGCAGTCCTTTACGTTGTTGCCATCAAGACGCTTTGCATAGTTCTTGTCGAAAGCAGCCTTCATAGGAACAATCTTTACGAGTTCGTCCTTAACTGGTTCGATATCTTTTTCCTTGAGTACTTCAGCGTTGATTGCTGATTCGTAAGCGTTGGCAGGATATACGTCCCATGCACCGAACACGATGTCGTTGAGTGTTGGCATCGATACGATTTCGTTGTAGTGCAAGTATTTCTTGTCGGCGCCTTTGCCAATGCGAATCTTATCGTATTGGGTCATTGAACCCACTGGTTTGGCCAAGCCTTTGCGTACCATAAGTACACCTGTCATGAATGTGGTGCTTACTGCACCAAGACCTACTACTAATACACCTAATTTGCCTTCTGCGGGCTTTACATTAGAGTTTGCCATAATTGTCTGTTTTTTTATTACTTTGTTATGTTAATTTCAGTTTTGTTGTTAGTGCAATTGAAAATGCGCGGTAAAAGTACAGCCTTTTTCTCATTAAAAAAATTATTTTCTTGCTTATTTCTGTTCTAAATGTATAAAATATTATAAAATAACTCCATTTTAGTTATTTTACACTAAAATGGAGCTTGTATGAGGGTATTATGTTAATAAATTATAATGCTACGTTGAGCACCTCGCTGATGTTTTTGATGATATTCGGGTGCATAACGGCATCTTCGTCGGCTGTCCATCCTTTGCCTTTCAGCCAAAGCACTTTGCAGCCTAACGATTCGGCGGGTACGATGTCTTTTTTATAGCTGTCGCCTACAACGAGCACCTGCTCAGGCTCGAGGCCGAGTGCTTCCACTCCTAAGGCAAAAATCTTGGGGTCGGGCTTGCGCACGCCAACAACGGCACTTTCGATAATGCTGTCGAAGAAATGACGAAGGCCGAAATCGGAGAGCACACTTTCCACGTTGCCGTAGAAGTTGCTCACAAGTACCATCGGATAGTGCTTTTTTAGCTTCTCCAGCACGGGAATTGCTTCGGCAATTGAGCCTTTGGCGGCATCGTAGCAGTATTGGGCAATGGGTTGGGCATATTTCTCGATGCTGCCTTGCGGAAGGATGCCGTTATCCACTAGATTCCCGATTTCAATCTGCATCTTTATAAGCAGAAGGTCGTAGAAGTTGTGGTGGGGCAGAATGTGGCGTGTCTTGGCCAGTTCGCGCTCAGCAAACACATAGCAGTCGCGGAACTGTTGCTTGTCGACGGGTACATTGCAGTTGCAGTAGCCATCCCATATTATTTCGCTCCAGTGTACGCCACGGCTGTCGATGGTGCCACCGTAGTCGAATATAATGCCACGAATATCAGAATTTTCCATTGTTTATATCGTTGATGAAATGTCGACAGATGTGCTCGTGGCGGATAATCATGTACACGAGCATAATGTTGAGAACGGTGAGCTCGAATGCGAAGTACACCCAGGGCATTCCGATGAATATGGCAACGAACAGGGCCAGCACACGGATGTTGAACGAGAGCCAGTTGGTGTATTTCATCAGTGGCTTGCTCTTGGCACGGAATGCATCGCGGAACTGCTGGCTTATGGCCTCGCCGAAATGATTCTTGAGCAATTTGCGCAGGCGCTGCATCGACGGGGTCATGGTTTCCTGGTTGGCGGTATAGTTACGATACACGAGCATGGTGGCACGTTTCCACAGGTTGCCTTTCCATGGAGTCTCGGCCAGGCGCTTGTCGAGCACGTCAACGCTGTCGAGTTCGCTGCCTTCCTTCCCTTTGAGGAAGAAGAGGTGGAATTGGCGGTAGTAGTCGGCCATTGCAGCTTGCTTTGCGTGGCACATGCCGGTAACCACGGCAATGGTCCAGATAAGCCATTTGTGCTCCATGAAGAAGGGCTCATAGTTGTTCATTCGCAAGCATATTGCAATGTAGATGGCAGCAAACCAGAGGTCGCCGCTCAGGCCGTCGAGAATGCGTCCCAGACGAGAGTATTGTTGGGTCATGCGGGCCAGCTGGCCATCGGCGCTGTCGAATGAGTTGGCCCAGATGAGCAGAAATATACCTATTATATTATAGGGCCACAGGTGCGGGAAATAGAACATTATTCCGGCACCGATTCCGAGGAATATCGAAGCAATGGTGATAACGTTGGGTGTTATGCCTATTTTGGCACAGAGTTTTGCCCAGGCGAAACCAATGGGACGATAGAAAAGCAGGTCGATGGTTTCCTCTGTGTCCATCGATTTCAGCGATTGCTTGTATTGTTCAATGAAGCTTGTCTTTTTCTCTTCGTTTTCCATTATTTCTCTAATCGTTTTTTAATTGTGTTCATAACGCAGCGTGCAATGTGCGGTGCAGCTTCGTTTCGGCAGGGGGCGAAGCTGGGCCAGTCGTTGAAGTCGATGATGCGGATTTGCCCGTCGTCCGACACAATGCAGTCGCCGCCGTAAATCTTCACATCGAGAGTCTCAGAAGCTTGCTGGCAGATAGCCTTCAGGTGCTTGAGGTCGAATTTCAGGCCTTGCGACTTTCCGTTGATAACTTCGTAGCCATATTTGCTGTGGCCCTCGTCGAAGGGGTAGAACCAATAGAAGAATGGAGTGCCTTGCACGCCGTAGAACTTGATGAGGTCGCCCACCAAGTGCTTGTTGATAACAGCGCGGGGGATGCCGCGGTAGAAATATTCCTGGAGTACTTCCTGGGCCTCGTCGATGTTTCGGCAATAGCTCACATCCTCCTTGTGCATGGCGTGGAAGTCGCCGCGCTTAATCCAGCACGAAGTGAATCCGGCCTTCTTCAGGGCGGGCTTTACTGCTTCATTGGTGTCGACCATGAGGCTTTCGGGGTAGGGGATGTTACTGCCGATGAGAATGCGCGTCATGCGTTCGCGGGTGCAGTTCTCAATGCCGTAGCCTGAGTTGATAACCAGGCATCCGTTATCCTCATATTGTTGGAGTAGGGCAATGCTTCGCTGCTCGCGGCACATGTTAAGTATGATGTTTTCTTTCACTTCTCCGGCGATGAATTGCTCTTCGCTGTAGATTCTCACTTCGCATCCTCTTTTTCGCAATTGTTCGGCGGAAGCGTTGAAGATGGCGGCATCGTTTCCGATGTGGTTGGGTGAATAGGCTCCAGCCCTCATTATACCCGCAATAACTATTTCAGCCATAATGATAGAAAAAAGTGGTTTATTCGCTGATAAACGCTTCGGCAACGGGGATGTCGCCGGCGTGGTCAACGTCGATTATCTTTTCGATAGGATATGCTTTCAGTTGCAAGCCGTTCTCCACCAGTGCGCGCTGGAAGTTGCGCATGCGCGACACGCCTTGTGCCATGCATTGCTCGAGCACAGCCACAGCCTTCTCGTTGAGAGCGTAAATGCCGCCCGAGATGTATTTGGCACCGTCGTAAATCTGGTCGCGGAAAGCGGTTATGTTAAGTTCGGCGTCGGTGTCGACGTAAAGGGGCTTCTCGTCGTCAATGAATGGGGTCACGGCCATCATTCCGTCGTGAGTGGTGTCGGCCTCGAATGCCTTGATATATCGGGCAAAGTCAGAAGCCTTGAAAATGGTGTCGACGGTGGTCAGGCAGAATTTGCCCGGTTTCATCACGCGGCTAAGCTCGTAGAAGCTATGCATTGAGCTTGGCGTTGATTTCACCACGATGTTCAGGCCATACTTTTCCTTGATTGATTCAAGGTATTCGCGCACCTCGGTCATCTGTTGGTTGATGATGATGTTGATGCTTTCGGCATTCAGGTTATAGAAGATGTCGATAAGACGGCCAATCATAGGCATCCCGTTGAGTTCAACGAGGGGTTTTGGCTTTTTCACGCCTTCTTGGGCAAGGCGAGAGCCTTCGCCGGCGGCAATAATGGCATAATTCATGATTTATATAGTATTGTCAGATTCTTCAACTTTGGTGAGGTCGAGCACTTCCTTATCGTTGCTCTTGTCGAAATACTGCTTGCGCAGTGGGTTTCGATGGTCGCGGTAGAAGGCCATACGGCATCTGAAGATGTCGATGGCGCGGTAAATTGCCTCGCGGAACGAGTCGGGCGAGGCGATGCCTTTGCCCACAATATCGAATCCGGTGCCATGGTCGGGCGAGGTGCGTATAAACGGCAGCCCGGCGGTGTAGTTTACGCCGCTTTGCATGGCGAGAGTCTTGAATGCGGCCAATCCTTGGTCGTGATACATGGCCAACACGGCATCGAAGTGCGAATACTGTTGGCTGCCGAAGAATCCGTCGGCGGCATAAGGCCCGAAGCAAATAATTTTGTTGGCATAGGCTTCCTCGATGGCCGGGATGATGGTTTCCTGTTCCTCTTTGCCGATAAGGCCGTTGTCGCCAGCATGTGGATTGAGCGATAGCACGGCAATTCGGGGCTGCTCTTTGCCGAAGTCGCGCTTGAGAGTGTCGTTGAGAATCGTAAGTTTCTCAATTATAGCCTCTTTTGTTATTGCGTTTGATATTTGAGAAACGGGAAGGTGAGTTGTCACCAGCGCCACCTTGATGAATTCGTTGAACAGAATCATCAGCGGCTTGCGGCCGTTGCCAATCGATGCCTCCAGATATTCGGTGTGCCCCGGAAAGTTGAATTCGGCGCTTTGTATGGAGTGCTTGTTGATTGGGGCTGTTACGAGCACATCGATGTATCCGTCCTTAAGGTCCTTGATGGCACGTTCGAGCGAAGTGAAAGCGGCTGCACCGGCAGCGGAGCTTTCAACGCCCGGTTCCACCTTGGCATCGTTGTCAAGTACTTCGATGAGGTTGTTGTATCCGCTTTTAATGTCGTTAGCGTCGTTGATTACGTTGAATGGCACATTTTCAAGGTCAATCATCTTGCGGTAAAAAGTGGCAATTCGCGAAGAGCCGTAAAGCACTGGGGTGCAAAGTTCGCAAATTGTCGGCTCAGAGAGCGTTTTCAGGATTATTTCATATCCTATTCCGTTGATATCCCCGTGGGTGATTCCAACGCGTATTTTTTTATCGTTGCCCATTTATTGTTTTACTGTTAATTGATAATGCTTAAGCATAGCTTCGCATTTAAGGTGCTAAGATAATCATATTTTTGCTAATGACAATTATCGCGAGAGCAAAACCTCGGAATTTCGATGAAAATAGCGTTTATTTGAGCTTCAGCGCGATGGTGTTGGCGCGTCGCTCTTGCTGAGCGGCTCATAGACAATTCCCATAATCCTTTAATTGTTAAAAATGCATAAAACTGATGATGGTAATTTGTTAGTGTCCAATAATTGTAACGTTAAGGTAACTTGCTTTACTCTGCGAATCTTATTGCATGAGATTATGGCGGGTGCTATTTTTGTAACGTTAAAACATATTGATTATGAGTGAAATAATAGTAAATTCAGTAGCAGAGGGCTATAGTGTAGCCACAGTGGGAAACCTTGCCGAGTTCAATGGCAAGGCGTTTGTTAAGGAAGTGTTGGGTACAAGTTCAATGGAAGTGTCGCTGGGAAGTATCGGCGCAGGAAAGTCAACACCCTTCGCTCATCACCACAAGCAGAACGAGGAGGTATATATTGTAATAAGTGGAGATGCAGAGTTTGTACTCGATGGCAGAAGAGAGCCAGTGAGCTCTGGCAGCATTGTCAGAGTGTCGCCGTCGGTATCACGAGCCATAGAGAATAAAGGCAACGAGTTGCTGGTGTATGTGTGCATCCAGGCCAAGGAGGGCTCGCTTGAGCAGTATACCATGACCGATGGCGTGGTGGAATAATAGTTGAGCAATAGATTGTATATTACAACGGGAACAGCGGTGCCATATAACTGCTATTCCCGTTTTTGGTAAATGAGTGCGTTGGCTTGGCAAAAAAGTTCAATCTCGCTTGCCATTGCACTCACCTTGCACTATCTTTGTATAAGATAGGCTGCACTCGGCAAAAATGCACAAGCAAGCTTGGCATGTTGTGCACTCGTTTGCACTATCTTTGTAAAATATAGATTGAATGATGGAAGTAAGTGAAATGTTTTTTCCGAATTGTCCGGTGCGCAATGTGCTGGCGCGTGTGGGCGATAAGTGGTCGTTGCTGGTGCTGAATGCATTGCAGCGGCACACTGGGCCAATGCGTTTCGGTGAGTTGCGAAAGGCGCTGCCTGATGCGTCGTCGAAGATACTTACCTCCACATTGCGTAATCTCGAGGCTGATGGCTTTTTGGTGCGTGAGGTGTTTGCCGAAGTGCCTCCGAGGGTTGAATACAGCCTTACCGACAGGGCATTGTCGTTTATAGCGGCATGCCGGCCGATGATTCAGTGGGCCATCGATAACCTGCCGGCGATATTGTCCGACCGCCGTGCCTCGGAACTGAAAAGATAATTTACACATGCCAACAACATCACACATTGGCATGTGTTTTAATTATTTTGTGACATTGAAAACAACAATTGAATATGAAAGTTAATAGTTACGTGCCCGATTTCAATGAGCAGTCAAGCCGGAGCGGTTCAGTGGATATAAAGATAGTGTCGCGTTCCATGGGGCTGTTGATGTATTTCGAGGCAGCACTTATGTTGTTGAGCACTGGAGTATCACTTGTGTATGGCGATGGCGACCTATCGAGCCTGCTGGTGGCAGTGGGGGTGTGCATCGCGGTGGGGTTGGCAATGTCGGCTTATGGGCGTCATGCCCATGAACAGCCTGGACGGCGCGAGTCGTATATAGTGGTTGGGCTCACATGGATTCTGTTCAGTGCCTTTGGAATGATTCCGTTTGTCTATGGAGGTTACATCCCGAGCGTCACCGATGCATTTTTCGAGACTATGTCGGGCTTCACTACCACCGGAGCCACTATACTCGACGATATTGAGAGCCTGCCCCATGGGATATTGTTCTGGCGTGCGCTCACACAGTGGATAGGCGGATTGGGCATTGTGTTCTTCACCATAGCGCTGTTGCCGGGATTTGGCCGGAGCAGCCAGATGTTGTTTCTGTCGGAATCGACGGGAGTAACCCACACTAAGATTCACCCTAATGTGCGTGTGATGGCACGCTTTCTGTGGTTGGTGTATTTCACACTCACGTTATCCGAGACGGTGTTGCTGATGTTGGGTGGCATGAACCTGTTCGATGCCGTTTGCCATGCGTTTGCCACCACCGCCACCGGTGGATTTTCAACCAAGTCGGCAAGCATAGCCTATTGGAACTCGCCCTTTATTGAATATGTGGTTTCGCTGTTCATGATACTCTCCGGCATCAACTTCACCCTCTATTTCTATGCTATGAAAGGGCAACCAATACATTTTTTGCGCGAGCGAGAGGTTCGATGGTTCCTGAAGTCGGTGGGGGTGCTGACTGTGGTCATCACTGTCACTTTGATGGTATGTAATGGCTATGGCATTGAGGAAGCTTTCCGCAAGTCGCTATTTCAGGTTGCTACCTGTCACACCTCGTGTGGATTTGCTTCGGCCGACTACACACTTTGGCCGGGGTTTGTGTGGATGCTGCTCATCTTTGCCATGCTGTCGGGTGGTTGCACCGGTTCGACGAGCGGCGGCATCAAGAATATGCGTCTTATGATAATGTCGCAAGGCATACGTAATCAGGTTAAGCAGATTCTGCATCCGCAGGCAGTGCTTCCGGTGCGCATCAACGGCAAGATAATCGACCACAGCATCATCAATGCAGTGCAGGTGTTCTTTGTCAGCTATATGGCGTTTATCCTTATTGGCTGGGTACTGCTGATGCTCTGCGGCGTGGGGCTGACCGAATCGATGAGCACAGTGATTTCGGCGATGGGCAATGTAGGCCCTGGTTTGGGTGCTTTCGGCCCGGTGAATTCGTGGGCTGCTATGCCCTCAGTGGCCAAGTGGATACTGTCGGCGCTTATGCTCATTGGCCGTCTTGAAATATTTGGCCTCCTCATTGCATTCTATCCGGGCACATGGGACCGGAATCTGGAATAATCATTCCCGGGAATTGATGCCGTTTTTGGATAAAAAACACTATCTTTACGCATATCAAATCAACATACCAATGAAACGATTATACATAGTAACCGTACTGGCGCTGTGCTCAGTGGCATTGTGCGCACAGACCTCCCGCGAATTCGTGGCCGCCAATCCGTGTGTTACCGGTGGCGTATATTATGCATATCCTACTACCGAGGCTGTTTCCACCCCGGCACCTAAAGGCTATCGTCCTTTCTATATAAGCCATTATGGTCGCCATGGCTCACGTTGGCTGATTTCGCCAAAGGACTACACATCGATGATTGATGTGATGGAGCGTGCCGACAAGGCTGGTGCACTCACTTCGCTGGGTAAGGATGTATTGCGAAGGCTAAACATTATTTATGAAGATGCCAAAGGCCTTGAGGGTGAGCTCACACCAGTGGGCGTAAAGCAGCATCGAGGCATTGCCGAGCGCATGTATGCCAACTATGGCGATGTATTCAGCGGAAATGCTCGAGTGTCGGCCCGTTCGACAGTGGTAGTGCGTTGTGTGCTCAGCATGGCTGCATTCTGCGAACGCCTGAAAGAGTTGAATCCTCAATTGAATCTGACACGCGAAACAGGTCAGCGGTTTATGGGCTATCTGTGCGGCGGCACAAAGGAAGCTGACGAATTCAAAAGCCACGACAACCCATGGTACGAAACCTATAAAGCATTCGAAGCCTCGCACACTCATCCCGACAGGCTTGTGGCATCGTTGTTTGCCGATAACACCTATGTCGAGGCAAATGTGGCGAAGGCACGGCTGATGCGCGGCCTGTTTGCCATTGCCGGCGATTTGCAGAACACCGAGACCGGAATATCGCTTTACGATATCTTCACTGCCGACGAACTCTTCGACCTGTGGCAGATAGGTAATTTCTATAATTATGTTACCTACGGTCCGGCTCCGGTTAACGGAGGTCTGATAGCCGCAACAGCCAAGAATCTGCTGTCCGAAATAATAGAGAGTGCCGACAAAGCCATAGCCGACGGCGGCAATGGAGCAACATTGCGATTTGGACACGATGGCAACATCACTCCGCTGGTGGCCTTGATGCATCTTGAAGGCGGTTACGGCCAGCAGACCAATCCGGAACTGTTCTACTCGGCATGGTGCAATTTCCAGGTGAGCCCAATGGCGTCGAATGTGCAAATAGTGTTTTTCCGGAACAAGGCCGGTGACGTTATAGTCAAGTTTCTGCACAACGAACGCGAGGTGGCAATCCCCATCGAAACCGACATTGCTCCATATTATCATTGGGACAGTGTGAAGTCATATTTTAAGGATATTTTATCGTCGGTGGTAGCCAAAAACTGACGAATCGGCATAAATATGCGGCAAATAGCGCTAAAATGGTTGAAAAAAGACGTAAAATAGTTATCTTTACACCTTAAAATGATAACTAAGCTTTTATGCCTGTCAACGATATACACAACGACATAGCCCACCATGTGCTTGTGATTGATGGTGCCATGGGCACCATGATTCAGCGCCGTGGGCTCTCTGAATCCGATTTCCGCGGCAAAGCCTTTGCCGACAGCCTTTGCCGTCTGCAGGGCTGCAACGATGTGCTGGTGGTTACACAGCCATCAGTAATAGCCGACATCCATCGTCTATATCTCGATGCCGGTGCCCACATAATTGAAACCAACACTTTCAACGCCAACACCATATCGCTCGGCGAATATGGCCTTGCCGATGAAGCCTACAGCATCAGCCGCGCCGGTGCCGAGGTGGCCCGCGGTGCTGTACGTCAATGGCTTGAAGCGCATCCGGGGTGTAGCGGACGATATGTGGCAGGCAGCATTGGCCCCACAAACAAGAGCCTTTCGCTGTCGCCGAACGTTGAGGATGCAGCTGCGCGCGCTATAACTTGGAGTGAACTTGCATCGGCCTATGAGCCTCAGATACGCGGCTTGATTGACGGCGGTGTCGACCTGCTGTTGGTTGAAACGGTGTTCGATACGCTCAACGCCAAGTGTGCACTACACACAGCCACTCGCGTTATGTACGAAATGGGGCGCCAAGTGCCTATGATGCTGTCGGTAACTCTAACCGAGAGCGGCCGTACTCTTAGCGGCCAGACGGTAGAGGCCATGCTGGCAAGTGTATCGAACTTCAATCTCCTGTCTGTCGGGTTTAACTGTGGCTTCGGCGCTGAGAGGCTCGTTCCTTACGTCGAACATTTGGCTGCCATCACTACTCACTTTATTTCGCTTTATCCAAATGCCGGATTGCCCAACGAGATGGGCGAATACACCGAATCGCCCGAAACGATGGTAGCGCACCTTAAACCGTTGCTTGCCGATGGTAAAATAAATATTGTGGGCGGTTGCTGCGGCACCACCCCCGAACACATTGCTGCCATTGCTCGTGCTGTTGAAGGGCTGAAACCGTTTGTTCCGGCTAAGCCAGCCTTGGAACTGGTGCTCAGCGGGCTTGAGACGCTGAGGGTGTCGCACGACGTGAATTTTATTAATATCGGTGAGCGATGCAATGTTGCCGGCAGCCGAAAATTCCTGCGCCTTATCAAGGAACACAACTATGGTGAGGCGGTATCTATCGCTCGCACTCAGGTGGAAAACGGCGCGCAGATTATTGATATAAATATGGACGACGGCATGATTGATGCCGTAAGCGAGATAACCACATTTATAAATCTCATTTCATCCGACCCCGATATAGCCCGCGTGCCAATAATGATTGACACGTCTGACTGGAATGTGGTGGAGCATGCTTTGCCATTGCTTCAAGGCAAGGGCATCGTGAACTCCATCAGCCTGAAGGAGGGAGAGGAACGATTCGTTGAGCATGCCCGGTTTATCAATGGCATGGGCGCCGCAATGGTGGTGATGGCTTTTGACGAACAGGGGCAGGCGACTACCTACGACCGGAAAGTGGAAATCTGTCGCCGTTCATATGAAATCCTAACCCAAAAGGTGG
Organism: Muribaculaceae bacterium; assembly: GCA_016292745.1. Taxonomy (GTDB): domain Bacteria; phylum Bacteroidota; class Bacteroidia; order Bacteroidales; family Muribaculaceae; genus SFRY01. Next base: position 5,834 of record JAEDFO010000004.1, on the reverse strand, counting down.
GTGTTCGTGGCTGCGACATTATTTTCGACCCGAATGTGCTTGCTGTGGCAACTGGAATCTCCGAACACAACGATTATGCCCGCGACTATATCAATGCCACTCGATGGATAAAGCAGAATCTACCCGGAGCCAAGGTGAGCGGCGGAATCAGCAATCTGTCGTTCTCGTTCCGCGGCAACGATTTCGTAAGGCAGTCGATGCATTCGGTGTTTCTGTACTATGCAATCAAGGAAGGCTTGGATATGGCAATCGTTAATGCCGGAAGCATAATACCGTTTGACGATGTGCCTGAGGTGTTGCGCCGAAGCATCGAGCGGGTGTTTTTCAATCCGTCAGACGATGCTGTCGACGAGTTGGTGCGCATTGCTGCCAATTATGCCAAGGATAAGATAGCCGTGGCAGAGGAGGCTCACGAACAAATTGACAACCCGGTTGAGGCTCTTAAAAATGCCATAATCCGTGGTCGTAGCGAAAATATAGAGCAACTGCTTGAGATGAGCCTCAACGCCATAGGCTCGGCATTCCATGTGATTGATGGCCCGCTGATGGATGCCATGAACTGTGTTGGCGAACTCTTTGGCGCCGGCAAACTGTTTCTGCCTCAGGTGGTGAAGAGTGCCCGCACCATGAAGGAGGCGGTGAAATGGCTCAATCCGTATATCGAACAGGAAAACAGCAACAGCCAGCGTGCATCGCACCGCATTGTGCTCGCCACTGTGAAAGGTGATGTGCATGATATCGGTAAGAACATTGTGTCGGTAGTTATGCGCTGCAATGGCTTCGATGTGGTGGATTTGGGCACTATGGTGCCTGCCGAACAAATACTTGACGAAGCAGAGCGCTGCAAAGCCGATGTAATAGGTCTGAGCGGTCTCATCACACCGTCGCTCAGCGAGATGTGTAATGTGGCTTCGCTGATGCAGCAACGTGGCATGCAGTTACCGTTGATGGTGGGCGGTGCCGCCGCATCAGAAATCCATACTGCCGTGAAGATTGCGCCGTGCTACTCAGGTCCGGTAATCTACACCCACAACGCTGCTATGGTGCCGGTTGAGGCAAAGGCAGTGCTCGACGACCCTGACGGCTATTCGATGCGTCTTGCCGAACGTCAGCAGGCAATGCGAGAGCGTCATATGGTGGCTAAATCGCTCGTGACGTTGGATCAGGCGCGCAGCCGTGCTCTTAAACTTGACTGGGACTCGTTTGTTCCGTGCATCCCCACCGTCGACAAGGCGACCATAGCCATTGATATCGACGACATTCGTGGTTTCATCAACTGGCGACCTTTCTTTGTGGCTTGGAAACTTGATGCTGCTTATGCGCAGATTGCCGATATAAAAGGATGCGATTGCAACAAGGCGGCATGGCTGGCCTCACAGCCCAACAACAAGGTTCTGGAGGCCGCATCGGCAATGCAACTGTATAAGGAGGCAATGCGGGCTGTCGATGATATGGCCGTCAGAGCATCAAAGAGCATCAAAGCGACTGTGGCATTCTGGAAAGTTCGCTCCAAAGATGATTGTCTGGTGTTCGACAGACAGAATGTGACCATACCGATGCTCCGCCAGCAGAAAGATGAGGCAGTTACCCTCTCGTTGGCCGATTTCGTTTCGCCAAAAGGCGATGATTATGTGGCCACGTTTGCTGTGACCGTGGGAGATGGAATAGCCTCGCTTATCCAGCAGAAGAAAGCCGATGGCGACGACTATTCGGCTATGGTTTACGAAACCGTGGCAGCTCGTCTGGTAGAGGCGTCGGCAGAATATTTCCATCGCAAGGTGGCACGCGACATTTGGCGTTATGCCGAAACTGAGGATGTCTCGATAGGCATTCGTCCCGCTGTAGGCTATCCGTCGATGCCCGACCAATCGGTTATTTTTGATATCAACCGCCTTATGCCCCTGGCTCCGATTGGCATCAGCCTTACAGAGAACGGCGCCATGAACCCATCGGCAAGCATTTGCGGTATGATTTTTGCCAATCCGTCGAGCCGATACTTTGTGATTGACGGAATCGATGACGAAGCGCGCAGCCGCTATGCCGCAATCCGCGGCTATGGCGACGATGAAATAGCCAAATGGCTGAAAATATGATTATTGCATTGAATTATTGATACCAACGACCTTGGACATTATTGTCCGAGGTCGTTGCCGTTGTTGAGACTTTTTACAATGGCTTTTGTCTTGCTGTCGATGTCGTAAACCACGCCTTTGTGGAGCGGTAAAGTGTAGAACACCGAGAATGCTCCGTTAATTCGTTGTGTGCGCGGTCCGAATCCGGGGATATACCACGGCTCGCCGTGTATATCCTTTGAAGAATTGAAGATGAATCGGTAGCGGAAATTCCATCCCATCGATATGTTCTTCACAATTTTCACTCTCAATCCGAGGATGATTTCGCCCCAAAGGGCATTCGAACTTATTCCATCGACGTTGATAACCTGGCTCTCACCCCAATAGTCGGAGCCGAGTGATACATTTTTCAAACTGTATTTGAATGGGCTGAAACCCATGACGAATCCAGCAGTAAACCGATAGTCGGGGTCGCTGTTGTAAAGAAAGTTGTATGAGCCTCCGAGTTTTCCGTATATGCTCAACGGTACTTTGTAGGTGTAGTTGTATCCGTCGGGAGTGTAGTTGGCATATCCCAGACCAATTTCGGCGATGGCATTGTACCGGTTGTGAAACGACATTTCGGCCGAGAACCCTGTAATGCCATATTTTTGGCCGAAAAGCCTGAGCAGAGTATCCCAAAGGTCAACACCGAATGTAAGACTATAGATGCGTGGGTATTTGTTTTTCGGAAGTTTTACTGTGTCCTCGCGAGCTGCAATTTCGTCGGGCATCTCGAAAATTGAGTCGCCAAACACCAATGATGGCTCAATGTTTTTGTCAAGGAGTTCCTTGGCCGCCTTTTTGCCCTCAACGGTCTGTATGGTGCTTTTTTTCTGTTCAACGGGAGTCACCTTTCGCTGGGCCACAAGCATCGAACTGCCGATGGCTGAAATCGTCAGGAGTAATGCGAGAGCAATATGTCGGCAATTCCGGGTCATTGGCAGTTTAGTTGGAATTTGAAGTTCTGAAGTATATTTCGATAGTCTGACGGTCGACGTTGGTGATTTGCATTGTTGGAATAGCCACCGAGTCGATTAAGTGCGATGTGCAGCTGAAGTCTTTAATGCTGAATATATACATCACGCCACACTCTTTGCTGGCAAAATACGGCACTGGGTCGTAGTTGATGGTAAGAGTGTCGTTAAGTTGCGGAAAATTGAGAGCCTTTTGCTCGTATCGGAAGCAGAACTGTACTGTGGAGGCGTTGATGCGGAAAGGCATATACACCTGCTTTACTCCGCGGCCGTTTCTAACGAGCATAGAATCGTTTGGAGCGCCCACGCCGAACACCGAGATACTGTCAATCGACACTTCTTTCTTGGTGGCAGAGTCGTAGAAGCCGGCCAACCCAATGCTGTTGCGGTTGTCGAGGCATTCGCCGGTGCATGCAGTTATTGCTGCCAGAAACAGCAATGACAGTACCGGGATAACTGACTTTTTCAGCACACTCACATCCATTCAATAATCTGCTCAATCGGTTTGCGTTGCTTTACGGGGACAGTGCATTCGTCGGCAGGATAGCCGATGGGCAGAATTGCGATGGCTTCGAGCCCTTTGTCAAGATTGAGAGCCTCATTGAGTGCCTGTGGGTTGAAATTGCACACCCAGCATGTGCCAAGACCCAGCGAAGTGGCGGCGAGGCACATATGCTCAATGGCTATCGAAAGGTCGACATCGGTGTGGTCCTTGTTGTCGAAGTTGGCGCGGTGCCATGCTTCGCTGTGATTGCCCACAGCCACAATGAATGCAGGGGCTGTGTTAATCCAATCGCGGCTATATGCAGCTGCAATTGCCTTGCGTGCCTTGTCGGATGTAGCAATGACGAATTTCCATGGTTGCTTATTGCATGCCGATGGCGCGATGTGGGCAGCTTCGACTACCTTTCGCAGCTCGTCGTTCGACGGGAGCAATGGCTTGTAGCTGCGGCACGAGAATCGTTCTTGTGCGAGTTGTATGAATTCGTTGTATGTCATGATGTCAGTCGGTGATTTCGTCGTTAATTTCGTAATGGTTGCGTCCTTGTGCGTTACGGGCAATAAGTTCGCCAATGAATCCGGCCAGGAACAGCTGTGTGCCGATAATCATGGCTGTGAGCGAGAGGTAGAAATATGGCGAGTCGGTTACCAGATGGTATGGCTGCCCGCTATACATGAAATAGAGTTTCATGGCGCCCACCACTATGGTGGCGATAAAACCGAGCAGGAACATAATGCTGCCGAGGAATCCGAAGAAGTGCATCGGCTTGGCTCCGAAACTCGACATGAACCAGAGTGTGAACAGGTCGAGGTAGCCGTTGACAAAACGGTTTAGCCCGAATTTCGATGTGCCGTATTTACGAGCCTGGTGGTGAACCACCTTTTCGCCTATCTTCTTGAATCCTACGCTTTTGGCAAGGTAGGGGATATAGCGGTGCATGTCGCCGTAAACTTCGATGTGCTTTACCACTTCGTTGCGGTAGGCTTTGAGACCACAGTTGAAGTCGTGAAGCTTAATGCCGCTCACTTTCCGCGCTGTGGCATTGAACAACTTTGTAGGAATGGTTTTCGACAGAGGGTCGTAGCGTTTCTTTTTCCATCCCGATACGAGGTCATAGCCTTCGACGGTAATCATTCGGTAGAGTTCCGGAATTTCATCGGGGCTGTCTTGCAGGTCGGCATCCATGGTAATCACCACATCGCCCTTTGCGCGTGCAAACCCGGTGTTAAGTGCCGGCGACTTGCCGTAGTTGCGGCGGAAGCTGACGCCTTTCATACAAGGATTTTTTTCGTGGAGCTTGTTGATGACATTCCACGAATCGTCGGTACTTCCGTCGTTTACGAAAATCACCTCGTATGAAATTTTGTTGTCGTTCATCACACGTTCTATCCATTGTGCGAGTTCGGGAAGCGATTCAGCTTCGTTGAACAGAGGAACTATAACCGATATATCCATAAGTGAGAATTAGGAATTAATGTTTGCGTTTCTTGAAGATGCTTAAAGCAATAGCGGTTAATAATGACAGCACCGAGCCGAAGAACGAAGTGGCCCAAAGCATTGCCATTGCAATCTGGATTGGCGATGGGAGCATATGCGAATCGCGCAATTGCTTAAGTTGGGCAATGAAATCGTTGCTGAATGCTGTCGGGGCTTTTTCGGCTGCTTCGATAGTTTCGTTTATCTGATTTGTTATCAGGTCGGTGTCGATGTATTGCATATACACATACACAACTATTGCACATATAAGCGAAGCATATAGGAACAGCAAGATTCCGTACATCCACAGCACCGACAGCGGTGCCATGCCTTGGCAGTTTCGGTGGAACCGCACAATGGCCCATATGCCTACAAATGGCAGTGCCAGCAACATCAGCAGCCCAATATGGGCCAGCACAAGCATCTTGGCACTGAAAATTGACGCCAGGAATATGACACTCAAGTATATTCCGAGGAACAATCCATCGTTGGCAGCACGGCGATTAAACGATTCAACCATTATAGTTTGCTGTTATCATTATATCGTGCAAAAATAATGAAAAACATTGAGAATATGCTTCTGAGAGCCGAAAAAGTGGAATTAGATATAGTATTCGATAGCTTCGGCAATTCCGGCACGGATGGCATATTTTGTGGCCTCGTATGTGCTGTTCACCTCGAGTTTGTGGAATATGTTTTTCTTGTGTGTTATGATGGTGTGGATGCTCGAATTGCGCAAGGAGGCAATTTCCTTTGCCGTTTTGCCTT
>JAEDFO010000045.1 GCA_016292745.1 Muribaculaceae bacterium | reverse complement strand
CTGCGAATCTATAATGGTTCGCAGCCCCGATTGTTTTTAGCGAGAGTAACCTTTATTGGTCGTTGAGCTGTAGGGTTCTCTTTGAGCAACACCATGCGGGCGGAATCATCCAGGAAGGGCATCTTGCCTCTTCGAGGCAAGATGCCACTAGGGCTCCCACAGCTACCTCCAACGCCGATGCCAGCCCGGAAGGGCTGCTTGCCTCGAAGAGGCACTTTACCAACCACCCAATTACACCAATGGGCCAGGTGTATATACTGCAAAAGGCTGCGGGCAATTACTTGCCGCAGCCTTTTATTGTTGCATTGCTACTGAGGCCAGGCCTCAGCGAATGATGTTATTTGCGAAGATATACCTTCTTGCCATTGATGATGTATAAGCCTGGATCGAGCGAGCGGAGCTCAGCTGGCTCAGCATCCTTGAGAATCTGGATACCGTTAACCTTGTATACGTTAACCACGCCATCCTCAGCAAATATAGCCTCAATACCAGAAGATCCACCTACAACTGTCCATGAGAACGAGTAAGCCTGGTTGATTGGGTAGTGAGTTGTTGCAAATTCATCGTCGCTGTCCTCGAAGAAGCCTGCCTCGATGTTCAATGTATATGTACCGGCTTCGGTGTATTCATCGTCGAAGATAAAGCAAAGCTGATTTAAGCCAAGCGAATTATTATTGATGTCGCTATATGACAAGTTCGACGACATCATAGTTACAGTTTCTCCTGAAGGCTTGGTAAGGATAGCCTTCGGTGTTGTTTCCTCGCTATCGTAATTCTCGAAGTAGTAAGCCCAGTCAACAACCAACATTCCGGGGAAGGTGCAAACCACGCTGTTGAGCGATGTCACTTCAGCACCGTTAGCAGGGTCGGTAACCACTGTATAGTCCTTGCCCGCCTTGAGGGTCCATGAGAACGAATAAGCCTGGTTGATTGGGTAGTGAGTTGTTGCAAATTCATCGTCGCTGTCCTCGAAGTAGCCGGCATCGATGGTAAATGTATATGTACCTGCTTCGGTGTATTCATCGTCGAAGATAAAGCAAAGCTGATTCAAGTCAAGCGAATTGTAGTTGACGTCAGAATATGAACCGTTCGATGCTTTCATTATAACAGTCTCACCTGAAGGAGTGGTGAGAACAGCCTTCGGAGTTGTCTCCTCGCTATCGTAATCCTCGTAGTTGGAAGCCCAGTCAACAACGTCCATACCGGTGAAGGTCAAAATCACACTCTTGAGCGATGCTACTTCTGCACCATCAGCAGGATTGGCAACCACGGTATAGTCCTTGCCAGAGCCAGAACCGATAGTGTAGTGGAATGCAAAGTCAGAGGTGTTTGAAGAGCCATCTTCGTAGTTAATCACGCCGGCAGGAAGAGTGAGAGTGTAGTCGCCATCGGCAGTGATTTCTTCATCAAGGTTAACGATAACTTCGTTCCAGTTTTGCATGCTGACATCGAGACCGGTAACGCTTGAAACTGTACCGTCAGGAGTTCTAAGAGTTGGATAACCGTTACCCCAAGAAACTTCTGAGTGGTTGTTGAATACAATGTTGAAAGTCTTAAGCGAAGTTACATTGCCTTCGGCAGGAGTGATGGTGATACTCTCAGAAGAAGCTTCGGGGATAGTGTAAACAAACGAAGCTTCCGATGTGTTGACATTGTCGGGGTCGTCGTTGAAAGTAACTGCACCAACAGGGATAGTTACTGTGTAAGTACCTGGCTCATCTATCACTGAATAGGTCTTGGCTGTGAGGCCGTTATAAGCAGTTGCATAATCAAGATCAGTGATGTCACGAGTGGTAGTGCCATTGCTGATGGTTGGATACACGCTGTAAGTCCAGTTGCATGTCTCGTAGTCATTGAAAATGAATTCAAATTCATTGAGGCTTGCAACGGTACCAGGAGCTGGAGTAACCGAGATGTTCATCGACGGAACAGGGTCATTGCTGTTGCTAACGATAACCGAGAAGATAGCCTCGTGATTGTTGTGGATTGTGAAGCCCGAACCGCTCGAAGTACCGCAGTTGAAGTAGCCTTCGGGAAGAACAATCGAGTAATGGCCCGATTCAGTAATCTCGTTGTTGAGAGTTACGATACATTCAGTGCCATAATCGGCAGTGTCGGAAGCATAAACAACTTGGCAATCGGCTGATTTAGCAACTACGTTGCGGAGTTTGTCCTGAACTTCGATTTGTACCAACCAAGTTGGAGCCAAACCATCAGCGAAGCTGAACTTGAGAGTAGAAAGTTTCTCAACAGAAGCGCCGTCGGCAGGCTCAACGAGAGTAACATAAGGCAAGTTGAACTTGGCAGCTATGGAAGCAGTGAAGAAAGAGTTCTCCTCTTCGCCGTTGTTACCCTTAACAATGAGGCCATTGGCATCTGCCACCTGAACGCTGATGCTGAACGATTCGCGGTCGAGAACCGAGCTTGGAATGGTAACGGTAACTGTGGTTCCATCAGCCGAAACCGCAGTAGTGCAGTTTTCAGTCATACCCATACCGAGTACAGCAAATGCCTGCTTAACAGTAACAGCATCGCTGAACACGAGGTCGAATGTGTTTTGATCAGCCGATTCAAGAACGAAGTCAGGATCGTCGGCCAAATTCTTCAGTTCGCTCGGCTGAACGAGAGTTACCGGGCTGTACTGGAACTCTTCGAGAGCACCATTGAACACGATAGCGGTAGAATCAACATACGACGACTTGTCGTTGTAGAAGTCGCTGTTTGTTTCATAGCCACGGAGTGTGATTGCATACTGGTTATTCTTGAAGAACTTATAATCGATAGGCAACCAGAAGCTCCAGCCTGTAGAAGTCTGGCTCTTGGTTGAGGTTTCGTAGAAACCCTTAACTACTGTACCATTGGTCAGGTTATCGATTTGATAAACGATGCAACCAATCTTGTCGTCGATAGAAGTTTGGATTTCGAGGTACGAATTAGCCGGGAATTTATCAATGCTTTCAGCAGTGAGAATGTCGAGCAGTTCTCCTGTTATCTGCGATTCGTCGTCAGTCTTGTTAACGAGCTTAGCCGAGAGCACCTTCATTGCATCCGTGGCAGAGGCAGTGGCAATGTAGCTGACAGTAACGTCGGAGCTATGGTCGAGTCCGTCAGGGGTCTTCACATTGTCGAGAGTGATATTAACTGCAGTACCACCATCGGCATTGATGGCCGAAGTAGGAATAGTGAAAATACGAGCGTCGGCATCGTCGGCATCAGCCTCAACAGTGATTTCGCTCATAGGCACAACAGTTTCGGCAGCTACGCCGGCCGAAGTGTATTCAAATTTCACACCGTCGAACGACATCTTGCCACCGGTTTCACGAAGCCAAAGCTCAATATTATTTCCAGTGAATTCGGCATTTGCAGCAGGAGTGAATTCGTATGTGAGAGCGTAGTTAACCTTTTCATAAGCATAGGTGAACGAATACGAACCGATAGCGCCCTGAATATCGCTCAAGGCATAATTACCCTCGGCGTCTTTCACGCCCTTGATAGCGAGCGTAATGCGGCATAAGTCTTCATATTTCTCATATTCAGCAGCTTTCGCCGACGATGGGAGCATGACTTCCGGAGTGCGGAGCTTGCCACGCAGGTCGATAGCGATAGAGCTTGAAGTAGGATATGTAACATCAAGAGTCTCGATGTACGATTCGTTTTCGTACTCGACATTGCCATAGTTAAGTGTAGCGCTAACGCCCGAGGTAGTCAGGTCGCCACTGAACTGGAGTGTAACCACACCTGTTTCATCGTCAGGCATGATATACGACAGGAAAGTGTCGCGACCGTTGCCCGGAGTGTTGACCGAGCTAACGAGAGTGGTCGGAGCAGCAGCGGCAACGTAGCTAACCGAAACAGTGCCGAGCGACTCAGCGCCGTCGGAAGTCTGAACGCCAAGGAGCTCTACCGAGAAAGTATCGCCGGCATTGAGAGTGCCATCGGCATAAAGTGCAGCGAGCTCCGACTTAGGCTCAACCGATACAGAGCTGCCGTTAGCATTGGAAGTAAGCGCCTTAGTAACCGAGCCAACCCTCAACTGAGCCGATGTAAACGAAACGGGCTTGTTGAATGTAAACGAAACATAGTTGGCAGCAGCACTGAACTGTGAGCCTTCAGCAGGAATGACCTCGGAGAGAGCAAAAGGAGTAGGAGCACCGCACTTGAAGGTAACAGTACCATTCGATGTCTGAATATCGAAAGGTTTCATCACATAGAACTTGGTGCCTTGAGCTGTTCCGTTAGGAATAGTGTAAGTGAAAGTGTAAGGGGAAAAGTTTCCGGCAACAGTTGGGTTAACCGAAGCAGAATAATCCGCATCCGAATAGATGCCGAGCGACCTCACCGGAGAAACGATTTCTATCACCATGTTGTCGACAGTAACGTCTTCGGGCACGGTGTAGACAGCATACCAAGCACTCATGCCGATGGTATAAGAGCCACCGTCTTCGAGTACCACGGGGTCATCGGCCGAAGCACCCGCAGCATTGGCCGAATAGCAGCACAAAGCCACCATTGTCACCAATAGCAGTGCACGAGAAACGATGCCCTTCAAAGAGTAAAGTTTTTCTCTCATATTGATAAACATTTGTTTTGCGAATTGGGGTATGACATTGCACACCTCGCAATTCAGGTTAATATAAATATAAAATTACAGTTCCTTTCTTAGTTAAAACTCCATCGAAATGGACGCCACACAACAACGACACTAATGCAACAACATACTTAATATTGCCACATAAAAGTGTATAGACCAATAGATTTACATAATATTACAAGAATTTACGGTTTCTATGCAATAAAATACAATCCAGCACAAATTTTCATAACAAAGTTATAGATTTTTAGCAAAACAAGCAAAAATAATAAAAAGATATATACAAAATACCGCAAACAAGTTACACGTTAGCCAAACACACCGACAAACGGAAATCGGCAGAGCTACCGACTGAAGCCGGACGCTCTGCCGAATATGTATTATTGTTGAAACTTAACCCTGGAAAGCCGCACGATAGATGTCGATGAGCTGAGCCTGGGAATACTCCTTCGGGGCATTTGCCGGGCTACCACTGGCAATGGCATCGGCTGCCATCTTAGGCAGCAGCTCTTCGAATCGGTGGGCGGGGATTCCGTATGCCTGAAGCGATGGAATACGGCACACATGTGCAAGATGGGCAACAGCATCAACGAGCGCATCGGAATCCGGGCTGCCAATGGCTGCATCGGCAAGCAACTCCATACGCCCGCGACAAGCCGGAAGCAGGTCGCGCAGACAAGGGAGCAGAAGCATAGCATTGGAAATGCCGTGGGGGACATGGAAAAGTGCGCCGATGGGCCGGCTCATGCCATGCACCACAGTGACGCTGGAATTGTTGATGCAAATGCCGGCTTCAAGAGCTGCCACAGCCATTTCGCGACGGGCATCAGTGTCGACCGACGACACAGAACGTTGAAGATTACCGATAATTCGGCGCACCGCCGACACAGCCAATGCATCGGTGAGCGGATTGGCACGACGGGAGAGGAAAGCCTCGATAGCGTGGGTCAACGCATCGAAACCAGTGGAGATTGCCACCTGTCCGGGCATCGACAACGACGCCGAATAGTCAACCACTGCCATTTTCGGCACCAATGCTTCGCCACGGAGCAGCATCTTCACATCGGTTGCAGAATCGGTGATAACAGTGAAGCGAGTGGCTTCGGAACCGGTGCCGGCAGTAGTGGGGATAGCGACCACCGGAGGCAATGAGCCACCGATTTCCTTGCCGCAGAAGTCTGCGATGGAGCCTTGGTTCACAGCCATGGCTGCGATGGCCTTTGCTGCATCGAGAGGGCTGCCGCCACCAATGCCGATAATGAACTGAGAGCCTGAAACGCGGAACGCTTCGAGGCCCGACGAAATCATATCGACAGTGGGCTCGCCAGTGATTCCGGCAAACAGTGTCCACCCCACTCCATTGGCACGTAGCGCAGCACACAGCTGTGCTACGGCATCACTATTTGCCACATGCGGACCCGTGACAATGAAAGCACTGCTACCGAACTTAGCCATCTGCGCAACAGCATCGGCAATTACACCAGAGCCAAGAATTATATTGTCGGGTACTGAAAAGCTGTTCATAACTGAAGAAGTTAAATAAAACCGGTGTAAAAATACAGAAAAAATCGATATCTTTATACCAGCAACCGACAAACCTATCATTATGACAGAATATTCACTGATTTCGGAGATTGTAGGCTACGGCGCATGCGTGGCGATGGTGCTGGGCTATCTTCCACAGGCCATTCGCACCATCCGTACCCGTTCGACCGACGACATAGCACTCGCCACCTTTTTGCTGATGGGCATCGGCGGATTCCTGTTCCTCGTCCAAGGCATCCTTATACACAACATGCCGCTGCTAATCACAAACATGATTACAGCGACATGCAGCGCAATAATATTCGGAATAAAGATTTACAACGATTACATCAAGAAGAAGTAGCCAACAGGCATGGCACTATTTTACGATGTTCAGCAACCTGAGGTTGTTGAGCACAGTATTTTGCGCAAGTTGCTGGATGTATTCAGCCAATTCCGGGTCGATGTCGGCAATGTAGTTAGAAGTGTAAGGCTTCTGTAAAATGGTGGCATAAATCACATTTGCAGCAAGATAGGAGCCGATTGCCGACGGATGCGAAGCATCGGCATTGTAGATAGGCACATACGGACGCTCGCGGCGCATCTGCTGCCACGCCATTCCAACAGGGGCACACCATGCATTGTTCTGGTAAGCCATTTCAAGATAGCTGTTAATGAGCCGCATCTGCATTCCCTCGTAGGTATCAGGAAGCGGATAGCCCTCAGTGGGATTCTGGGTTCCGAATTTATGCCCCCAGGTCATGTAGAAAATCACTTGAGCCTTCGGATTGTATTTATGGACAATGCTGTCGAGCAGATGGGCATTGCGATAGGTGTTCTTTGCAACGATTTCCGACGGCAACGATGGCGCCGAGCTCTGCTCCTGCATCACCACATAGTCCCATCCACCCTTCTTGATAACATCGATTTCGTCGTTGAGCGTCAAGTGGCGAGCAAATGAGCATCCGCCTGGAGTAAGGTTCTTATATGCAATTGCAAGACGGTGTGCAGGGTTTTCGGCAGCAATTCGGCTGACGGTAACATACATGTCGTTGAAGAACGTGTAGCTGTTTCCTATAAATAGCACGTGGAGCGAATCGGTTTTCTCCTTGGCAGAAGGAACGATGAAAGCGCACAAAGCAACGATTATGGCCATTGCACGCGAAACGATAGTTTTCATGATAATTAATTAATTGAAAGAAAAACGTAGGCCGTCATAAAATATTGACAGCCTACGATAGACAAAAGAAGTATAAGAATTAATCCTGGTTAAGGTTAACGCGCTTGAATGCAAGAATCTTGAGTTCAGCATCCTGAGTCTTCATGAATTCCTTAACCGATTGCTTTTCGTTCATGATGTAGGCCTGCTCAACGAGACAGCTCTCTTTGTAGAACTTGTTGAGACGACCGTTAGCGATGTTCTGAATCATCTGTTCAGGAAGATTAGCAGCCTTTTCTTCGGCAACAGTCTTCTTGATTTCGCGGATTTTCTCAGCGTCGGCTTCAGTGATGTTACCCTTCATGATGCCTTCGTTGATGTGCTCCTCGTTTTCAGCGATATAGAGGTTGAAACCGGCTTTCTTAAGAGCAGCCTCAACAGCTTTCTGAACCTGCTCGGCCTTAGTCTTTTCGATAGCGATTTCAAGTTCCTTAGTCTTAACTTCTTCAGGAACAGAATCAGGATCAACGGCAACAGGGTTCATAGCAGCCACCTGCATAGCAAGTTCGTGCTGAACATCGCTACCCTCAACCACTTTATTGAAAGCAACTACGGTAGCGAGCTTGTTACCGAAGTGCACGTAAGCAACGGTTGCAGGAGCCTCAACGTATTCGTAAGCGCCAAGTTCCATCTTTTCACCGGTCTTACCGATTTCCTCAACGATAAGGTCCTTTACAGCCTGACCATCAACAACGAGATTGTTAACTTCGTCGATTGATTTAGCCTTAGCCTCAACAGCAGCGTCGAGGAGTTTCTTGGTGAGAGCAACGAAACCTTCGTTCTTAGCAACGAAGTCGGTTTCACACTTCAAGGCGAGGCAAGCAGCGAAATCGCCGGTGCTCTTAGCAAGACAGCAACCTTCAGAAGCTTCGCGGTCTTCACGCTTAGCGGCCACAGCCTGACCTTTTTTACGGATAATTTCGATTGCAGCCTCGATGTCGTTGTTAGTTTCAGTCAAAGCCTTTTTGCAATCCATCATGCCAGCTCCGGTGAGTTTGCGGAGTTTGGCAATATCAGCCATACTAACTGCCATAATATTTATACGAGATTATAATTGTTAACAAAAAAAACGAAAAAAGTGGGAATGCTTCTACATTACAAGAATGATGAAGATCCCCACTGTAAAAAATATGCGAATTACTCTTCAGCAGCTTCAGGAGCTTCGGGTGCATCCTCAGCCTCGGCAGGCTGAGCGGCTTTAGCCTTGCGGCCAACGCGAGTGCGCTCTTTCTTAACAGGAGCAGCCTCTTCGCCTTCGGCAGCGGCTACGTCAACCTTTTCAACCTTGCGTTCTTCGAGACCTTCGGTCATGGCAGCGCAAACGGTGTCGAGGATGAGTTCAACCGACTTAGAAGCATCGTCGTTAGCAGGGATAACGAAATCCACGTTGCTTGGATCAGAGTTAGTGTCGACAATAGCGAACACGGGGATACCGAGGCGGTTAGCTTCGGCAACTGCGATGTGCTCTTTCATTACATCGACAACGAACAGAGCAGAAGGAAGACGGCTGAGGTCGGCAATAGAGCCGAGAGTCTTCTCGAGCTTAGCACGCTGACGCGAAATCTGGAGTTTCTCGCGCTTAGAGAGGTTATCGAAAGTGCCATCCTTCGACATTTTGTCGATTTGGCCCATCTTCTTCACTGCCTTGCGGATAGTTGGGAAGTTGGTGAGCATACCGCCCGGCCAACGTTCGATAACGTAAGGCATACCAACAGACTGAGCCTTGTCGGCAACAACCTGCTTTGCTTGCTTTTTAGTGGCAACGAAGAGCACCTTTTTACCAGATTTGGCGATGTTCTTCAGAGCAGCAGCAGCTTCGTCGAGCTTGGCAGCTGTCTTATAGAGGTCGATAATGTGGATACCATTGCGCTCCATGAAGATGTATGGAGCCATAGCAGGATTCCATTTACGTTTGAGGTGGCCAAAGTGGCATCCTGCTTCTAATAACTGTTCAAAATTTGGAGTAGCCATTATAAAAATTGTTTTTGTTTACTTTCAACTAAATCAACTGCGGGGTAGCCTAACCGCAAAGGTGCGGAGTAAGAGTCGGCGCAGTTTGGATACTAAACACTGAAAGGATACGCAGAGATTAACGTTTGCTGAACTGGAATCTCTTACGAGCCTTAGGACGACCTGGTTTCTTACGTTCAACGGCACGTGGGTCGCGAGTCATGAAGCCTTCAGCGCGGAGAGCAGCCTTGTCCTCAGGATTGATTTTCACGAGAGCACGGGCGATGGCGAGGCGAAGAGCTTCGGCCTGACCTTTGTAGCCGCCACCAGTGAGGTTAACCAAGATGTCGTATTTTTCAACTACATCGAGCTTAGCGAGTGGTTGCTTAACAACAAACTGGAGAATAGAAGAAGGGAAGTACACATCGAGAGTGCGCTTGTTGATAGTGATTACGCCAGTACCTTCAGTAACATAGACGCGAGCAATTGCGGCTTTACGGCGACCTACTGCATTAACTTTTTCCATACTTCTCTAATTATTTAAGTTTGTTGATATCGATTACTGTAGGGTTCTGAGCAGCATGTGGGTGCTCCGGACCGTTGTAAACATATAAGTTGTTGATAAGCTGACGACCGAGACGGTTCTTTGGGAGCATACCCTTAACCACCTTGATGAACAATGGGTGCTTACCAGCCTTGATGTGCTTGTTCTCCGACTTGAGCATGAGGATGCGAGGAGTGGCAACGCGCTGACCACCGGGGTAACCGGTATAAGAAAGGTATTCGCGGCCGTCCCATTTGTCGCCTGTGAGGACTACTTTGTCGGCATTGATGATGATAACGTTATCGCCACAATCAACGTGTGGAGTATAACATGGTTTGTACTTTCCGCGGAGAATTTTAGCAACTTTCGCAGAAAGACGACCAAGAACCTGGTCGGTAGCGTCAACTACAACCCACTTCTTGTCGGCTGTTGCAGCTGTTGCAGAAATTGTTTTGTAACTTAAAGTATCCACTTTTAAATTTCAATTAAATGTTAATTAAATCCCTCACGACCACACAATTAACCCGGCCAAAGGTTTGAGTTAGCCGTGAATAAATAGTTTTTCGGACATAATCGGACTGCAAAGGTAAGAGTTTATTGGCTAAAAGTCAATAGTTTCGCCAATATTTTTTATCATTTTTTGTCACGGCCGCTGCAGCAGTGCTTCCATGACGCTCTGTGCCTGCTCTCTCGAGGAGAAGCTGAGCGGACTGAAGTTGTCGTCCTCCATACAGATAATCATATCGCCATAAAGGTCGGCACAGCCATCGTACCACTGCGATGCACGCCAGTTGGGCTCGAGGTCGGGTTTGCGGAACGCATCGCGGTCGAGACAGCCGAGAAGAGCGCCTGGCAGCTGCAGATGTGCAGCCACTGAACGGAACTTTTGGCAACGCATGGTGTCGCAGCGGTTGGCATCGATTAGTTCCGGAAGGCTTTCCCAATTGGAAGCATCGGCACTCACAATTCGCATATGGTTGTCGACGTCGGCAATAATCACAAATTTTTCGTTACACATAAAATATTTAGTGACGATAATCGGAGGGGAACGGCACAAGGACATTAGTCGACAGCGACCACTGGTTCCACTTGTCAACGAGGCGTCGCATCACCTTTGGTTGGCGCTCGGCCATATCGTTGCGTTCAACACGGTCGGTGGCAATATCATAGAGTTCCCATTTGCGGGCATCCTGGTCCCACACGGCCTTCCAGTTTTTCCATCTCACGGCGCGATTACCCTGGTGCTCCCAGTACATGTAATCGTGGAGCGAACTTTTGCGACCAGTGAGAGCCGGGAGCATGTCGGTGCCTACGAGAGGTGTTATGGTGTTGCCGTTGAACATCTTAGGATAGCTTGCATGCGCCAAATTGATGAAAGTAGGCATGATATCGGGAAGATAAGCCGGGGTGTGGCACCACGTGCCGGCATACCGGTCAAGGCCATCGTGCCAAGTTACGATTAGCGGGGTTGATATGCCACCTTCATAGGCACGCTGCTTATATTTACGAAACGGTGTGTTCGACACCTGTGCCCACGCCTTTCCGTAAGAGGGATGACCGCTAACAGCGGGGTTGTTGATGTCCTCTTGCCGGCCTCCTCCCAGTTCGTTGTGAGGTTCGGCGCAGGCACCATTGTCGGAAAGGAACACTATGAGCGAGTTGTCGTATTTCCCGGTTTTCTTGAGATAATCAACAAGGCGGCCGATGTTATAGTCCATAGCGTGAACCTGAGCGGCATACACAGCCATACGGTAGGCAGTCATGTCGCGTTCCTCTTCCGAGAGCCTAATCCACGGACGGTTTTCCCATTCGGCAAAACCCGACTGGTCGGCAACGATACCGAGTTCCACCATCCGTTTCTTGCGATTGTTTCGGATAACGTCCCAACCGCTGTCGCGATACATTTTGTAGAACTTTTCTATGTCGGTATCCTTGGCTTGGAGCGGCCAGTGCGGAGCGTTGTATGCAAGATATAGGAAAAACGGGGCGTCGTCTGTCTGTTGGTCGATAAACCGGATTGCATAGTCGGTGAAAGCGTCGGTGGTGTAGTAAGGAGACTCTGGAGCCGGCAGCTTGGTGTTGTCGAGAGTAAGCCCGCGTCCGCCGTCGGGACGGAGATAGCTGCACGCGCCGGCAAGTATTCCGTAGAAATGCTCGAATCCGCGCTGAAGCGGCCATTTTTCAGAGCCGTGCATTCCGAGATGCCATTTTCCAGCCATGTAAGTATGATATCCCGCTTGCTGAAGCACTTCGGCAATGGTTACGCAGTTTCGGTTGAGCGCACCGCGGTATTCGGGGATGTCCCAGTCCTTGGGGTCGCGAGCCTCATTGGTGGGGTCTTCCGACATCCATCCAATTCCTGCTTGATGCTGATACAGTCCTGTCATGAGGCTTGCGCGGGTCGGGCACGAGCGCGAAGTGTTGTAGAACTGGGTCATTCTGATTCCCGACGAGGCGAGTGCGTCGATGTTAGGGGTTGCAATTTCGCCGCCGTAGCAACCAATGTCGGAGTAACCCATATCGTCGGCCATAATCAGGATTATGTTTGGACGCTGTTGTGAATATATACTGAGGAAAGGAACTGACAGCAATAGAGAAGAAACGCTGCCGCGGATAAAACTGTTCATGATATTACATTGAATTTGGTTAACATAATGATTCTCGATGACACCCACTTTAGGGAACGGCAACCAGGATGCCGTTCCCAGAGTGAGTCTCGTTTATTATTCGTCCATCGGGATGGCCTTTACCGGGCCGAGAGTTGATGTCTTGATTTCTGAAGGCTTGCCTTTATAGTACACCTTTCCGGTGCCACTACCCTTGATGGATAGCACGCCCGACACGTTGCAGCCGATGGTTCCAGTGCCAAGCATACGACACGATATATTGGTGCAAACGAGTTGGTCAGCTTGGATTTCGCCTGTTCCGATAAGCTTAAGCTGTCCTTCGGAACACTTTCCGCCAAGAATAATCACGCCTTTGCCTGTATTGATTTGAGCACTGACAGTTGTGGCTTCAACGGTCTTGGCAATGATTTTGCCATTGGCCGACGTCTGCAGCTTGAATTCCGGCACCGGTTTCATGGCCACTATTCTCACTGTGCTGTCGGCGCTGTTCTTCACCGACTGCAGGAAGTCGGAGTAAACGAAGACCGTAGGCAAATATGGTTTGTTGACGTCGTCGGTGGCCACACGAATTGTGAGTGTTCCCTTCTTATTATTGTTGAACATCACGGCATCGGGGTTCTTGGCTGTTACGAATCGCGCCATCCCCACCGAATCGGGATTGTTGGAGTAAACCACGTTGATATTGTCGTCGACTTTTAGCTCGGTGAAGTCTCCCACCTTAACGTTGTATGTGTGAGCAGCCTCCTGAGCTGAGACAGCTGCCGAAAAGAGCAACAAGGCCGATGCTGATAAGAGTATTCTGTTCATGATATACATATATTATATTGTGTAACTACATATTGAGGTAATGATTCTGCACATCGTCGAGGATTGCCATTAGAGCGTCGAGGGTGTCGGCCTGAAGCATTGCAATCCTTATTGGACGGAAGTTTGGGATACCCTTGAATAGCGGCGTGGCTGCGAGATGACGGCGGATGTGGAGTATACCGCGGTATTCGTCGATACGGTCGACACTTTCCATAATCTGCCGGCGAAGCACTGCCATTTTCTGCCCGACGGAGAGAGCGAAACCTGTGTTGCCAGCCATCTGCTGCTTTATTTCGCTGAAAATCCATGGGGCACCAATTGAGGCTCTGCCAATCATCACGGCATCCACTCCATAGCGGTCGAAGCACTCGCTTGCGCGCTGGGCGGTGGTGACGTCGCCATTGCCGATTATTGGGATTTTGATGCGCGGATTCTCCTTGACTTTGCCAATCAGTGTCCAGTCGGCTTCGCCGTTGTACATCTGGCTACGTGTGCGACCATGGATTGTGAGAGCTTTGATTCCACAGTCCTGCAGCTGCTCGGCAAGAGTTTCGATGATTTTGCTTTCCGCGTCCCATCCGAGACGAGTCTTTACGGTTACCGGCACCTTGACAGCATCGACCACGGCACGCGTAATCTGCAGCATCTTTGGCACGTCGCGAAGCAAGCCTGCTCCGGCACCTTTGCCAGCTACTTTCTTGACCGGACAACCAAAGTTTATGTCGAGGATATCGGGATGTGCCTGCTCGGCAATCCGAGCGGCCTCAACCATTGGCTCCGGCTCGCGCCCATAAATCTGTATTGCTGCAGGGCGCTCCCGAGGGTCGATAAAGAGTTTTCGGGTGGTGCTGTTGATGTTGCGGATAAGGGCATCGGCCGACACAAATTCAGTGTACACCATATCAGCCCCATGCTCGCGGCAAAGGAGCCGGAACGAGGGGTCGGTGACGTCCTCCATTGGAGCGAGCAGCAAAGGGCGCTCTCCTAAGTCGATGTCGGCGATTTTCATTGTCAGATAACTTTTATAACTTACAAAAATAATAAAAAAACGGTGGCTGGGTGGCAAAAACAAGAAAAATAGAACAATATCTGCCCTATTATAGCGAGTTTTTGACAAAGTTTTGTTTCGAGCAATGAATTTTGTAAGTTTGCAAGAAGAAAAATGAATGCGATAGACAAAGAAATACTGCGACTTGCCGTGCCGTCGATAATAGCCAACGTGACAGTGCCGTTACTGGGGCTCGTCGACCTGTCGCTATCCGGTCATCTGGAGAGTGCCGTGTATATAGGGGCGATAGCTGTGGCATCGATGATGTTTAACCTAATATACTGGAACTTCACTTTTCTGCGGATGGGTACTACGGGAATGACAGCTCAGTATTACGGAAGTGGCGACCGTTATATGCAGAGCCTGACGCTTTACCGGTCGGTAGGCATCTCACTTGCCATCGGAGTGGTGTTGCTGGCACTGCAAGATGTGCTGTGCAGTATAGCGCTGGCAGTGTTGAAGCCAGGCGAGGAGGTGGCGGCAGCCGCGGTGAGCTACTACCGGATATGCATCTACGGAGCACCTGCGGTGATGGTAGGGATGTCGCTGAAAGGGTGGTTTCTGGGAATGCAGAATTCGCGCTATCCAATGGCAGTATCGATAATCGAAAATCTGCTGAATGTGTGCGCCAGCGTGATTGCTGTGTATGTGTTAGGCATAGGGTTCAAAGGCATTGCGGTGGGTACAGTTGTTGCCGTGTATACCTCGTGTGGACTCTCAGCGGTGCTTCTTGTAAGACGCTACGGCCGGGAATTGATGCCGATGAGCATAGCCAAGATATTGCGTTCAGGCGGGATAAGCCGGTTCTTCCAGGTCAATGCCGATATATTCATGCGGAGCGTGTTTCTGCTGGTAGTCACACTGGCATTCACATCGATAGGAGCACGAGCCGGCAACGAAGTGCTGGCCGTCAACGCCACTCTGATGCAGCTGTTCCTATTCTATTCATATTTCACCGACGGCTTTGCCTTTGCCGGCGAGGCTGTGAGCGGTAAGTATGCCGGACGTGGCGATGCGTCAATGTTTGGCCGCTCTACGAGGCGGCTGATGTTGTGGGGCACAGGCGTTGCTGTGGTGTTCACGGTGGTTTATGGCCTTGGCATCGAGCCGATAGCATGGTTGCTGAGCGACTACGGGCACATCCGTCAAGGGGTTGTCGACAACCGGCTGTGGTGTATGGTGTTCCCTCTTGCCGGAGTGGTTGCTTTCATGTTCGACGGCATATACGTTGGGCTGACGGCATCGCGGCAGATGCTGCTGTCGACACTGGCAGGTGCGCTGACGTTTTTCGGCGTCTACTACATCGGCGGCGACGGATTCTCCAACACTCGGCTGTGGATTGCCTTCAATGCCTACCTGCTGATGCGCGGCGGGGTGCTCGCTGTCCTGTTTCCTAAGCAAATAAAACGATTAAACGACATAACAACAACCGAATGAAGCGATTAGGCATATTCATAAAGACATTCAGCGGCACTCTTGCCGAACGTGTAGCGCAAGCCAATGCGCTGGGCATAAGCCGCATACAATATAACTTCTGTGTTGACACACCGACGTCGTTGCCAATGAGTATCGACGATTCGCTGGTGGAGAACATTTCTGACACGTTGAAGCACTGCAGCACCGACATCGATGCGATATCGGCCACATTCAACATAATCCACCCCGACTGCGAGGTTCGGCGCAGAGGCATTAAGGCATTCGAGGCAATAGCGCGCTGCTGCCCTCGGCTGGGATGCCACTTGATTACCATCTGCACCGGCACTCGCGACGCTGCCGACATGTGGCACGGCCATCCCGACAATGACAGTGCTGATGCATGGGCCGACATGCTGAGGGCTATTGAGCCGCTCATAGAAATTGCCGAGGAATGTGGCGTGAACATCGGAATTGAACCTGAGACTGCCAATGTGGTTAACAGCGCCGACAAGGCTCTGCGACTGATTGACGAATGCGGCAGCCAACGGCTGAAGATTGTGTTCGACCCGGCCAACCTGTTTGAACATGAGCCGCTCAACGAGGTGCGATACCGCATTGAGCGCGGGCTCGATGTGCTTGCACCACACATTGTAGGTGTGCATGCCAAGGACCGCGATGAGATGGGACGCCATGTGGCTGCCGGAAAGGGTGTTCTGCCCTATCCTGCATTCATGTCTGCCCTTGCCGGCATTGGCTACGACGGACCAATCACGCTTCACGGCCTCAGCGCCGACGAGGCTCCAAGCTGCGCCGATTATGTAAAGGGCCTTATCTACAAATATCTAAAATGATGAGTATGGAAAAGTTTATCTACGATGCTATCGGCGAATCAGGCACTCCGGTGCTGTTTCTCCACGGTCTTGGAGGCGACCGTCATCAATGGCAGAAGCTGCTCGAGGCTCACAGTGGCATAAAGGGCTTTTTTCCCGACCTGCCGGGGCATGGCGACAACGGCGAGGTGCCCGACGATGGCTTTTCGTTCAACAGCCTGTGCCGCTGGACTGCCGGCTTTATCGACACAGTAATTGGCAGCCCGTGTGCCGTTGCCGGCATATCGATGGGAGCTTGCATGGCACTGAAGATGGCTCTGCAGATGCCCGGAATGGTAACCAAGGCGATGGCTGTGCGCCCTGCATGGACCGATAGCGCACGCCCCGACAACCTTGAGATGCTGCACATGGTGGGCGAGCAGTGGAAAAGCCATGGTGCTGAAAAGGCTCGCGCACTCATCAACACATCGCGGCGCTATATGGAGATGCGTTACCAAAGCGAGGCTTGTGCAGCCTCAGTGATGGGACAGTTTGGGCGGAAGTACCCCGAGGCGGCCATTGCAAGCCTTGTGGCGATGACCGACGATGCCCCGGTGGGCGACATCGGGCTCTACGGCGACATCCGGGTGCCGGTAATGGTGGTGGGCAACGATGCCGACCCAATGCATCCGCTGTCGATGGCCCGTACTCTGGCCGCAGCCATTCCCGAGGCGCGACTCGAGGTGATAGCATCGCGCTATGCCAACGGCAACATGCACCGGCAGCAACTGAATGCCCTGGTTGATGAATTTCTGTGCCAATAGACATATCTACAACACGACAGGCGCGAGATGACCAATGCCACCTCGCGCCTTTTTTGTCGCTTTAACGCTTATGAAATTGAAATTATTTGATTGGATGATACTCAACAAATGCCTCGATAGCCTCGTAGCAAGCCAAACCGAGATTACTGTATAGCACAGCAGTGTTGCGGTTACGCTCTTCGGCACGTTGCCAAAACAGACGGTCGTCGTCGCCAAGGAATGGGGCGTTCTCCATCTGCGACTGATGCTTGAGGATTGAGTTACGCTTGAAACGGAGCTCTTCGGGGCTGATGGGCACAGCCATCTCGATGTGGTCGATTTCCCATTCGGCCCATGCGCCACGATACATCCATATGCGGCATTCCTTCATCCAGTCGGTTTCGTCGAGAAGCTCGTCGACGGCAGCGAGCACAGCGTCGGTACATACGCGGTGGGTTCCGTGCGGGTCGGCAAGGTCACCGGCAACGAAAATCTGATGCGGCTTGACCGATGAAATCAGGTTCTTGATGATGTCGACATCCTCACGCTGGAGATCGCCTTTCTTGATTTTACCGGTCTCATAGAAAGGCAGACGGCAGAAGTGAACGTTTTCGGGCTTCACACCGATGTAGTTGCAGGCTGTGGTGGCCTCACATTCGCGAATCTTGGTCTTGAGGAAGCGTATGTCGAGAGTGTCGGGCTCACCTGGCACCTTATTGGCAATGAAACTGTGTATTTCAGTGCTGAGTTTGCGATATTTCTCGGTGTCAACGCCGAAAGCATCGCCGAGCTTGTCCATAAGCATCACATAACGCAGTGTGTCCTCATCGCCGACAGCAATGTTGCCCGATGTCTCGTATGCCACGTGCACATCGTGCTTCTGGTCGACAAGGCGCTTGAGCGTTCCGCCCATCGAAATCACGTCGTCGTCGGGATGCGGGCTGAAAACAATCACACGCTTTGGATAGGGTTTGGCTCGCTCCGGGCGATAAGTATCGTCGGCATTAGGTTTGCCGCCCGGCCAACCGGTGATGGTGTGCTGCAAATCGTTGAAAATCTTTATATTGACATTATATGCCGAGCCGTAAAGAGCGATAAGCTCGTTAAGGCCATGGTCGTTGTAGTCCTTGTCGGTGAGTTTGAGGATTGGCTTTCCGGTGATGTCGCATAGCCATACAATGGCGCGACGTATTAGCTTGTCTGTCCATTCGCACGACGACACCTTCCAAGGATGGCATATTCTGGTAAGTTTCTCGGCAGCCGAGAGGTCGATAAGCAACTTTGCCTTGTTGTGCATCTGGATGAACGAAGCCGGCATGGCATCGGAGGGTTTTTCCTCTACAATCTTGCGCACTGTGGCCGAAGAATTTTCGCCCCAAGCCATGCACACAATTCGGCGAGCCGAAAGAATGTTGGCAAGACCGAGGGTTATGGCCATGTTTGGCACATTCTCGCAATGGTAGGAAGTTGCAATGCGATGTTTGCTGTCGTTGCCCAGCAAAGCGAGACGGCAACCCGAAGTTGAAGGCGTACCAGGCTCGTTGAAGGCAATAGTGCCGGTAGGAGTAATCTCGAACACGGCGAGGTCAAGGCCTCCGCAACTCTCGATGGCCTCTTCGTAGGCACGGCAAGCCTCGTAGATGTCGTCCTTCGAGGTAAGGGCAGCCGGGGTGTGGATGTTGTCGGGATTGATGTCGACCTTGTCGAACAGTTGCTCCTTCAGACGGGCAATTGTGCTGGCGCTGTCGGTGAGCTCAGCATTGAAAATGTCGCCCAAGTTGAAGGCAATCACGTTCTTGAAGCTCACTTTCCCCTCGGTGTAGAGGTTAACCAGCTGAGCATACACCGGCAGAGTGGAATCGCCGGCACCGAAGGCAATCACACACTTGCCGTTCTTCTTAACATATTTTGCAATGGTTGAGGCAATTTCGGCGGCAGCCATCTCAACGCCCTCCACTATCGATTCGCCAATACGGGTGGTAATCTTCTCGTAGCGTGTGAGCGTCGTTGTTTCCACTTCCCCCTCCGGGCTATAGTAGCGGCGCGGAAAGCGTTCCAGTTTGATTTGAGAACTTAAGTTGGTTTTCATCTCTGTTATATTTGGATATGGTTAATATTCTGTTTTACAGGGCTTATTGCGGCTCGTTGCCGCCATGTGCAAGATGCTGCGACATTGCGACATACAAATTTACTATAATATTCAAACGAAATCCGTCGTTTAACCAACGTTATGTTTTAATTACATAATTTCAGTATCATATAATTGAATTTACATTACAGATACAGATTTTTTCAATCTTTTTTGTCTCTGATATTGCACAATTAAAAACTTTGGCATATCTTTGCACTCGCAAACAAATGGTGAGCATAGCTCAGTTGGTTAGAGCGTCGGATTGTGGTTCCGAAGGTCGTGGGTTCGACCCCCACTGTTCACCCCAAAGAGGATTTCGAAGCATCGGAATCCTCTTTTTTTATGCACTGCCGCGATTGGGCGATGGC
>JAEDFO010000044.1 GCA_016292745.1 Muribaculaceae bacterium | reverse complement strand
TGCGGAGAGAGAGGGATTCGAACCCCCGGAAGCTCTCACTTCAACGGTTTTCAAGACCGCCGCAATCGACCACTCTGCCATCTCTCCAAAATACTGGTCGATACAATCTTCCGATTTTTGACGGTGCAAATTTAGGCATTAATTCTTAACTATGCAAATTTTTGCCGCATAAATATTGCAGGGTGGTTGAAAAAACACTTCAAAAATGCTTCACAGCATGCACAGAAGGCGGGGGTTCGAGAACCTATGGCAAACTTAACCTTTTGTCATAAACATTGCATAGACGGCATATGCGAATGCAGCCAGTTTGAGTGCTGTATCGGCAAGATATACCAAAGTTGCTGTTCCAGCACACTTTGCGCCTTCTGCTAAGTTCTTGTTGCGAATCCATTCCACCAATAAAGCGAAGAGAAACGGCAAAAGAATAAAGCAAACCAAAAGTACTACTATAAATGTACCAGTAGATGAATCAACAAATGCAGGCAATGAAAAGACACCAAGCAGCGATGCGATTGTGGTGGCAATGCTTGCTTTCTTGCTGTATTCCTTCATTTTTTTTGCAATTCGAGTCATATACTTTGACAACACGAATGCTGCTATGGCAATTACCGTTACAATTGCTACCGCTCCCCATCCTGGAGCAGTGTCCATTCCCAATTGAGCAGTCAAGACAGCTATAACTACAAACAAAGGACCTGGAATCTTGTTAATAAAACAGCTCAAGAAACCTAAACAGAGGAGAACGATTACAAAAATCAATACTAACATTTCCATAATTCAATATTTTAAAAGTTATACATTAACGGTTCTTACTTATTTCGTTAGCAGCATCTGCAGCCTTCGCTGCTGCTCCGGCCATGGCGCCAACAGCTTCGGCGGCTTTGCCAAGCGATTCTAACTGATCATCCAAATCACCAAGTACACTTCCTGGTCTGCCCGCATGACTATTGTTTTCCAACGTACTTGTTAGACGGAACCTTACGGCTTTGCGCGCAATTGACTCATCCACATAATCGCTGACAGTAATTGTGGTTTTGTCACCTTCTTCAAGAGCAAGGAGCTTATCGATATCAGTGTAATTTCCCAGGCCTACTCTAGCCGTAAAGAGCACGTCATCGTTATCATCCAAGAACTCAGCATCAATATCGCCAACATATTTCTTTCCAGCATCGTGCGACCCAGCTATATCCTCGAAATTCACAGATGGTTGCACATCGTTGCGAGTTACTGTGATTTTCATCGACACTTCCTCCTCATTGCCCCATCCTTTCTCGATTTTCACTTTATACCCTTTATCTTCGAATGAGAATGCCTTGCCGAATTTGCCGCCGATATTGGTACTTTCAGGATACACAATGAGAGCTCCGTCATCAGCGGCTTCTTCGGCTGTATTTTCCGTGTTTGATTTGCTTGAGCTACCGCCGCAAGCGGTTAGCAATGCTGTGCAGCATAGTGCACTGAGCATCAGAGTGATGGTTTTCTTCAACATAATTGATAATTTTTATTGATTAATAATAAGGTTGTATTTCAAATTCGTAAAACTTGTATCGATGGCTCGTATAAATGGGAGTAGCATCATATTTTCCGTAATTTTTTTGAATTGTTTATAATTATTGTCGATTGCAAAGAAAAGTAAAGAGCGACAATATCATTTGGTCCATTCCAGTCCATTTCGATGCAGAATCGGCATTACCAATAATCACTGTTAACAGTGGCTTCAAAATTAAACATATTTTATATATTTATCCTCCACGATATTAAATTTTGTTAATTTACTGATTTTTTCCGTTACGTGCACGATAGCGGCCCGACAGAATGGATATTTGCGGAGATTTAGTAATTTTGCATAGCAATGGATGAAATTAACGACACATCGGCATCTGGATATATCGAACCGGGATTTGAAGGCGTAGGCACCTCATTTTCCGAAATCGAGACTCTACGCACCAGCGAATTCAACGTTCTGGCGCGGGCCAAGCGCTATGGCAAATGGTGGATGCTGAAAGGGCTGAATCCCGAAGTGGCAGAGAGCACTGTGCACCGCAACATGCTACGCAAGGAGTTCGAGATGCTCATGGCACTGAGCTATCCCGGGGTGGTGCATGTAGCTGCGCTCGAGGAAGTTAGCGGGCTGGGCATATGCATAGTACAGGAATATGTTGAAGGCACCACTCTCGACAAGTGGGCTGAGATGCATCCCACGAAATCGGAAAGGCGGCACATTGTCATGGAATTGCTCGATGCCGTGGCCTATATCCATTCATGCGGCATTGCCCACCGCGACCTTAAGCCTTCCAACATAATGGTGACGAGCAACGGAGGCATACTTAAGATTATTGATTTCGGTCTGGCCGACAGTGCGCGCGACACCATACTGAAACAGCCGGCTGGCACCCGTAAATACATGTCGCCGGAGCAAGCCATTACATCGGAGGCCGATGTCCGCAACGACATCTACAGCATAGGCATCATTCTGAACGACTTGATTGCTTGCCGTCGCTACAGCAGCATTATCGGACGGTGTCTTCTGCCTATAGGCGAACGTTTCCAGCGGGTGAGCGATTTGAAAGAGGCACTCTTGCGTGCCGACAAAAGGGCTGGCAT
Organism: Muribaculaceae bacterium; assembly: GCA_016292745.1. Taxonomy (GTDB): domain Bacteria; phylum Bacteroidota; class Bacteroidia; order Bacteroidales; family Muribaculaceae; genus SFRY01. Next base: position 17,397 of record JAEDFO010000044.1, on the reverse strand, counting down.
ATTTGCAAAGGCCCTGACAGCGACACTGGTGTCGTTAGCGGTGATAGCCATTGCAGCCATTGGATGGCTTTACGTGGGCGGAACAGCAGAAAATGTCCAAAAAGGCACAATCGACTCGCTGCAGGCAGCCGTTACTGCAGCACATGCCAATATCGACTCGATAAAAACCATTTCTTCGGCTAAAATCGATTCTATACAGAATGCGGTCAACAACACAGAGAAAAAACTGAAGTCGGGAATCAAAGAGGCTGCCGTACGGGCGCAGCTTGTCGATACATATATCCAGAAAGGGCTCGACCTACTTGAGCTGAGCTGGTTTCAGGACCTCGAACATTTCGAGGAAGCCAGCGACAAGGAGGCATACGTAATTGAGATGATTAATCACCAAAAGCAAATAATCGCCGAATTCTATAAGGAAATCAAGCATGAACTGTCAGCCACCGAGGCCAAAGTGGTTAACGAGCAAGTGAGCCGCCAAATCATTTTCTACTACTACCCTCTTGGCTACGAATTATTAACATCAAACTAAGCAAATACAATGGACAGCATAAAACGACTTTGCAGTGAGATAGAAACTGCCATTCACCATCAACTCACCACGCCCAAGGACTTCGACACATTGCGCGAGATGGTTTTCTCGCGGCTGCACATCCTAATAAGTGCCACCACCCTTAAGCGTATATGGGGATATCTGTCGGATGGTGTCACCCCTCGGCGCGGCACGCTCGACATTCTGGCCCAATATCTTGGATATGCCGATTTCGCAACATTCGAGGGAGGCTCACACAACGACGACGAGCTACCCAGTTCTCCAATCATGGCACGCCGCATCGATGTCGACGATCAGCTGCAGCAAGGCGATACCATCCGCCTAAGCTGGCAACCAGGGCGAGTGTGCGATGTGGTGTATGAAGGCAACCGACAGTTCCGCGTAGTTGCATCGCAGAACACACGTCTGAAAGCCGGCGACACATTTAAGTGCGGGCTCATTATCGACAACGAGCCTCTTTACATCGACGGCCTGGTTTCAGGCAACAACAAGCCCACTGCCTACGTATGCGGCAAAAAATCGGGCATACACTACGAGCCCCTGCCGTCGGAAATGGAGAATAACTGTCAGAACTTGTGACCAGGAGCATCAAACAGATATTCCTCAAGTTGATTCAGCAGACCGCATCGCAGAACAATGTCGACATGTGTGAATCGGCTGCGCATATATGGGATGGCACGATAAGTGGTGCGCAGGTGTTCACGGTCGATGTTAATCATTGCCGGAAGATACGGTGCATGCACCTTGCGTAAACGGTCGAATACATCGTCGTAAGGCAAAATCTGATCAGCAATGCGCTGCTTAAGGTGCGGCCAGCACTCCACAAGGCGGTTGAGCTGTGCTCGAAGCTGATTTCGGTCGATATACTTTGCGCGCGATTCGGTGAGACAACGCGACAGCAATCCATCGTTTCCGGCACACATCCGGGCTATTTCCTCAGCCATCTGTTCCCATTCAGGCCACTGTGCCACACACTTATCTACATCGAGCGATGCCATATCGAATCCGAGCAGAAACTCGAGCGAGGCTGTCGACACCAAAGTGCCTATACCCACCTTGAAACCATGCGACACATGGCGGCCATCAATGCACAGATTTTCCATATCCCAATAGTGGCTATACTGATGCTCAACGCCCGAAGCCGGACGCGACGACTGGATTGCCTGCATGGCAAATCCGCTCATAATCAATCCCTCTGCAAGGTCGGAAGTGGCTTGTACATCGCCGTTAAACACAGCCTCCGGGTCGGCGAGTGCCTTGCGAAGATTGTCCTGCACAAGCGAGAAGGCAAAATCGTCGATTGGCTCCACTGCCAGTTCATCGGCAATCATCCAATCGGCAGCAGCCGGCACTTTGGCAATAAGGTCGGCATAACCCGAGGCTGCAAGGTCTTTTGGAGCACCGGCAGCCACCACAGGGTCGAACACAATGCCCAACGGAGCACGGCAATCGAAAGTCTGCTTGTTACCTTCAAACGATACCGAAGCTCCATAGGCCGTGTATCCGTCCATCGATGCGGCAGTGCCCACAATCATATACCTACGTCCCAGCCGATGCGAAGCCAGCTTGGTAAGGTCATTGATAACTCCCGACCCTACAGCAACAGCAATGGCATCAATGCCAGCAAGATGCTGCTCAAGGCTAGTGAGGAATCCCCACTCGGCATACAGATCGGGGTCAGTGAAAATGTATGGTGAAACCGTTTCGATACCAGCATAGGAAAGCTCAGTCATTACATTCTTTCCTACCACAGCATATGTATTGACATCAGCCACAACAATGGCCTTTTTGTCGCCAAACAGTTTGCGAAACATTTCAGGGGTTTTTGAAATGGCGCCCTTGCCTATCACAGCAGCCTTGGTATCGCTTGCCCTGCTGATTGCTTGTTCTATTATATCCATTAAAGATAAGGTTAAAAGTTTGGGTAATTGGATTTGCTACAACAGACGGCACTTATTGCCACATTGTTGTCTCCACAAAGATAACGTTTTTTGGATTTACGACAATGCGCCATAGCATAAAAAAGGCAGAATACCCGACATGGTAACTGCCTGCATTATGGAAATCAAAAGCTAAGAGCCGAGGCTTAGTCACGCGAACGGCCCATAAATATAATTACATAGTAAATGAGAGTGGCAAGGCTGCCCAAAGCCGCCACCACATAGGTGTAAGCTGCCGATTTCAGAGCATCACGAGCATACATCTGTTTCTGTCCGGTAGCTATTCCGGCATGGCTCAGCCATGCCAACGCACGCTGGCTGGCATTGATTTCAACCGGCAGAGTGACAAAACTGAACAGTGTGGTGCAGGCAAACAACAGAATGCCGGCAAGCATTATCTGCGGCAAAGTCTGAATAAGCACTATACCAGCCAAGAGCACCCACGGCATTACGTTTGAGGCAAAGCTTACTACCGGCACCAGCGACGAGCGCATCTGCAACGGGCCGTATGCTGTGGCATGCTGCACTGCATGGCCACATTCGTGGGCAGCAACTGCCGCGGCTGCAATGCTGCGGCTTGCAAACACCCCTTCGCTCAAATTAACTGTCTTGGTGGCAGGATTATAATGGTCGGTAAGCATACCCGCCACCGACACCACCTTTACGTCGTATATACCGTTGTCGTTAAGCATCTTCATTGCCACATCACGGCCAGTCAGGCCGTTATCCACCGGTATTGTCGAATATCGGTTAAATTTGCTTTTCAGCGACGATTGAACCAGCCAACTTATAATGGCGATTCCAAAGAAAAGTACATAATACATTTAATAAATCATTTTTATGTGTGAACTCCAATATTAATAAAGCAAAAACTATACCAAACCGTTGCAGATTGGGTCAATTCCACACAAACAGGACAATTTACTGCCTATTTTCAATAATTTTCACACCTTTCACGGCAACAACAAATAAATACAATTAAAGATAGGCCTTCAAAACCGAAGAAAGTGGATTTTTATCATTAATTTTGTAGGTTGAATTATCTCCGCAGTTGTGAACCTACTGTATAGAATATACGACATACTGCAGAAAAGCAGGCTCTACAAGATTTTGCGCATAGCCGTGGTTTCGGCTATGCTCTTTGTCGTTGCATTATATGCCAGCCTATACATATTGCTCAATCTTAGTTCTGTTCAGCATGCCGTACGCGACATAGCCCAGACCGAGCTAACAAAATTGCTTGGAGCAAAGGTAACCATAGGCAACATCGCCATCCACCCTTTCAACGAAGTAGTGGCCACTGATGTGTCGCTCACCGGCGACACCAATTCCGACACCATACTGACGGTGTCGAAGCTTGGAAGCAGCATTAGCTTGTATCAGTTAATCAAGAATCAGCGAATAGTGCTCACATATGCCGAACTTATCGGGCTCGACTGCCACATCAGCCGCCCGACGCCCGATGGAGTGCTCAATATTCAGCCCATTATCGACGCACTGTCGAAGAAAGACGAAAAGAAAGAGCCATCGAAGTTCGACCTGAAAATCTACAATGTTGTTATCCGCAAAAGCGCCATCAGCTACGATGTGGAATCGGAGCCCGAGCGACAGCATTTCGACAAAAGTCACATTGCCGTATCAAACATGAAAGCCGACATAGTGATTCCGCGCCTGAGCAACAACAATTTCATCGTCGATATCAAGCGATTGTCGCTCATCGAGCGCTCCGGCTTCGAGCTGAAGCGAATGTCGGCCGGCATCAACGTCAGCGACAGCATAATTGCCATCGAGAACCTATTGGTTGAGCTGCCGCACAGCATGATTGCGCCCAACGACATCAAAGTGCCAATCAACGGGCTTGCATCGCTGAAATCAGACATCGCAACACTGCCAATTGATGTCTCGATGTCGAACAGCTACATAACTGCCGCCGACTTTGCCGGACTTGCCCCCCAACTGAGTAACTTCGACGAAAGACTAAACATAACAGCATCGTTAAACGGCACTCTTCAGAACCTGAAAATTCCGGTGATATCGGTAACTACCGACAATCAACGCACATCACTCGACCTCTCGGGAGAGGTTGAAAACTTAAGCAACCCCAAGTTGGCCAGCTACTCCTTTCCCCACATCGACATCAAAGCCAGCGGCTCTGAAATTTCTTCGATATTATCGTCGATTCCACAATTGAAACCATCGGTGAAATCGACAATTTCCAATCTGGGCAGCATTCATGTAAAAGGTTCGGTTTCGGGAAATTTCAGCGCATGTAATCTCGACAGCCGTATTGCCACCGATGCCGGCAGCATCGGCATTTCTGCCGTTGCCTCGCACGACACCATCAGCTCTGCCAATAAAATCAACGCCCACATACAGTCGGAAAGCATTAACGTGGGACAGATAATCAACCGTCCCGACATTATCACCACAGCCGGATTCGACATCGCCTTTGATGGCACCGAGCACCACAAGCAAATAGTGGGCAAGGGCGAAGGCACAATATCGCACCTTACTGTTAAGAACTACACCTATAACGACATTGCCCTCAGCATCGACATTGACGGAAACACCTATATCGGGAACATCGATATAAACGACGAAAATGTCGACATGTCAGCTCTCGCCTCAATTACACTCGACAACAACGAAAAGCAAATAGATGCCACATTGGAGGTGCCGTTCATCAATCTGTCTCAGTTAAATCTTACCGACAAATTCAAGGACTACACCCTTTCGTTCATGTCCGACATTAATTTTGCCGGTTCCGACATCGACGACACCACCGGCTCAATCCGCATAGACAATTTCGCTTTCACCGACAGTATCGGCAATGGCGTGGCACTCGATTATCTGAAAATCGAATCGTTGCGCGATTCAATTGCCCGCTCAATAACAGTAACATCCGACATTATCAACGGAAACATCACCGGCGACTTCAACTTCCAGTCCATGAAACAGTATGCCACCAATGTGGCAGCCAAGATATTCCCGTCAATAATCGAAGCCGACGATTCTCACATCAGCACCGACAATACATTTAGTTATCAGTTCCGAGTTGAAGCCAACAACGATATACTCGACCTGCTGAAATCGCCGGTTCGCCTGCTCTATCCGGTGGACATCAACGGAAATGTCGACAGCAACACCTCAACCGGACGCTTGCTGGTGCGAGCGCCATATCTGCAACAGAAAAACAAGGTCATTGAGAACAGTTCTCTTGACTTTTCATTCGATGCCAACCGTGGTACCTCCGACCTGCTTATAACCACCAAATTTCCAGTCAAGAAAGGTAATGTTGACCTAAACGCCACAATCGGTGCTGCCAACAACTGCATCGACTCTAAAATATCGTGGTGGCTCGACACCAAACGTGCCTTCAACGGCGACGTGAGCATATCTACACTGCTAAGCCGCAACGCCGACAACAAAATCGTTGCCGACGTAGCCCTCAACCCTACCGATGTGGTTGTGAACGACACCATATGGAAGATTATGCCGGCAAAGATAAACGTTGACGGTCGCACAATTACCGTCGACGATTTCGAAGCCCGCTGCGACAACCAGTTCATAAAAATCGACGGAATCGCCTCCGACAACCCCGACGACGAACTGCTTGTGGAACTTAACGAAATCGACCTCGACTTCATTTTCGAGACTCTCGCCATATCAAATGTGGCATTCGGTGGACGCGCTACCGGAAAATTCTCGGCATCAAGCCTCTTCTCCAAAATTCCTATGCTGTCGACCCCTAATCTGCACGTCGAAAACTTTGCATACAACAACACAGTGCTCGGCAACACCGATATAGAAAGCCATTGGGACAACGACACAAAAGGCATTGCCATGAATGCCGACATTGCACAAGCCGATGGCCTTCACTCGTTCGTTAAAGGTGCCATTTATCCCACCATGGACTCCCTATACCTGGATTTCGACGTTAAGCGCACCAATGTGAAATTCCTGCAACCTTATATGTCGGCATTCACATCATATATCGATGGTGTTGCAAGCGGCCACGGAACTCTCTTCGGCAATTTCAAACGTATTAACTTCATGGGTGACGTTTATGCCGAAGATTTCAAGATAAAAATTGACTTTCTCAACACAGTGTATTCATGCACCGACTCTATTCACATTGTCCCCGACCTGATAAAGCTCGACGGAATTACCATAACCGATAAGTATGGCAACACTGCCAAACTGGGTGGCTATGTCAGCCACGAGGCATTTCACAATGCCGCCTTCAACATATCGGTTACCGATGCCCACAACTTGCTGTGCTACGACACCAACGAGCATATCAACCCTATATGGTACGGGACAATCTACGGTAACGGCTCTGCATTTGTGGTGGGCGAACCTGGCAGGCTCGATATCGATGTGAGCATGTCATCGGCGCAGGGTTCTCGGTTCACTTTTGTGATGTCGGACAGCGAAGCTGCCGGCGAATACAACTTCATCACATTCACCGACCGCAACAAAAAGGAGGAGCTGGAAGTTGACACCGTGCCAGAGATGGTAAAGAAACTGCGAGAGAAGAAAAAGGACGACAACAGTATGCCCACACGCATGAACATCACACTTCAGGCCGAAATCAATCCGCAACTGCAGATGGTTCTGGTAATGGACCCCGTTGGTGGCGACAAAATCAAGGCCACCGGCAACGGGAACTTGCGCATGGCATACAACTCTACCGACGAAGCTTTGAGCATGCTCGGCAAATATGTGCTTGAGAAAGGTTCGTACAACTTCACTCTTCAGGACATCATCATCAAGGACTTCACCATACGCGAAGGCAGTGCCATAACATTCAATGGCGATCCCTACTCGGCGGTGCTCGATATCTCGGCCATATATCAGCTGAACGCCAGCCTGACCGACCTCGACGAATCGTTTGCCTTCGACAAAGACCTCAACCGCACCAATGTGCCGGTGCAAGCCGTTCTCAACGCCACCGGCGAGATAAGCCAGCCAAACATCTCGTTTGACCTCGCATTTCCAACCCTCACACAAGACGCCTACCGAAAAGTGAAGAGCATTGTGAGCACCGAGGACATGATGAACCGCCAGATTATTTACCTCGTTGCCCTAAACCGCTTCTACACGCCCGAATATATGGGAAATACCAACAAAAACAACGAGTTTGCCAACGTGGCCTCTTCTACAATTTCGTCGCAACTCTCGAGCATGCTTGGCCAGATTAGCGACAACTGGTCGATTGCTCCTAATTTCCGTACTAACAAGGGCGACTTCTCCGACGTTGAGGTTGATGTGGCACTGTCGAGCCAACTGCTCAACAACCGATTGCTGTTCAACGGTAATTTCGGCTATCGCGACAATTCGATGAACGCCAACAGTTCAAACTTCATTGGTGACTTCGACATCGAATACCTCTTGACCAGCAACGGCAACATCAGGCTGAAGGCCTACAACCACTACAACGACCAGAATTATTATGTGAAGAGTGCGCTCACCACTCAGGGTGTTGGAGTGGTGTTCAAATATGACTTCGACAAACTGTTCGACTTCCGCAAAAAGAAACAGTCGTATCTGCTGAAGCCATTAAACAGCGATTCGATTGCGGCACCAATCGACTCGCTACCACAACCGAACCACCAATAAGACAATATTCGCCTATACTATATAGCTGATGACGATGCGCGACAGTATATCGCCTCCTATTATTCCTACTGCATACACCACCACAAGCGCCCACGATTTCAGATTGCACGACACCTTCACCGCCATTACCATCCACAAAAGCATGAGCACAACAAACGGAATCTGCAACAATGTCATCAATGTCGACATCACCAACAACTGGTGATCTGCAAGCAGTTGACCGATATTGTTTGCATCGATGGCCAATTCAGCCATTTGCTGCATGGGTGGCGTTATCATTAATAGATTAACTACCAGCAACGGAATCTGGGCAAATGCCACTGTACCGAATACATCGACAGCACGTATTTGCGACTTCGACCTCAGCCGCCCGCCCAGATAGAACAATACAGCCGGCACAAGCCACACTGCCAGCACCTCAACAGCATGTGTCCACCATGCATTGTTGACAGCAGGACCATAGTGCAACAGTCCATGATAATGAACATCACCACTTATTGCAACAATTGCCGACAACAACATACCGGCCAGCCCTATGGCAAGTGCTTTACCTCCTGCTATCCTGATAAACGGATTTACCGCAATCTCAAATCTCGATTTCTTATTGTCCATATTCATTAAGTTTTTCAATTATGTCATCAAGGTAGTTTCTCACTGTTGGGTAGCTAACCCCCATACTCTTCGCCATATCCTTCAGGCTTCCGCTCGACTTTACAAACTCGATTATAAACTTTTGTTCGTTATCGCTGAGTCTTGCCAGCAGTGGCAGCTGATAGTCGCCGCTGACTTCGGTGCCACACTCTGCACAGTGCATCTTCTGAACCCGCAGGCGCGATTGGCATGAGGGACACTCAAGCGGCAACTTCCGTTCAACATTCTCCATATTCTCTTTAATTTATTGATTAATCACTGTACAAAAATAATACGTATATTTTATTTTATCAAATATATTTTGAATTATTTTTAGTTATTATTTAATTATATTCAATGGCATATAGATAAATTAATCGGGACGCATATCGTGAGATGCACGACACACGTCCCGACACACAAAATATATCAAGTGCTTATCGCACCATAACCTTAACACATCCGGCACCAATGCGGCATGCATATAATCCACGCCCCACGTTCACCGATTCAACGGCTGAACAACGGCCAATTACCACAACCTCACGGCCCGAAAACAAGTCGACTATGATCACCGATTTCCCTTGAGCGCCGGTTATTCGCAACATCCCATTGCCGGCAGCCTCCACCATTGCACGCTCGTCCTCAACGGCATCAATGCCCGACTGACCTATTCCAAAAATCTGTACCTTCTTTACAGCGCCGGCATTGTTGACATCGGCCTGAGGTGCCGACAACCGGAATTGCATCTTCCCATCCGAAGGCAAATCTACGTCAATCGACACGCTGGTAGTACGCAACGCAGTAGTGAGCTTATACTCAGCCGAAACAACCACATTGCCGTCGGTATCGACGAACTCAACCATAGGCGATGCACGATATAAGCTGAAATACGACTGGTTATAGGTTTCAGTTCTCCAATCAAACTTTACACGCACCTTCGAGTGCCCCGCAAATTCAATCAAAGGCGATGTGAGCGAAAGGTTACCCATAGACTCCTCATTGAAAAACGACACATTATAGTCGGCAATATATGTGGTTGACAGAGTGGCGCCCTTGCGGTTATACACCCAACCATCGAATGAAGTTGGCTTGAACTCAGCAATCAGCACTTCTTCCTCCAATTGAGCAAAAGCCATCGAAACACACAACAGCGTCATGGCTACCGACACTATACAACGTAAATTCATAGTTGATTGATTTAAGTTGTTTTATATACGGCAAAAATAATAATTACACCGAAAAAAGCCACGTTGTCGCACTATTATTTGCACCGCCAATACACATTTAATGCAACAAGATACAATTTTGCTTCATTTCCTTGCAGCCAATCGGCATTGTGCAGAAAATTTTGTAATTTTGCAGAGCAAAATGTAAAAAAATATTCAAACGATGCAGAAACCATCAATTCCAAAGGGCACCCGTGACTTTTCGCCACTCGAAATGGCGAAACGCAACTATATTTTCAACACCATCAAAGAAGCTTTCCTGCTTTACGGATTCCAGCAAATCGAGACTCCGGCAATGGAAAACTACTCCACATTGATGGGGAAATACGGCGAAGAAGGCGACAAACTTCTGTTTAAGGTGCTCAACAGCGGCGACTTCCTGAAAAGTGTTACCGACGAGCAACTTATTGGGCGCAATTGCGCGCAACTCACCTCAAGCCTATGCGAAAAAGGTCTGCGCTACGACCTCACTGTGCCATTTGCCCGCTACGTTGTGCAACACCGTAACGAAATTCAATTTCCGTTCAAGCGCTACCAGATTCAGCCGGTATGGCGCGCCGACCGTCCTCAGAAAGGCCGCTACCGCGAGTTCTACCAGTGCGACGCCGACGTTGTAGGCAGCGACTCGCTGGTTAACGAGATTGAACTGGTTTCGCTTATTGATTACGTGTTTGCCAAGTTCGGCATCAATATCTGCATCAAGCTCAACAACCGCAAAGTTCTGACCGGTATCGCCGAAATAATCGGTGAAGCCGACAAGATTATCGACATCACCGTTGCCATCGATAAAATCGACAAAATCGGCATCGACAACGTTAACCAGGAACTTAGCGAGAAAGGAATTTCCGACGAAGCTATTGCCACCCTTCAACCACTGTTGCAGCTATCGGGCTCAAACACCGATAAACTTGCTACCCTACGTAGCCTTCTCGAGAAATCGGCCACCGGAATGAAGGGCGTCGACGAACTTGAGTATGTTCTGAGCCATGCCGATAGCCTCGGGATGAAAGCCAACGTGGAGCTTGATGTATCGCTGGCCCGCGGACTTAATTATTATACTGGCACCATCCTCGAAGTCAAGGCATGCGACGTACAGATAGGCAGCATCACCGGCGGCGGCCGCTACGACAACCTCACCGGAGTGTTCGGCATGGAAGGCGTGTCGGGCGTGGGCATCAGCTTTGGCGCCGACCGAATTTTCGATGTGCTCAACACCCTCGACCTATATCCTGCCGGCACATGCGTGAGCACAAAGATTCTGTTCCTAAACCTGGGTGAAAACGAGGCATCAGAGTCGCTCCGCACCATCCTGGCACTCCGCTCGAAAGGCTTTTCGGCCGAGTTGTATCCCGACTGCTCAAAAATGAAGAAGCAGATGGCATATGCCGACGCCAAGCAGATTCCATATGTGGGCATTATCGGAGAAAGCGAACTGTCTGAAAAGGTGATAACACTCAAGAACATGGCCACCGGAGAGCAATGCAAGGTAACAGCCGAGGAAATTGCCGACAGGCTCAGCTGAAAAGCACCGGCCGCACCTCATGGCCATCAAAGACTGGCCTAAATATTAAATAAGTCAAATATCGCACATAACTATTATTATGTGCGATATTTATTTTGAAAATGAGCGATATTTTAGTAATTTCGCAGTCGGAATTATACCAAAATGATTGGACGGCATAGACAATTTGCCGATACTTCAGCTCTACAGTCGGTAACAGTCTATGCATTAAGGCATTACAACAATTATACATTCACAAATAATAACAAAGATGAGTAAAGAAAAGAAATTCTTGACTTGTGATGGTAACCAGGCAGCTGCACATGTGAGCTACATGTTCTCTGAGGTAGCAGCCATCTATCCTATCACACCATCGTCAACAATGGCTGAATATGTCGATGAATGGGCAGCAGCCGGACGTAAGAACATTTTTGGCGAAACTGTATTGGTACAGGAAATGCAGTCGGAAGCCGGCGCAGCAGGTGCTGTTCACGGTTCACTTCAGGCCGGAGCCCTCACCACCACCTACACCGCTTCGCAAGGCTTGTTGCTTATGATTCCAAACATGTATAAGATTGCTGGTGAATTGCTCCCATGCGTATTCCATGTTTCGGCTCGTACTTTGGCATCACACGCTCTTTGTATCTTCGGCGACCATCAAGATGTTATGTCGACTCGTCAAACAGGTTTCGCAATGCTGTGCGAAGGTTCAGTACAGGAAGTTATGGACCTTGCCGGTGTGGCTCACCTGTCGACAATCAAGTCGCGCGTACCATTCGTTAACTTCTTCGACGGTTTCCGTACATCACACGAAATACAGAAAATCGAGGCTCTCGACAACGATGACCTGGCTCCACTTATCGACCAGCAGGCACTCGCCGAGTTCCGTGCTCGCGCTCTCAATCCTGAGAAACCGGTATCGCGCGGTATGGCTGAAAACCCCGACGTATTCTTCCAGCACAGAGAATCAAGCAACAAATACTACGAGGCCGTTCCCGAAATCGTAGAAGACTATATGAACAAGGTGGCTGAAATCACCGGCCGCAAGCACGGATTGTTTGATTACTACGGCGCACCCGATGCCGAACGCGTAATCATTGCAATGGGCTCAGTTACCGAAGCCATCCGTGAAGTTATCGACCACCTCACCGAGAAAGGCGAGAAAGTTGGTCTCGTTGCAGTTCACCTGTATCGTCCATTCTCTGCAAAGCACTTCCTGGCAGCAGTTCCTGCCACTGCAAAGCGCATTGCCGTTCTCGACAGAACAAAAGAACCGGGCGCAAACGGAGAACCGCTGTTCCTCGATGTTGTTGACTGCTTCTATGGCAAGGAAAATGCCCCGTTGATTATCGGCGGCCGCTACGGTCTCGGTTCTAAGGACACCACTCCGGCTCAGATTCTTGCAGTTTACGAGAACCTTGCTTTGCCAATGCCTAAGAACCACTTTACTCTTGGTATCGTTGACGATGTTACATTCACATCGCTTCCTCAGGGCGAAGAAATCGCAGTTGGCGGCGAAGGTATGTTCGAAGCTAAATTCTACGGCCTCGGAGCCGACGGTACTGTTGGTGCCAACAAGAACTCTGTTAAGATTATCGGCGACAACACCAACAAATATTGCCAGGCATACTTCTCGTACGACTCGAAGAAGTCGGGCGGTTTCACTTGCTCACATCTCCGTTTCGGCGACCATCCTATCCGCTCAACATATCTGGTGAACACTCCTAACTTCGTGGCATGCCACGTACAGGCTTACCTGCATATGTACGACGTTACCCGCGGCTTGCGCAACGGCGGCACATTCCTGCTCAACACCATCTGGGAGGGCGAGGAACTGGCCAAGAACCTGCCTAACCGCGTGAAGAAATACTTCGCTCAGAACAACATCACCCTCTACTACATCAACGCCACCAAGATAGCTCAGGAAATTGGCCTTGGCAATCGCACCAACACCATTCTCCAGTCGGCATTCTTCCGCATCACAGGCGTTATTCCTGTGGATTTGGCAGTTGAGCAGATGAAGAAATTCATCGTTAAGTCATATAGCAAGAAGGGTCAGGACGTTGTCGACAAGAACTTCCAGGCTGTTGACCGCGGTAACGAATACAAGACACTTGCCATCGACCCAGCATGGGCTTCGCTGGAAGTTGAACCGGCTGCAGCAAACAACGATCCGGCATTCATCAACGAAGTTGTACGTCCTATCAACGCTCAGGATGGCGACCTTCTCCCGGTTTCTACATTCAAGGGCATCGAAGACGGCACATGGCATGCAAGCACCGCCAAATACGAAAAGCGTGGTGTGGCTGCTTTCGTTCCTGAATGGGATGCTGAAAACTGTATCCAATGTAACAAGTGTGCATACGTTTGTCCTCACGCTGCAATTCGTCCATTCGTGCTTACAGCTGACGAACTCACAGCATCGCCTTATACAGAAGAGGCCACTCTTCCAGCTATCGGCAAGACATTCACCGGTATGCACTTTGTTCAGACTGTCGACGTCCTCGACTGTCTCGGTTGCGGCAACTGTGTTGACGTTTGTCCAGGCAAGAAAGGCAACAAGGCCCTCAAGATGGCTCACCTCGAATCGCAGCTCGACAACCAGAAATATTGGGACTTCTGTGTTGACAAAGTCACCAGCAAGCAAGACCTCGTTGATGTTAAGGCCAATGTGAAGAACTCTCAGTTTGCAACTCCTCTCTTTGAGTTCTCGGGCGCTTGCTCGGGTTGCGGCGAAACTCCATACGTAAAGCTCATCACCCAACTCTTCGGCGACCGTGAAATGGTGGCTAATGCAACCGGCTGTAGCTCAATCTACTCTGGTTCTGTTCCATCAACACCTTATACAACCAACGAAAAGGGACAAGGTCCGGCTTGGGCTAACTCACTCTTCGAAGACTTCTGCGAATTCGGTATGGGTATGACCCTTGCAACCGACAAGATGCGTGCTCGCCTCACTTCAATTATGGAAAAGGCTGTTGCCGACGAACACGTACCAGCCGAATTCAAGGCTGCCGCTCAGGAATGGCTCGACGGTAAGGACGATGCAGTAGCATCACGCGCCGCTGCCGACAAGATTGTTCCTATGGTTGAAGCCAACAAGGACAAATGCCCTGTATGCGCAAGCATTGCTCAGCTTAGCCACTATCTGGTAAAACGCAGCCAGTGGATTATCGGTGGTGACGGTGCATCTTACGATATCGGCTTTGGCGGCCTCGACCACGTTCTGGCTTCGGGCAAGAATGTCAACATTCTGGTTCTTGACACCGAGGTTTACTCTAACACTGGTGGCCAAGCATCAAAGGCAACACCTCTCGGCGCTATCGCCAAGTTTGCCGCTTCAGGTAAGAGAATCCGCAAGAAAGACCTCGGCCTGATTGCATCGACCTACGGATATGTATATGCTGCTCAGGTGGCTATGGGTGCCGACCAGGCTCAGACCCTCAAGGCTATCCGTGAAGCCGAAGCTTACGATGGTCCATCAATCATCATCGCATATGCTCCTTGTATCAACCACGGCTTGAAGGCTGGTATGGGCAAGGCCCAGGCCGAAGAGGCTAATGCAGTGGCTTGCGGCTACTGGCATCTGTGGCGCTACAACCCAGAACTTGAGAAAGAAGGCAAGAACCCATTCACACTCGACAGCAAAGAGCCTAACTGGGACAACTTCGAAGCATTCCTCAAGGGCGAGGTTCGTTACGCTTCAGTTCTCAAGCAATATCCCGACGAAGCCGCTCAGCTCTTCCAGGCTGCTAAGGAGAATGCACAGTGGCGCTACAACAACTATCGCCGCCTTGCAAAGCAGCAATGGGGTCAGGACCCGGAATAATTTGTACTGACAACAAATAGATTCCTATAAACACGACGGTGCATCCGGTTTCCGCGATGCACCGTCTTTATTATAATTAATAATGTATAGGAAAACACCGAAATATATGTTGTAGAATATATTTTTTGAACAACAATTCAGAGAAATCGACAAATAAATATTACCTTTGCAGTGGTTTTCAAAATAGGCTATACATATAATTCCAAAATCAAACAATTCTATTAGGTATTATGGACTTAGGATGGATTACTAACTTACTATTCGACAAAGATTCCATAGCCCACGTCATCCTTATTTATTCGCTTGCCATTTCTGCCGGAGTTGCACTTGGCAAAATCAGAATTTTAGGGGTGTCGCTCGGTGTTACGTTCGTGCTCTTTGTCGGACTCTTGCTCGGGCACCTGAAATTTGCCATCAACCCTGACATTCTGGGATTTATCCGTGAATTTGGGCTGATAATGTTCATCTTCTCGATTGGTATGCAAGTGGGACCCGGATTCTTCTCTTCCTTCAAGGAAGGCGGTGTAAAACTCAACGGATTGGCATTGGCAATCATCGGACTCAACATTGTAGTGGCGCTGGCCATCTATTTCTGTGTTGACAACATATCCATAACCGACCTTGTGGGTGTGCTCTCTGGAGCTGTAACCAACACACCGGGGCTTGGTGCCGCACAACAGACCCTCATTGAAGTATCGGGCAAGACCGCCGAGACTCAGTCGGCAATTGACAGCATGTCGATGGGTTATGCTGCAGCCTACCCTCTTGGCGTACTGGGTATTATCCTCTCCATGATTCTGGTGAAAGCCATTTTCAAGATTAAGCTTTCCGACGAAACCAAGCAGATGGAAGATGAAATGGAGCAAAGCCAGCTGAAACCATTTGTGGTTACATTCAAAGTCAGCAATAAGCTCATCGACGGAATGTCAATCCTCAAGATTCATAACATCATCGACCGCAACTTCATCATCTCGCGTATAAAACGCGCCGACGGCGAAGTGATTATCCCTAAATCGGCCACAATAATCAAGGACGGCGACCTTCTGCTCACCGTAATCACTGCGCAGGAAGAATCGGTGTTCAATTCATTCATCGGGCCTTCCGTTGATATGGACTGGGACTCGGAACCGGGACAAATCGTATCGCGCCGCATCGTGGTGACCAAGAGCGAATACAATGGCCGCAAACTCGGTTCACTGCGTCTGCGCTATGGCTACCGATTGAATGCCACTCGCGTTAACCGTGCCGGTGTCGACCTGCTTGCAAGCCCGAACCTCACCATCCAGGTGGGCGACCGAATAACAGTAGTAGGCATTCTCGACGACATCAACCGTCTGGCCGAGCGCATGGGTAACTCAGTTAAACGTCTTAACCAACCTAACATGATAACCTTGTTTATCGGTATATTCCTCGGCATCATAGCCGGTTCTATTCCGTTGCTCTATTCAGGAACAGTGCCGATGAAACTTGGATTGGCTGGAGGCCCGCTCATTGTAGCAATCCTCATCAGCCGTTTCGGCCACAAGATTCACCTTGTAACCTACACATCATCGAGTGCCAACCTTATGCTTCGCGAAGTGGGTATCTGTCTGTTCCTTGCATCGGTGGGTCTCGCATCGGGCGAACGATTTGCCGAGACGGTGTTCAATGCCACAGGCCTCACTTGGGTGCTCTACGGCTTCCTGATCACCTTCATTCCGCTGATTATAGTAGGAATCATTGCCCGTGGATATTATAAGTTAAACTACTACAGCATTCTCGGTCTGCTTTCGGGCAGCACCACCGACCCGCCGGCATTGGCCTATGGCAATAAAGTGGCCAACAATGATGCTCCGGCCGTTGCCTACTCTACTGTGTATCCGTTGACAATGTTTATACGCGTTATCTCGGCTCAGATACTCATTCTGGCGTTAGCATCATAGCACATATTCCAATAATAATTGAGCGTGCATCCAGGCTATCCGGGTGCACGCTCATATTTTTGTGGTGAGGATAATTATCAGATTACTATCTTGCGAACCACGGTGCGGCGGTCGGCTACAATCTTAACCACATATATGCCTTTACCGAAAGTAGAGCAATCAATTTCAGCCGAT
>JAEDFO010000089.1 GCA_016292745.1 Muribaculaceae bacterium | reverse complement strand
GAGACTGTTGCCTACGGAGTGCGACTGCTCACTGTGAATTTCAAGGGCACCAACGGCTATGCAACAGGTGTAGCCAACGACAAGGATTTCACGATACAACAAACGCCCGACGATAATCTAAGTGTGTTCACAATCGCTTACACTGAGGGCTCCGATGTCAAGATTGCAAACGTTGGCAATTTGCGCTGGTTACGGTTCAATGCAAGCAAATTCAGATTCTATGCAAGCGACCTCGACAAGGGCATCGTGATTTACAAGAAAATGTCGAGAGTATTGCCTTCGACTCCAACGTTCAGCGAGCCCGACGGTTCGGAATTGAATTGGCAGAATTGTGCCGTCACAGTAACCTCGGAAAATGCTACTTCGCTGAATTATCGAATCAAGACCTATAATGCAGAATCCGATGCCTGGGAATATTCCGATTTAACAACAATCGATGGCGACCATGCTGTGATATACGTTTCCGAAAGTTGTGGCATTGAAGCTTACGGCTCGAATGCATTTGGAGTGTCAGATACAGTTGAGGCGTTCTACACATTTGCTGCGCCTTCTACTACACTCTACTCCCACGTTAGCAGCCTTCAGCAGATTGATTTCACCAAGAAACTCATACTTGTTAACCGAGAGCACAATGTGGCAATGGGTGTTTACAGCAGTGTCGACAAGTGTCACAGTGCTGCCGATGTGAGTCTGTCGGCCGACCAGTCGCAGGCAACTGCCACTCGCGCTCTTCCGTTCAGCTTGGTTAGTGCCGATGAAACCTCTTACTACATTCTCCTTGAAACAGGAAAGTATATGCAACTTGGCGCTGACAACAGCACTGCTGAGGTTGAAAATGCTGCCGATGCCACCAAGTTCGTTGTGTCGTTCTCCGGCGAATCGATAGCGTTGCTCGCTTCGGCCGATGGTTCTTGCTGTCTTGGATACAATGCCGAGGCAAACCGATTCAGCAGCTATGCCGACAGTCAGATTGCCCCGACCTGTCTGTATCAGGAAGGTGAAAAGTTGATTACCGGCATCGATGGCATAGAAGCCGACAATTCCGATGTAGAGTGGTACACGCTTCAAGGTGTGCGCGTAAGTAAACCCGATAAGGGATTCTATATCCGCCGTTGCGGCTCAAAGGCAACTAAGGAGTTTGTGAAGTAAAATCCGGTGGTCACATTGCACGCAAGTGCTGAATCCTGATAAATTGTCGGTTGCCATATAGCTACATCGCGTTGTCATGGCAACCGACAGTTTTTTCATTTTATTTCAGTCTAAAACTGTCACATCTGAAAGAATTAGTAAAATCCGGGAAACATAGGTTGACACTCTTTTGCTTCCGTTTTTTGCGCCGGTAATTGCTTGTGAGTGCAAAAAAAACGTTAGTTTTGAAACTTGAAAACGCTTTAATTGTAGTAAAATGGTTGTAAAACTGTCGGTTAATGGAATGAAAGCGCTAAAGGTGGTGCACTTGGTGTGCGTTGTGGCGTGGTTTGGCTCGGCTATAGCGATGAATCTGCTGCGGCATCTCGTCGATGTTGACGATGCTGCGGGAATGTACTGGATGGCAGAGATTCTTGAAGCCATCGACATGAAGATATTAGTGCCGGGCGCCATCGGTTGCCTACTGACGGGTATCATATATGGCGCGTTCACGGTGTGGGGATTTTTCAAGCATCGCTGGATTGTTGTGAAATGGGTGTTGACTCTGTTCATGATTCTGTTCGGGACATTCTATATGGGGCCGATTGTAAAGACTAATGTGGTGATTGGTAAAGCCTTAATCGATGGGTGTGGCGATGCTGCACAATATTGGCATAATGTTACGGCCAACGCCTATGCAGGTGGCCTGCAGATGGTGCTGCTCGCCATTGCAACAATAATATCGGTGTATAAGCCGTGGAAACGTAAAACGGGAGGAAAATGAACGCACCGATTTGCTATATTGTTGTTATCAATTTAGTGTCGTTCATGATGTTTGGCATCGACAAGTATAAGGCTCGTCGAGGACAATGGCGCATATCTGAGGCAACTCTGCTTGCCGTAGCGGCCATCGGTGGCAGTATCGGAGCGTGGATGGGAATGAAGGTATGGCATCACAAGACCTTGCACTCCAAGTTCAGATATGGTGTGCCGATAATGTTGCTTGTACATATTGCTTTGATGGCTTATTTTTGTGGACATTAAAATAAGATGATATGATGAGGAAATATTTTGCAATGGCTGTGGGGTTGTTGATGCTTGCAGCTTGCGCCCAGAAAAGTGTAAATGCTGTGGCCGACAGCGAACCTGCCACTATTACCTGGATTGAAGACAAGCCCGGCGGAACATTGCAGCCGCACACGTTGTATCCCGATGTGCCCGATTCGTTGTGGTCGGCTCTCGGTCTGCAGGAAGGTGTTCCTTCGAGCATGAGTTGTTTCCTGCTCCGTGCCGACGGAAAAACGATATTGCTCGATGCAGGGCTCGGTGCTCCGTTCAGCCAGCTGTTGCCGAAACTGAATGAATTGGGGCTGACGCCTGAAGAACTTAGGCTGATTTACATCACCCATCTCCATCCCGATCATATCGGCGGATTGCTGAAGGATGGCAAGATGGCGTTCCCTCAAGCCGAACTCTACGTTAACCGCATTGAGGCCGAGGCATGGCAGGCTATGGAGGGAGAGAGAAGCCAGTTGGCCAAGAACGTGCTCAAGGTGTATAACGAACGGTTGCATCTGTTCGAAGCTGGCGACACCCTCGACGGTGGCGTAATCACCATTGCTGCATATGGCCATACCCCGGGTCACACCGTATTTCAGAAAGACAGCATCTTGGTGATTGCCGACCTTATTCACGGTGCGGCACTTCAGATGCAACATCCCGAATATTGCCCCACTTACGATATGGATGCCGATGCTGCTCGTCAATCGCGTCTGCGAATACTTGAATATGCGCGCCGCAACGGTCTTACCATGTATGGCATGCACCTTCCCAGCCCTGGTTACATTGCCAATGGCTATGGAGTGTGTGTCATTAAGGATGGGAAACCGATGGGCGCGAGGATTAACGATGCGTTTGCTATGCACAGCATTGTGAAGTTTCCTCAGGCTCTTTATGTGGCAATGTGTATGGACAGCATTGGCATTTCGCTCAATGAAACCATGGAAATTCGAAAAGATGAGCTGATGCCAGACACTTGGTCGCCGATGCTCCGTATGATTGATGGCGCAAAGCAGTTTACGTATGCCGAACTGCTGCAGCTGTCGCTTGCGCAGAGCGACAACAATGCCTGCGACATTCTCTTCCAGCGTTTTGGTGGCCCGGAGAAGGTGACGGACTTTATTCACCAACTCGGGTTTAACGGCATTCACATAAAATGGACCGAGCGCCAGATGGGTGCCGACCCCAAGCGTTCGGCCGACAACTGCTGCACCCCTTGCGATATGGCCCGGCTATTTGAATGGCTCGTTAGCAATAAGGACCGGAGCGATAACCTTCGATTCGTATGGCAGACGATGGCATCGTGCGAAACCGGCGGTGAGCGGATTGCCTCGATAATTCCTCAAGGCTCGACGTTTGTCCACAAGACCGGCACCGGGTTTCCGTCCGATGACCAGTGTCAGGACCGTAATGATGCCGGAGTGGTTGTAATGCCCGATGGCACTTGCCGACCGATTGCCGTGTTTGTGCCGCAGAGCAGAAACGATGCCGAGGTGGCCTCGATAGGACAACGTTATCTTGAACCGAACAGATATTAAAAATCGTGCCAGCGATGATTCGATTCGAGGAATCTATAATATATGACTACAAATGATTGTATATGAGAAAGAAAAGTCGTGAGATGGATGCTGCATGGGCACTTGAGGTAATTGACCGTGCGCCATATGTCACTGTGGCAATGACCGATGTCGATGGCAATCCTTACGCTGTGCCGCTGTCGTTGGCACGTACCGACGAGCATACTTTATATTTCCATTGCGCTCCAGAGGGGCGCAAGCTCGACATCCTGCGAGCCAATCCACGGGTGTGTCTCACTGCCGTGAGCCGATGCAAGCCCACTGTGGGGCCTAAGGACGGCAGTTTCACATTGGAGTTCAGCTCGGCAATTGCATATGGCACGGCCACGATTGTGGATAATGATGCCGAGAAACGCGAGGCGCTGCGAGCCATCAGCCAGAGGTTTCTGCCTGGTCATATGCATGCATTCGATGCTGCGGTTGACCGCAGCATGGCGCGCACCGCAGTGGTGCGAATCCAACTCACCGAGCCCCCGGTGGGCAAGCGCAAGCAGTATGATGCAAATGGCGACGAACTGAAATACGGCCGCATGGAGTGATGCCAAAGGCA
>JAEDFO010000043.1 GCA_016292745.1 Muribaculaceae bacterium | reverse complement strand
GATTTGCAAAAATAAATTTGGTTTTTATAATTCTTTGTTTTATTTTTGCAATAACGATTAACCGAATTTAATTCATTGTTGTAAACAGTAAAATGGACATAGTTCAACGCATAAAAGCCTTTATTTCATCATCAGGTATTTCTGTTTCGCAATTTGCTGATACCAGTTTTATACCCCGCCCTACCGTTTCGCAATTGCTTAATGGGAGGAACAAGAAAGTGAGTGATGAGATAATAACTAAAATCCATAATGCTTATCCGAAGCTATCCATAAGTTGGCTTTTATTTGGTGAAGGCGAGATGTATATTAGTCAATCCGATTCTACTTCCTCTGAACAGTCACATGACTCTGGTGAGCAGCAATCGTTGTTCAGTTCTCCATTTCGAGTATCGCCCCAAGGTTTTGATGAATCTATAGCCGATGATTTCACTGGAGAAGATGCTATGGAAAGCTTAAAGCCTAATGATATTTCGTTAGGTTCTATAATTGAGGGATCGTCGGTAATGCCTGAATCTTCGTCGTCAACCGATCGAAAGGTGGTTAATATTATTGTTTTCTATTCAGATAACAGTTTTGAATATTTTAGACCGGCGCAAAAGTAATAATGCAGCCCACAAGAAAGGCGCCCCGCGGAGCGCCTTCCTTATAGGGTTTGCTTAAATGTTATCCAAGAAGGACCTTAAAATTGTCGGTAAGCATTTTTACAGAAATTGCCAGAAGCACAATTCCGAAGAATTTTCGACTTATATAGATGCCACCGGTGCCAATTATCTTGGCCACTCTGTCGGTGGATTTTACTACCAGGAACACCCACAGCATATTAAAAACCAATCCCAGGATGATATTTATTTCGTGATATTGAGCTCGCAGCGACAGCAGTGTGGTAAATGCACCAGCACCGGCTATGAGTGGGAACACCAAAGGCACCAGAGTTGCCGATTTTATGGGGCCTTGGTTTTTAAATATCTCAACATCGAGCAGCATCTCGAGTGACATCAGGAATATTACGATTGCGCCGGCAATGGCAAATGCGCTGATATCGATTTTAAAGAGCTGCAACATGAGGTCGCCTCCATAGAAGAATCCTATGAGCAGTCCGCCGGAGATAGCCGTGGCTTTGATGGCGTTAACTTCCCTGCCTTGCTGTTTTAGGTTGATTATGATGGGTACGGAGCCCAGGATGTCGATTACTGCAAATAAGATGATGAATGCGCTTACGGCTTCAAGAAGGTCGAATGAGATCATGATGATTCCTTATTTTTTGCAAAAATATAAACATTGCGCCAATAATACAAACGTATTAACGACGCAATGCATATAACTTTTTGCCCTTAGAGACACCTTATTTTATGTTGTTCCTTACTTCTTCAAGAAATTCGGTCATCTTCTCAGAGTCATGGTTCACGATAATCTCGTTGAGGCGCGAGAGCTGGCTCTGGATTTTAGCCAACTGTGCCGGAGTGTTCGGGTTGAAGAGTATTTCAGAGAGTAGGAAGTCGTCTTCCGACATCAGCCCACGAGCGATGGCCATATGGCGTTTGAATGTGGTTCCCGGTGCATCTTGATGCTTCATAACGCTGGCAAACACCAATGTAGAGGCAAATGGGATTGAAAGCGAGAACGCAATTGTTTCGTCGTGTTCTTCGAATGAATATTCGAAGATATTGAGGTGTAGCTGGTTGTACAGGTCTTTGAAGAATACCTTGCCCAGATGGTCGCTCTCCGAGATGATTATGGCATTTTCTGTTGAAAGGTTGCTGAGCGAGGCAAAAGTGGGGCCAAACATTGGGTGAGTGCTCACAAAACGGTGCTTGCAATTGGCATAGAATTCGGGCAGACCGGTTTTAACCGAAGCAATGTCGGATATGATACACGAATCAGAGATGTATGGCATTACCATCTCAAAGGCCTTCAGGGTATATTTCACCGTTGCGGCATTAATGAGGAGGTCGGGGTTGAATTCCTTTATTTCCTCGAGCTTGGTCATTCTCTGGGTGTTGAACGTAAACCGCAGTTTGTCGGGGTTTGTGTCGAAAATTGCAACTTCATGGTGCATATTCAACACATCGCAGAAGAATGTGCCCATTTTCCCGGCACCTATGATTAAAATCTTCATTTTGCTTACTTTATACGGTTGTTGAGAACTTCAATTTGCTGACGCACGGACTCCTCGTGAATGGCTTGGAGAACAGTCTTCATGAATTCACCGCTCATACCCATTTCTTCAGCGGCTTTGATGCGGGTCTTAAGGATGTCGTCGTAACGGCCGGTCTGCAGCACAGGCATGCTGTGTTCTTTTTTGTACTGGCCAATTTCGCGAGAGACGCGCATACGCTTGTTGAGAGTCTCGAGGAGCTCGTTGTCGATGCCGTCGATTTGCTGGCGCAGCAGCGACAGGTTCTCGGTTGATTGCGTGGTATCGCGTATGACAAGCATATTAAGTATAAAGTTCAGTACATCGGGAGTAACTTGCTGGCTCTTGTCGCTCCAGGCGCAATCAGGGTCACAATGCGATTCGACAATAAGGCCGTCGAATCCCATGTCCATTGCTTGCTGCGAAAGCGGGGCAACAAGTTCGCGCTTGCCTCCTATGTGCGACGGATCGCAGAAAATCTGTATATTTGGGATGCGGCGACGGAGCTCTATTGGGATATGCCATTGAGGCAGATTGCGGTAGAGGTGCTTTCCGTAGGCGCTGAAGCCGCGATGAATGGCTCCGATGTGGCGTATGCCAGCATTATAGATGCGCTCCATGGCTCCAATCCACAGTTCGAGGTCGGGGTTCACCGGGTTCTTTACGAGCACAGTCGAATCGGTGCCTTTAATGGCGTCGGCTATTTCTTGTATGGCAAACGGGTTGGCTGTGGTGCGGGCACCTATCCATAGAATGTCGACACCGGCATTGAGTGCAGCTTCCACATGGGCTTTGTTGGCCACTTCTGTAGCTACATACATTCCCGTCTCTGATTTTACTCTCTTGAGCCATTCAAGGCCTTCAACGCCTATTCCCTCGAAGCCCCCGGGCTTTGTGCGGGGTTTCCATATGCCTGCACGGAATATCTTTATGCCGTTGCTGGCAAGGTTTCGGGCTGTTGCCATCACTTGTTCTTCGGTCTCGGCGCTGCAAGGGCCAGCAATTATAATCGGGCGTTTTGAGCTGACTCCTTCGAGCTCTATCGGTTTGATGTCTTCAAGTGTCATGATATGTCGTTATTTTTTGAGGTTTATAATTCTTGTCAGTGCTTCATTCATCTTTTCGTCCTTTGCACACAATGAAATGCGGATATAGCGTTCTCCTTGGCTTCCGAAAATGAAACCAGGAGTGACAAACACTTTTGCATTATATAGAATATTGTCGGCAAAGGCCTCGGCTGATGGGGCAGAGTCGGGGATTCTTCCCCAGAGGAACAATCCTGCCTGCGACTTTGAGAAAGTACATCCGAGTGCATCCATTATTTTCTCGGCAATTAACCGCCGGCGGCCGTATGTGGCATTTACTTCGTCGTACCAACTGTCGGGGGCCTTAAGGGCTTCAACTGCGGCTTTCATCATGGGCCGGAACTGTCCTGAGTCGATGTTCGACTTAACTTTGATAATCCATCCGATAAATGCCGGGTTGGATGCGGCCATGGCCATGCGCCATCCGGCCATATTGTGCGATTTACTGAGCGAATTGAGCTCGATGGCAATATCTTTGGCTCCTTCGATGCTCAAGATGCTTGTGCGGCATTTGTGGAGAATGAAGCTGTACGGATTGTCGTTAACTATGACGATGTTGTGTTTCTTGCCGAAATCGATAATTCTCCTTAGCACATCCATGTCGGCCGGGGCTCCAGTGGGCATGTTTGGATAGTTAACCCACATAAGTTTTATCTTGTCGAGTGGCATTTTCTCGAGTGCGTCGAAGTCGGGTTGCCAGTTTGATTCTTCAAGCAGGTTGTAATTGAATATCTCAGCTTGAGCAAGGCGGCTCACCGATGTGTAGGTGGGGTATCCGGGATTGGGAACGAGGACACCGTCGCCAGGGTTGACGAACGCGAGAGTTATGTGCAGTATGCCCTCCTTCGAGCCGATGAGAGGCAGAATCTCTGATGCTGGGTCCAGGGTCACTCCGTAGTAGTGGCTGTACCATTGGGCGTAAGCTTCTCGTAGTTCCGGAATCCCTATATAAGGTTGGTAGCCGTGAGTATTGTCCAACCGAGCCTGCTCACAAAGAGTGTCGATGACGGCCTGGCTTGGTGGCAGGTCGGGGCCGCCGATTCCAAGCGATATTATGTCGGCTCCTTGAGCGTTAAGCTGAGCTATTTCGCGGAGTTTTTTCGAGAAATAATATTCTTTTACGGTGCCTACGCGGTCGGCCGGAGTTATGTTATTCGAATTCGTCATATTCGCCAAGTATTTTGAAGTCGTTGATAAGAGGTTTCACTGCATCGATAGATTGCTTGAAGCGCATATAGTCGGAGAAAGTGAGATTAATGTAGAATCTGTATTCCCATTCGCGGCCCAGAATTGGCAACGACTGTATTTTCGAGAGGTTGATGTCGTAGAAAGTGAATATGGTTAGTACTTTCGACAGACTTCCTTGGGTGTGGGGCAGTGTAAATACAATCGAGGCCTTGTTTCGTTGTGGACGCGACGATGCACCGTCGCTTGCAGTAGCTGGATCGGCAACGATAAGGAATCGGGTGAAGTTTCGCTTTATGGTCTGAATGTCTTCGGCAAGGATGTTGAGCCCATAGAGTTCTGCCGCATACTTGCCGCAAATGGCGGCGTGGTGAGCCAGATGTTTCTCGGAAATTTCGCGTGCGCTGCCTGCGGTGTCGAATTTCTCAACCATCTTTATGTGTGGGTGACGCTGTAGAAATTGTTCACATTGCATAAGAGCCATTGGGTGCGAGTTTACCTCGGTGATGGATTCTAATGTGTCGCCGGGCAATGCTGCCAGCACGTGCGAAATGTGCATCTTGTATTCACCTATTATTTGCAGATTGCTTTGGCGCAGAAGTTCGTGGTTTGGGAGGATGCTACCTGCGATAGTGTTTTCGATGGCTACAATGCCATAAAGCGAAGCATCGTTACGCAGCGTGTTGAACATCTCAGGGAATGTCTCGCATGGGATAGTTTCAATTTCTTCGTCCTTGAAGAAATTACGTGCTGCAGCGTCGTGGTAGCATCCGTGAATACCTTGTATGGTAACTCTTTTCATGTTTAATTATATTAACTAAAAATCCCGCCATTGTAAGTGGCGGGAATGTATCATAAAAATCAACTTTCAATGTCAAACAATAGAATTCCCGCATTTATTTTTGATAAAATAAAAGTAAAAGTGAAAATAATATGAGTAATTGAAAGTCATATTCTCGTTTTCTTTGTTGCAAAGATATATACAAATATTAAATATGCAAATATTTTTTGCAATAAAATACAATTATTGTGGGAAAATGACGCTATTTGTCGTTGTCGGCGGCCTCTTCTCGTTGCTGTTGCAGCTTTTCCTTACGTTTCAGGCTGAAGTGCAACAGGATTATAATCGCTGTAGTCACAGCTATCACGGCTATGTACTTTGCGCGTTCGTCGCTGTAGAACATGCTTCGCCCTATGTAGGCCATAAAAGCCAGATATACAAGAAGTATAGCCGGCACTATTGTCGATTTTTTAAACCGTCGCTTCATCTGTGATTTCGTCGTCAAGAATGTATTTCGAATCGTATGGGTTGAACTTGTTGCCGATAAGTTCGTTGTATATCTTCAGGCATGCCCAAGCGTCGGTGGCAGCGTAATTCTGCTGGGCATTTGTGAGTTCGATAGCTTCCCAGTTCGATAATCTTTGACCTTTGGATATACGCTGGCCGAACACAATGGCAAAAATGCGTTGAAGGCTGTTGTCGATTATTCCGTAGTCTTTCACGAATGTCTGAAGATCTACGAAATTCGATGGCTTGAAGTCTTTCGACTCGTGAAGCCTGCGGATATCGTCGTTAAGCGATAGGCCGATTTTCATTATCGACTCGTCTTCGAGCAGGCTTGCAACTTTGTCGGAAAAGCCTGTTTTGTTGAGCCTGATCAAGTAGCATTTGTCGATGGTGGATAGTTGAAGCAGAGCTACGTTGTGATACACCCCTTTTTTGAATGAGGGGCGGGTTTCGGTGTCAATACCTATCATGTCATATTTCCGAAGTTCGTCAATTGCAACGTCGACCAGCTCTTTTGTATCTGCTACAAATATTTTACCGTTGAATGCGGCAGTGGGAAGTTTGGATATCGCTTCTTTATTTATTGACAATCTTATCATTAATCTAAATCTCTATACGAGTAATCCAGGTGCGATTCTAATACCGAATCCTGCCTGTGGCTTTAAAGTCGGGATATCCCGGAGCTAAATAGGAAGTTAATTGATAGATAGGGTGTGCCAAAACATTGGTTCCGGCACACCCTTGAGCATTATTGAATAAATCAAGCTTTGTACGATGCTACCATCTCGGGCTCGAATTTGCCGATGAATTCGGCATGACGAGCCACTTCAGCCTCGCCAAAGCGGATGTAGTTGGCTGCAGAAGCCTCAAATTCGCTGTTGCGGGTTGCATCTGAAATCAGCAGATAGCCCATAACGATGTGACCGGCCATTTCAACGAGGCGACGAGCCTGGAAGTCGACATATTCAGTATCTTTGGTGGCTGTTACCTTTTCAACTGCCTGTTCGAATTTCGCTGTCATTTCAACGAGCTTGTTCTTCAGTGGAAGCAACGATTCAGCGTACGATTCGTTTTCATATTCCTTGATTCGTCCAAGGTATGTACCTGTGGTGACGTGGCGAATAGCAGCAACCACCTGAAGCTGTGTTGTCCCTTCGTAAATTGAAGTAATACGGGCATCGCGATAGATGCGTTCGCAAGCATAGTCCTTCATGAAGCCGGAACCACCGTGTACCTGAACACAGTCGTATGCGTTCTGGTTGCAGAATTCACTGCCCATTCCTTTTGCCAATGGGGTGAATGCATCAGCCAGACGAGAGTACTTCTTCATTTCGGCACGTTCTTCAGGGGCAAGAGTGCGTTCGCGGGCAATATCTTCGTAAGTCTTGTAGATATCTACGAAACGGGTGGTTTCGTAGAGGAGGCTTCTCGAAGCATCAAGTTTGGCCTTGATCATCGATACCATTTCGGCAACAGCCGGGAATTCGATAATGGCTTTGCCGAACTGCTTACGGTCCATGGCATAGGCAAGAGCTTCGCGATAAGCCGATTCGCTCACACCAACCGATTGTGCAGCGATACCCAGACGAGCACCGTTCATCAGAGCCATGACATATTTAATAAGGCCCAGGCGACGTGAGCCGCAAAGTTCAGCCTTGGCGTTCTTGAATACGAGCTCGCATGTGGGAGAACCTTTGATACCCATCTTGTTTTCGATACGGCGAACTGTTACACCGCCATCGTTTCGGTCGTAGATAAACATTGACAGTCCGCGTCCATCCTTGCTGCCTTCTTCAGAGCGGGCAAGAACGAGGGCAATGTGTCCGTCGCCGTTGGTGATGAATCGCTTAACACCATTCAGACGCCAGGTGCCGTCGGCCTCGTTGAAAGTGGCCTTGAGCATAACGGCCTGAAGGTCGCTGCCGGCATCGGGTTCGGTGAGGTCCATAGCCATGGTTTCACCGGCACAAACGCGAGGCAAGTAGCGCATTCTCTGGTCGTCATCGGCAAATTCATAGATGGTTTCAGCGCAGTCCTGAAGACCCCAGATGTTTACAAAGCCTGCATCGGCGCGGCTTACCATGTCGGCAGCCATGATGTAAGGCACCAGAGAGAAGTTCAAGCCATTATAGCGGCGTGGCAGCGATATGCCCATGAGGCCAGCCTGTACGAGGGCCTTGAGGTTTTCCTGTGTTCCTTGTGCGTAAACCACGTGACCGTCAACTACGTGAGGACCTTCGTGGTCAACACTTTCGGCATTAGGAGCTACGATGTCGCCGGATATTTCACCTGCTATTTCAAGGACCTTTTCGTATGAGTCCATTGCATCCTCAAAATTCTGGGGAGCATAGTCGTATTTGTCAGCATCGGCGAAGTTGCGTTCCTTCAGTTCCACAATCTTGCGCATCAAAGGATGCGAAAGATGATGCTTTAAAGCTGTATTGTCTGTGAAAAAATTTGCCATCTTCTTACTTTGAGTTCTTTTGGTAATACTTAATCAAACGTGGAACCACATCTTCCACTGTGCCGTTGATAACGTAGTCGGCAATAGAGTTGATAGGAGCGTTAGGGTCGCTGTTGATTGAAATTATAATCGAGCTTTCCTGCATACCGGCTATGTGCTGAATTTGTCCGGAGATGCCGCAGGCAATGTAAAGTTTTGGGCGAACGGTAACACCTGTCTGTCCGATTTGACGGTCGTGCTCAACGAAACCGGCATCGACAGCGGCACGTGATGCGCCAACTTCGCCGCCAAGGGTCTTGGCAAGCTTGAACAGCAGGTCGAAGTTTTCCTTGCTGCCTACACCATAGCCACCGGCCACGATGATAGGAGCGCCTTTGATGTTGATTTTCGACTTTGAGATTTGACGATCTATGATTTTTACAACGAAATCCTCCGGATTAGTGTATTTGTTAACATCGAGGTTAACTACTTCGCCGGTATGGCTGGCGTTGAATACTTCTTTCTTCATCACGCCTTCGCGCACTGTAGCCATCTGTGGACGGCATTCAGGGTTGACGATTGTGGCCACGATGTTACCACCGAAAGCAGGACGAATCTGCAGGAGGATGTTGGAATATTCCTTGCCAGTCTTAACATCCTTGTGGTCGCCGATTTCGAGGCTGGTACAGTCGGCAGTAAGGCCGCTGTGGAGCGCCGAAGATACGCGTGGGCCGAGGTCACGACCAATTATAGTGGCTCCGAGCAAGCAGATCTGTGGCTTTATTTCCTTGAAAAGATTTATTACAATCGAAGCGTGAGGCAGTGATGTGAAAGGGTAGAGGCGGCTGTCGTCGCACTTATACACGCGGTCGGCACCGTAAGGAAACACCTGGCTTTCCACTCCGTCGAGGTTGCTGCCGATAATCAATGCTTCGAGGTCAATACCAAGCTTGGTGGCTAAGGTGCGACCTTTGGTAAGCAGCTCAAGACTCACATCGGCAATCTTTCCATCTTCAATTTCGCAATATACTATTAAGTTGTTCGATTTCATATTATTCAATTTTTAGATGATTGAAAAACCATTAACCGATTGTGTGGTTGGTTATCAGTTCCTTGATTAAATCCTCAATCTCGGCATCGTTGCCGCCGTCGAGCACTTTGCTTTCCTTGGCGGTGAATACCACATTCTCAATGCCTTTAACCTTGGTAGGCGAACCTGCAAGGCCAATTTGCTCAACGTCGGCTTCAACTACCTTCTCATCCCATTCGTAAAGGTTGAGATATTCGCGGCTGTCAACAAGGCGAAGCATATCTTCGCCGAGATTGGCCTTTTCACTTGGTGTTACGGCGTATTTGTATTTCTGAACAAAACGTGCATTGCGCGGACGGCAAGGAGCAGCACTGCCGTTAACTGTTACTACGAGTGGCAGCGGAGCTTCAACGGTTTCAACACCGTTTTTCAAGCGACGTTTGATTGTAGCTACACCGTTCTCAACCTTGATAATCTCTTCGGCGTAGGTTACTTGCGGAATGCCGAGCTTCTCGGCAACTTGAGGACCTACTTGGGCTGTGTCGCCATCAATGGCCTGACGTCCACCAATTACAATGTCGAATTGCTTTATGTGCTTAACAGCGGCAGCAATGGCATACGATGTGGCCAAAGTGTCGGCACCTGCAAAGGCACGGCTGGTGAGCACAATTCCTGTGTCGGCACCGCGATACAAGCCTTCGCGAATTATTTCGCTGGCGCGCGGAGGACCCATGGTGAGCAAAGTGATTCGTGAACCTGGATTCTGGTCCTTTAACTGTAATGCTTGTTCCAAAGCGTTCAAATCTTCGGGATTGAAGATTGCCGGCAGAGCGGCACGGTTAATTGTCCCATCTTCTTTCATCGCGTCTTTCCCCACATTTCGGGTGTCGGGTACTTGTTTCGCGAGAACGACGATATTCAAACTCATAATCTTATATATTTGTTAATTTGGATTTTCTGTGTTGAGCCTTCACACTGAGTGAAATGCTTAAACTCTGCAAATTTACAAAAAATGATTTTCAGAGACAACCAAATGTGGAAAAATCTCGTTAATAGAGTGCAAATGAAGCATTTTCCTCAGATTTACGCACCGATGAAGCATCGGAATCAGTCGGTAATTGTCTGTTATGGAAGCATAAGTGTTCATTATTGTTGTTTCTGGCATTTGTTGTTGCAAAAAAAGCTGTAGTTGCCGGTAAATGTGTTGTTGGCATTATCAGATTTTTCGTATTTTTGCCAAACAAAAAGACATTTACGATGGTTTTGACTCATTCTTTATCTTCACTTGGCGAATATGTACTGTTTTTAGGCAAGGTGTTTGCCGTGCCTGACAAGTTGAAGGTGTTTTTTCGTAGATATATCGATGAAATATCGAAGCTGGGTATTGATTCGATACCTCTCGACGTAATTATATCGATATTCATCGGTGCAGTGTGTACCATACAGATGGAACTTAACACATCATCGCCGTTGTTGCCCCGTTATTCGGTTGGCTTGGCCACCCGTGAAATCATATTGCTTGAATTCTCGTCGTCGATTCTGTGTTTGATTCTGGCCGGAAAGATAGGCTCGAACATTGCTTCGGAGATAGGCACAATGCGAGTTACCGAGCAGATAGATGCGCTTGAGATAATGGGCGTCAATTCGGCCAATTTCCTCGTCCTGCCCAAAATAATGGCATTGGTGACATTTATCCCGGTGCTTGTTATCTTCAGCATGTGCACCGGTTTGTTCGGTGGATATCTTGTGGCGGAAGTGACGGGAATAATATCGACATCAACATATATATATGGTATACAGTCGTTGTTTACCGAGTGGTATGTGTGGTATGCAATAATAAAGTCGTTTGTGTTTGCATTCCTCATTTCGTCGATAGCTTCGTATTTCGGATATACGGTTAAAGGCGGTTCGCTTGAGGTTGGCAAGGCAAGTACCGATGCTGTAGTTACCAGCAGCATTTTCATCCTTCTTTTCGACGTAATATTAACTAAAGTGTTGCTGCAATGATTGAGATAAACGATATTGAGAAGACGTTCGACGACAAGCAGATTCTTTTCGGCATATCGGCCAAGTTTTACGATGGGAAGACAAACCTCATAATAGGGCAGAGTGGCTCTGGAAAGACTGTGCTGATGAAGAGCCTTGTGGGACTTGTTACCCCGGAAAAGGGCGAGATATTGTTCGACGGCCGCGACTTGATGAAAATGTCGATTTCGCAACGTAAGGAATTGCGCAAGGAAATAGGCATGTTGTTCCAGGGCTCGGCATTGTTCGATTCCGAGACGGTTTTGGGCAATGTCATGTTCCCGTTAGTGATGTTTTCCGACATGAGCGACGAGGAAAAGCGTGAGCGCGCCCAGTTCTGTATTGACCGCGTCAACCTCACTGGCGCC
Source organism: Muribaculaceae bacterium (assembly GCA_016292745.1). Lineage (GTDB taxonomy): Bacteria > Bacteroidota > Bacteroidia > Bacteroidales > Muribaculaceae > SFRY01. Next base: position 8,972 of record JAEDFO010000043.1, on the reverse strand, counting down.
GAGAAAAAATACCCGTCGGAGATAAGCGGTGGTATGCAGAAACGTGTGGCCATTGCACGCGCCATTGCCTTGAACCCCAAATATCTTTTCTGCGACGAGCCAAACTCGGGCCTTGACCCAAAGACGTCGATAGTCATTGATGAATTGCTTCACGATATTACGAGCGAATACAAGATTACAACGATAATCAACACCCACGACATGAACTCGGTGCTCGGAATCGGTGAAAACATCATCTTCATCAACAAAGGACATCTGAACTGGACCGGGTCGATGAACGAAATATATAACAGCGACAACGAAGTGCTGAACAACTTTGTGTTTGCCACCGAACTGTTTCAGGATGTTAGAAAATACCGAATGGCCCGCAGCGTGTAATCTTGCTGATAAATGGTCTGATGTTACCACGGTGTGCTATTGTAAAATGTGGCGCACCGTCTTTTTTTTGTGGAATAGCGGCTCCTTGATAGTTTGTTTGCTTTCGTTTCCGACACAAAAATTGCATAAATGAAAATGATTTGAGAAATGAAAACAAATATTGTTATGATTATTGCGATGAAAAACATATCTTTGTAAATTAGAACAATAGCATATTTAAGTTACAAACAAAAATGAAACAATTTTGGACTGTAAGCCTTGGGGCATTTGTTGGGTCGTTGGTGGCGTTGTTTGCGTTTTCGGCACTCACGTTTGTATTTACTTTCATTGCAATCATAGGATTAGCATCTTCGGCCGATTCTACTACCGCCCCTTTAATTGAGGACAACTCAATTCTTTATATCGACCTCGACCGTGAAATCATCGAGCGCGACAATCAGTCGGCCGATGACATTTACACATTAATGTCGGGCAAACGCAAAACATATGTGCTTGCCGAACTAATCTCGGCAATTAATCAGGCAAAGGACGACGACCGTATAAAGGGAATTTATATCAAGGGCGATGGCAGTATGTCGGGCATCACTTCGAGTTACGAAGTGCGTCAGGCACTTGTCGATTTCAAGGAAAATGCCGGCAAATGGATATATGCATACGCCGATTCGTATTCGCAGAACGACTATTATCTTGCATCGGTGGCCGATAGCCTGTTTGTGAATCCTGAAGGTATAATAGACATGCATGGCCTGTACAGTTCAATCCCATATTATAAGGGCTTGCTCGACAATGTGGGTGTGCAGATGCAAGTGTTCAAGGTGGGAAAGTTCAAAAGTGCTGTTGAGCCGTATATCCTCGATGATATGAGCAATGAGAACCGACTTCAGATAAACCAATTCCTCACAAGCATTTGGAATACTATAAAGAAGGATATTTCAGCATCGAGAGGAATAGATGTCGATGAACTTAATTCGTTAGCCGACAGCGTGCTGATGCTAAAGCCAGTAGATTTCCTTATTTCGAAACGGCTTGCCGATGGCTCGTGTTACGAATTTGAGATGGATGAACGTCTGAAGGAACTTACCGACATCGATCCGGATGACGATCTGAGGATGGTTACGCCAAAAGGCCTTTTCCTTAACAAGAAGTCGCAGCGACGTTCATCGAACAAAATTGCAGTGCTGTATGCATATGGCGAAATCGATTCGAATTCTCCCGACCAGATTGTGGCAAAGGATATGACTGAGTGTATCCTCGACGCCGCAGATGACGAAGATATAAAGGGCTTGGTGATGAGAGTGAACTCGCCTGGTGGCAGTGCTTTCGATTCAGAGCAGATATGGGCGGCACTTGAAAAGTATAAGAAGACAGATAAGCCATTTGTGGTGTCGATGGGCGATTATGCTGCTTCGGGCGGCTACTATATCTCGTGTGGCGCAAACCGTATTTTTGCCGAGCCAACCACATTGACTGGTTCGATAGGTATTTTCGGTATGGTGCCAAACCTGAAGAATATTACCACTAAGATTGGCTTGTCGCTTAAGACCGTTTCGACAAACAGCGATAATTATATGAGCATAATGGAACCGCTGACCGATTTTCAGAAGCATGAAATGCAGGCGATGGTAAATCGCGGTTACGAATTGTTCACCAGCCGTTGTGCTGAGGGACGAAATATGCCTATCGACAGCATCAAGAGCATTGCCGAAGGCCGTGTTTGGGACGGAGAAACAGCTTTGAAACTTGGCCTTGTTGACGAGATTGGCGATATCAAGGCTGCCATAAGCTACGTGGCCAATAGCCTCGACATTGCCGACGATTACAATGTTGTGGTTATGCCGGAGCCGGTTGACTTCTTCACCCAATTTATGAACGACTATATGCAGGAGGCTGGTGCGCGCTTGTTCTCTCCTGAATTTGATGTGGTGATTGATGCCCGTAAGCAAATAGAGCGCTTGGTGAATAGCGACCGTATGCAGGCACGCTTTAACTGCACTGTAAAACTGTAATTACATTTTCTGGTTTGAGCGGGGCTGTAAGAATAATATTGAATGGTATTCTGCTGACACTGTCGAAGGTGTATTCGATGGTCACATGGGTGCGTAACCGTATGTATGACTGTGGAATGCTGAAAGAGCATTCGTTTGACATCCCGGTTATCGTTGTCGGCAACCTGGCAGTTGGCGGCACAGGCAAGACCCCGCATGCCGAATACATTGTGGCTTTGCTCTGCGACACATATAAGGTGGCGGTGCTGAGCCGTGGATATAAACGGAGCACCAAGGGGTTTGTATTGGCTACACCCAATTCGTCGCCCGATGTGATTGGTGATGAGCCTTACCAGATGTATCGCAAATTCTCCGGAAAGATTCGTCTGGCAGTGTGTGAAGACCGTTGCAAGGGTATAGAAGAATTGCGAAAACTGTATCCTGAAATCAATCTGGTAGTGCTTGATGATGCGTTCCAGCATCGAAGACTCAAGCCCGACATTTCAGTGGTGTTGATGGAATTCAACCGGATGCCATACGACGATCATATGTTGCCGTATGGACGTTTGCGCGAGTCGATCGACGGATTGCGCCGTGCATCGATGGTAATTGTCACCAAATGCCCCGACACTATAAAGTCGCTCGACTATCGCATAATAAAGAATGAACTGAATCTGTATCCTTCACAGGGCTTGTTCTTTTCACGATATCAGCATGGCGGGCTGATATCGGTGTTCCCTGAGGCGTCGAGCTATTTGCCGCTGTTGCCTTCGCTGCAAGCCGACGACACTATCCTGGCAATTACCGGCATCGCAAATCCGAAGCCGTTTACCCGATATCTGCGTTCTTTCAAGGCTAAGGTGAAAGCAATAAAGTTTGCCGACCATCATCAGTTCGACCGGCGTGATTTCGATTTTATTGAGTCGAAGTTCAAGTCGTTGCCCGGAAATCGTAAGATAATTGTTACCACCGAGAAGGACGCAGTAAGGTTGGCCAGCAATCCATATTTCCCGCACGAACTTAAGCGGTACATCTACTATTCGCCGATTACAGTCAGCTTCCTGCAGTTCCACAACGAGGATTTTGTCGTGTATCTCAACAAATGTCTTAAAGAAGTGCTCATAAACAAGAAAAACAATAATAAAACAATAAACTAAATAGTAACGATTATGTTGGAGAAAATTAAAGAAACGGCCGAATATATAAAGGCCCATGTAAGCAATATTCCCAAGACTGCCATAATCCTTGGCACCGGTCTGGGCGAATTGGTTAATCATATTACCGACAAGCAGGAAATACCTTATCAGGAAATACCTAACTTTCCGATTTCAACAGTTGAGGGCCATAGCGGCAAACTCATTTTCGGTCAGCTTGGCAACAAGCGCATCATGGCAATGCAAGGCCGATTCCATTTCTATGAGGGCTACTCTATGCAGCAGGTTACTTTCCCTGTGAGAGTGATGAAGGCTCTTGGAATAAACACGCTGTTTGTGTCGAACGCAGCAGGTGGCATGAATCCTGAATTCAAGATTGGCGATATCATGATAATCACCGACCATATCAACCTTTTCCCCGAGCATCCGTTGCGCGGTAAGAATTACGAAGAACTCGGTCCTCGTTTCCCGGAAATGAGCGAGGCTTATTCGCACCGCCTCATTGCCGACGCCAAGAAAGTGGCCGAGGAGAACAACATTCGAGTGGTTGAAGGTGTGTATGTTGGCACCCAAGGCCCAACATTCGAAACGCCTGCCGAATATCGCTATTTCCATCGTATCGGAGGCGATGCAGTGGGCATGAGCACTGTGCCCGAGGTTATCGTGGCCCGTCACGGAGGAATGGAAGTGTTCGGTGTGTCGGTAATCACCGACCTCGGTGTGGAAGGTATAGTTGAAAAAGTGTCGCACGAAGAAGTGCAGAAGGCCGCTGCATTGGCACAGCCTAAGATGACACTTATCATGAAGGAACTTATCAATAAGTTTAAGGAATAAGCAATGGACCAAGACGTTGAGATATCCTCGCTTGGCGAATTCGGACTAATCCACAAACTTACCGACGATGTGGTGCTGAAAAACCCATCGTCGGTAAAAGGTGTGGGTGATGATGCTGCTGTTATTGACAATGGCGGCAAGCGCACACTCGTAACCACCGATATGCTTCTCGAGGGGGTTCACTTCGATTTGACTTATATGCCATTGAAACATCTCGGCTATAAGGCCGCCGTGGTGAATTTCTCTGATATATATGCAATGAACGGCACTCCTAAGCAGATTACTGTGTCGTTGGGTGTGTCGCGTCGCTTCACTGTCGGGCATCTCGAACAATTGTATTCGGGAATAAAACTCGCATGCGAGATTTATGGCGTTGACCTCGTTGGCGGCGACACTTGTGCATCGCGAACGGGCTTGAACATAAGCATCACATGCATTGGCGAGGCTTCCGACGACGAGATTGTGTATCGCCATGGAGCATCCGACTCCGACCTGATTTGTGTGTCGGGCGACCTTGGAGCAGCATATATGGGGCTTCAACTGCTTGAGCGTGAACGAGTGGCCGGCGAAGGCATAAAGGATTTTAATCCTGAGTTTGGCGGCAAGGAGTATATCCTTGAGCGACAACTCAAACCTGAGGCTCGCCGAGACATTGTTGAACTGCTTAAATCGCTGCAGATTAAGCCTACGTCGATGATTGATATAAGCGATGGCCTTTCATCTGAGCTGATGCACTTGTGCAGTCAAAGCGGCACGGGATGCAGAATCTACGAAGAACGAATTCCCATCGATTATCAGACGGCGGTGATGGCCGAGGAGATAAACATGAATGTGGTGACTGCTGCATTGAATGGCGGTGAGGACTATGAACTGCTGTTTACTGTTCCGTTGTCGCGTCACGATGATGTGAAGGCGCTGGAAGGCATTAAGGTGATAGGGCATATGACCGATAAAAGCCTTGGTTGCGCCTTGGTGACACGCGACGGCAATGAATTCGAGCTCAAGGCACAGGGCTGGAATGCATTCAAGCAATAACCGGGATATACATTATATAAAAGGCGAGTGACCAACGCATATGTGTGGCCACTCGTCTTTTTTATGCTCACTTGATTATAGACGTTCGAGTACGGTCTTCACGATTTCCTCAACTCCTGATTTGTAATTCGATGAAGCGTCTTTCTTCATGCGGTTTGCAATGATGCAGCACACCGTCATTGCATGGTGTCCCATCATTTTTGCCAGGCCTTGGAGCATTGCGCTCTCCATCTCGTAGTTTGTTATCCGGCATCCGTTGTAATTGTATTCTTCAAGCCGGCGGTTTAGGTCGGGGTCGGCAAGTGGCATTCTCACTTCTCTGCCTTGTGGCCCATAGAATCCGTTGGCAGTGATTGTAACGCCGTGCACCATATCGTCGCGGCCGATTCTTGCCACGAGTTCCTTGTCGGCGTCAACAATGTAGGGATGCGCCCAAAGCTTGTTCCAATGAATCTTCTCGCAGAAATCGGCTTCCATGTCGAGGTCGCATACATCGTTGCGGTTTTTGTAGAAATTCAATGCGCCGTCAAATCCGATTGCTTTTGCCGCAATCACCGGAGTGCCGATAGCCAAATCGGGCTGAAGAGCCCCGGAAGTGCCTATCCTCACAATGTTAAGGCTACGCAGTTGTGGCTTTACGGTGCGTGTGGCAAAGTCGATGTTGGCAAGTGCATCGAGTTCGGTCATCACTATGTCGATATTGTCGGCGCCGATGCCGTGCGACAGACACATGATGGGCCTGCCCTTGTATGTTCCGCCGATAGTGTGGAATTCCCGGCTCGATACTTCGAAATCAATTTTGTCGAAGTATGAAGCCACCATGTTCACGCGTCCAGGGTCGCCAACCACGATAATATTGTCGGTGAGTTGCGACGGAGTTACGTGGATGTGAAATGCCGAGCCGTCGGAGTTTATTATTAATTCTGAATCGGGAATAATTCGTTTTTCCATTGTTGTCATATGGTATTAATTCTGTTATTGATTCCTGGGCAGTGTCTGTCTGACATTCCCCATAAGCAAATATACGATTATTCTGTGCCTTTAGCAACAATAATAATATTAATATATTAAAAGAGGGCACGTAAAATATGAAAATTGTTGCGCGCCCTTCCTTTATAATGATTATTTCGTTACTTGATTAGTCTTCTTTCACACCTTCTTTGATGAATACTACCACAGCGGCACCAACAATCAGGAGAATGCCGGCGAGCACAAGCATCAGCACTTGTGAGCCTCCAAGCAGCTTGAGAATGCTGCCACCCAGTGCTGCAGCCACAATCTGCGGGATGCATATTGTGCCATTGAAAAGGCCAAGGTAGGTGCCCATGTTGCCGCCCTTAAGTGAATTGGTTAGGATGGTGAATGGCATTGCCAGCATGGCAGCCCATGCGCAGCCAATGAGCACGAACGATACGAACATCACATACTGGTCGTGGACAAAGAATGTCGACAGGAATCCTATTCCACCTAAGACAAGACTTGTCGAGTAAATGATTTTGTGACTCTTGAAGAATGGGATGACGATTGCCCAGAGCACCGAGCCGATGGCCTGCACAGCGAATAGAACGCCCACCCAGTTGCCTGCTTCTTGGTATTCCGGTGCTTTTGCATCTGTTACGCCCCAAATGTTGTCGGCAATTGCGCCATTGGTATAGGTCCACATATACATGAATGCTGCCCAACAGAAGAATTGCACCAGTCCAACGGTCCAGAACGATGACGGAGCCTTGACAAGAAGTTTGAACACGTTTTCGCTTTTCTTCTCTTCTTTCTGCTCGGTTATGCCGTGGAATTCGGCATATTCAGCAGGTGGCATTTCGCGGATGGTTGCAAAGCTGTAAATCACACAGCACACCAGCACTGCGGCGCCTATATAGAACGAATATGTAACAGTTGGCGGCACTTCGCCCGAAGGTGCAATGTTTGCTATTCCGATTGCGGTGAGAGTGATTGGTGCAAGGTAACCCACAAGGCTGCCTGCATTGCACAGGAAACTCTGGATGGAGTAGGCGAGTCCCTTCTGTCGTTCGTTCACTTGGTCGCCCACAAGCATCTTGAATGGCTGCATTGCCATGTTGATTGATGTGTCGAGAAACATCAAGGCGATGAATCCGAATGCCATGGCACCAGCCGTTTCAAGGCCGAAGCTTCCGGCGTTTGGCAACAGGCACATCACAATCACAGCCACAGCAGCACCGAGCAGCAGATATGGCAGACGGCGGCCGAGGCGGGTCCATGTACGGTCGCTGAGAGCACCGATTATTGGTTGGATTATGATACCCATCAACGGAGGTAAAATCCAAAAATAACTTAACTCATGTGGGTCAGCACCCAACGTAGCAAATATGCGGCTGATATTCGCACTTTGTAAAGCATAGGCTATCTGTACGCCGAAGAACCCGAAGCTCAGGTTCCACAGTTTCCAGAATTTTAGATCTGGTTTATTTTTCATATATTTAAGGAGTAATTAATTATTTCTTTTCTTGTTCGTACAGCCATTTGATTTCTTCTGCCCAGATGTCGGGATTGGGAGTTTCGAGAATCAATGGAATATTGTCGAATCGTGAATCATTCATTAATAGCTGGAAGAATCGCTGGCCAAGAATGCCTTTGCCGATGCTTTCGTGGCGGTCGACTTTCGATGCGAGTCCTTTCTTGGTGTCGTTGAGGTGCATGCCACGAAGATAGTTGAATCCTATGGTGCGGTCGAAATCGTTCCATACGGCATTGAAAGTTTCGTCGGACGACAAATCGTATCCGGCAGCAAAAGCATGGCACGAGTCGATGCATACGCCCACGCGGCTCTTGTCGTCAACCTTGTCGATGATTTTAGCAATGTGCTCGAAGTCGAATCCGAGGTTCGAGCCTTGTCCAGCGGTGTTTTCGATAACGGCTGTTACGCCTGATGTCTGCTCAAGAGCCATGTTAATCGATTCCGCGATGGTGGATAGACAAGTGTCGACATCTACCATATTGAGGTGGCTTCCGGGATGAAAGTTGAGCAATGTAAGGCCCAACTGTTCGCAGCGTCGAAGTTCGTCGATGAAAGCATCGCGCGACATCTGAAGCTTTTCGGCATCAGGTGCACCCAGATTAATAAGATAGCTGTCGTGTGTTAATATGAATTCGGGCTTGAAGCCATACAATTGGCAATTGCTCTTGAATTTTTCAGCTTCAGCCTCCGAAATGGGTGCCGATTTCCATCGCGATGGGTTGCGGGTGAACAATGCAAATGATTTTGCACCGATTTCATGCGCGTTTACGGGCGCGTTCGATACACCTCCGCTTACACTGACGTGAGCTCCAACAAATTTCATATTATTTCTGCTAACAAATTAAATAAATCAATAGGTCGACACAAAGTTAACGACAAAAGCATTCAGAAACAAACAATTGTATCATTTTTATTTTAAAAATGTTGTTCCGACAGAGCCGAAGCTCCAATTGAGGACGGCAGCCAATCAAGTTCCAGCCGCAAAGTTACACCCTCACAGGCCGCCCGCATTGCGAAAACCGCCACCTGCGGTGGCGCTTCGGGTGTCCCAGTTGTTGCGGCGCTGAAGTTGCCTGGGCAGCCTGTCGGGCT
>JAEDFO010000042.1 GCA_016292745.1 Muribaculaceae bacterium | reverse complement strand
TCAATGGCTGACGCCATTAATGAGCATCAGGGCAATGCTGATGCTGACCATTCTGCGAATGTATCAATGGCTGATGCCATTAATGAGTATCAGGACAGATTTTCGGCTGATACTGAAGGCGTTACGGAGCATCAAGCGACAATTCCGGCTGATACGAATCATTCGCCCGGTGCGAAGATAGTGTTTGCCTGCCGCTGATGCAAGCAAAAGCACATTTCCCATTTTTCCCACCTATGGGAAATGTGGAAATCGGAGTGAACCAACCTTGTTCCATTTTGTTCCACTGTTCCAGGGGTGGAACAAGTGGAACAGGTGGAACAAGTGGAACACAAAAAGGGCGCCCCGGTTTGGGAGCGCCCTCTGTGCTGTTATTGAGCAGTGTGGATTTTACTTAACGTAAACTTTCACTACCTTGGCACCTACCTTAACGATGTAGAAGCCTGGGTTGATGCTCAGGGTTGTAGAACCGGCGGCAACGGCCTTGTCAACTACCACCTGACCTGCTACGTTAACCACGAGTGCACGTGCAGCAGCTGGTGTGGTGATGTTGATTGTGCCGTATTCGGCTACCACTGTTGTAGCAGCTGCATTAACTGCATCAACGCCAGTAGCACCGGCTTCGGTGTACGAGATGAGCAGAATCTGCTTAGCGCCCTTGAAGGCCGAAGCGATACCAACTACATCGTACTTCTTCGAAGCATCTGGTTCTACGATGTTAACCTTGTTCTGGCTGTCGTAGTTGATGTAGTACTGGTCGTAGCCTGCACATTCGCCTGAAGCGTCGCTGATGGTGTAGTTACGGGCAGAAGCCGAAGTGATGTTCACGTTCTTCAAGGTTACGTAGTGGTAAGGATAAGGAACGAGAGTTTCGAGGTCACCGGCTTCGATGAGAGTAGGAGTAACTGTCTGAGTTTCGGTTGCATCGGCAAACGAAGCAACATCAGGAGTGAGCTGTTTGTTGCCGTTGTATTCTGCAACAGTACCTTTAACGCCGGCAGGGATAACGTCGCCCTGCTTGTAAGTCTTGCCGAGGCTGCCAAATGTGAGCATATAGCCGGTGGCATCCATTGTGATGAGGTTCTTGCCGTTCTGGTAAACAACGGTCATCGGCGATTTGAAGCTGGCAGCTGCACCGGTTTCGAGTTCATAGAATGCAGAAATGTTGTCGATGCCGGGGAGGTCTTCGATAACGAATTCGGCTGTAGCCATAGCGCTGGTCTTGTCGCCAAGAGTAGCAACGGCATAAACAGTGCAGCTTTCCGAGATATCGAAGCCGCCTTCGGGATATGCGATAGCGTCGCCGCCATCCTCGAGGGTGTAAGTGATTACAGCGCCTTCAGTTGCGCACGAGATGGTTACGTGAACCGGTGCGTCAAGGCCGCGGTAGAATGTGCCACCGTTAGGTGTGATTGTCGGAGTGGCTACAGTGCCGGCTGGTACGTTTTCTTCAAACCAGAAGAACTGGAACTGCTTGTTGCCACTATACAGACCGGTTACGCCGATGATGTCGTACTTCTTCGATGCGTCTGGAGTGATAACTACGGCGCCGCTGGCGTCGATGTTAACCTTGAACTGGTCGTAAGCGGCAAATGTAGCGTCGCCGTCGGTAATAGTGTAGTTCTTGGTCTTGCCTTCGACGAGAGTGAAGCCTACGTTGGTAAGTTTCACGAAGTGGTAAGGATAAGGATTTACATCGCCCAGACCGGCTACTGTAACTTCTTCAGGAACGAGGGCTGTGCCGCTTTCCGATTCGGTAAACGATGCATTGGTGAGCTGGGCAATACCATTGTAAGCGCCAGCTGTACCCTTGAGGCCCTTGAGCACTGTGCCGTTGGCAAGATTAATGGCATCGAGCGAACCATAAATCAGCATATAGCCTGTGCCATCGGCTACAAACACGTTGCTGCCGTCGGCATAATATACTGTAACAGGGTTGGCAAATTCAACTTCGTCGCCTTTGGCTTTATTGTAGAAAGCAGCAATGTTGGCAACCGACTTGCTTGCAAACGAGAACGAAGCTGAAGCAACGTCGCTAACCAATTCGCCCTTAGTGGCCTTGGCATATACGGTGCAGTCCTCAGATACGTCGAAACCACCTTCGGGATATGCTGTGAATTCGCCGTCGGCAGCAAATGCATAGCTGATGGCAGCGCCTTCAGTGTCGCAAGCGATGGTTACGTGAACCGGAGCTTCCAAAACGTCGAACTTGCCGCCGTTAGGGGTGATTACCGGCTTGGCTACGGTCTCCACACCGTTGTCAACTGTTACGATAGCCGATGCAATACGATATTGTGAAGATGCTCCGTCTTTGCTGTAGCTACCGATAGTAACTTCAGATACCGGGTCAGAACCAGCTTCCCAGGTTGCTGTATGGTCATCGGCAATGGTTACAGTTCCTGCATCGCTCTTGAGCAAACCCCATGTGCATGTAGAACCTGGAGCAAACACAATCTTGGTGATGGCACCTACTGTAGAGGTGAATGTGATGTAGTTACCGGCAGTCTCTGTATTTCCTGCATACATACGGATTTCGCCAGCTTTGTTGTAAGCAACACCATTAGCGTTGTCACCGGCAGTGGCAGTGAATGTTACACCGTCGACAGTTTTGGCATAATCAGCGCCATTAATCTTGGAGATGGTGGCTGTACCATACAAGCCTTTGAAGTCGAAAGTCACCTCAGCGGCGAGCGCGGTGGCGCAAGCTGCGATGACGAGCATCAACGAAAGTAAAATTTTCTTCATAATAAACACGAATTTATAAATTAGTTAGTAATTAGTATGTGTCAGTTTCTGTTGACCGCATCCTTCACCAGATAAATGATGGTGGGGAAGTGGTCGCTGTAGCCATTGAGAAACACTCCGCCCGAATAGGTGCGCAGCGGATAGCCCTGGCGGTCGCCATCCTTTGTCTTGAGGAACTCGCGGTTAAGCACCTCGCACTTGAAGTAGCTCAGATGCTTGCGGTCCTTGCCCAGGAAATAGTCGGATATGATAATCTGGTCGAACAGATTCCATTGGCCCTTGTAGGCAAGCGTTCCGATGCCTTTATCGAGCATCTCCCACCACGGATTGAAGAATCCGGGCGCCTTCACCTCGCTCTGCTTGCGCTTTGCCCCGAGCGTCTTGGCCACACTGCGGTCCATAGGGTCGTCGTTAAGGTCGCCCATTATAATAATGCCCTGGTTGGGGTCGTCGGCAAGGAGCGAATCGGCAATATGCTTGTTAAGGGCAGCTGCAGCCTCGCGCAGATAGCTCGACTGCTCCTGTCCGCCCAGACGCGACGGCCAATGGTTAACAATCACACTCACCTTCTCGCCGGCAAGCAGGCCGGTGACGCACATCTGGTCGCGGGTGAGGAATGTGGGGTTATCTTCGATGGTCAGCCTATGATTCGTCACGTTGAGCACCCGGAAAAAGCGGGGATTGTAGAGCAAGCCCACATCCACGCCACGGCGGTCGGGCGAATCGTGGTGCACAATCTGCAGACGGCTGTCCTTCAGAGCCGGGTCGGCAACAAGGTCGTCGAGCACCGTGCGGTTCTCGATTTCCGACACACCGATTATTGCCGGACCCTTCGGTGCCAGGTTGCCTCGCATCTGGCTGATGGCATACGCCATATTGTGGATTTTCTTCCAATACTTGTCGCCATCCCACTTGCGAGCGCCGTTAGGACTGAATTCGAGGTCGTATTTACCATTATTGTTGATGGTATCGAACAGATTCTCCAGGTTATAGAATGCTACTCCGAAAGCCTGATACTGCTTCTCTTGGGCAAGAGTGGCAAGCACCGTCAGAGCAACAAACGACATTATTATAAGTGACCTTTTCATGATAGGTTGCGAAAAATCGATTTGGAATCAAAGATATACATAATAATCCGTTTCTACTGCAAAATTAACCTATTTTATTATAGCAAGTTATAACAAAAAAGTAAAAAGCAGTCACCCGCCAATGCGATGGCAATCACAGAAGTGTAGCCGCCAGCCGGAGGAGCCAGCGGTGAGCGTAGCATTCGCCGCGCACCAGCCTTGTTCCACCTGTTCCACTTGTTCCACCCCTGGAACAGTGGAACAAAATGGAACAACACTCTCTTTTCCCTGCTCGGGCCTATGGAATGCAAAATGGGCGATCTCCAACCTACACACAAAAAAGTGCCCATCGCACTATGGCGACAGGCACTCTGATTATGGGTTGTTACCTACTATGGAATTACAACTTTGGACCGGCAGCTACCAGAGCCTTGCCAGCTTCGTTGCCTTCATACTTGGCAAAGTTCTTGATGAAGCGGGCTGCAAGGTCTTTTGCCTTCTCTTCCCACTTGCAAGCGCAATCGTAAGTGTCGCGTGGGTCGAGGATGTGTGGGTCAACACCAGGAAGCTCGGTAGGAACTGTGAAGTTGAACATCGGGATTTCCTTTGTAGGAGCCTTGTCGATGTCGCCGCTCAGGATGGCGTCGATGATACCGCGGGTATCCTTGATTGAGATACGCTTGCCTGTACCGTTCCAACCTGTGTTAACCAAGTAAGCCTTAGCGTTGTTGGCTTCCATCTTCTTAACGAGCTCTTCAGCGTATTTTGTTGGGTGGAGCTCAAGGAATGCCTGGCCGAAGCAAGCCGAGAAGGTAGGAGTTGGCTCAGTGATGCCACGCTCTGTACCGGCGAGCTTTGCAGTGAAGCCAGAGAGGAAGTAGTACTTAGTCTGCTCCGGAGTAAGGATAGATACTGGAGGAAGTACACCGAAGGCATCGGCCGACAGGAAGATCACCTGCTTGGCAGCCGGAGCCGACGAACCTGGCTGGATGTTGTTGATGTGGTAGATAGGATACGATACACGAGTGTTCTCGGTTACGCTCTTGTCGGCGAAGTCAATCTTGCCGTTGGCGTCAACTGTTACGTTCTCAAGAAGTGCATCGCGCTTGATAGCGTTGAAGATGTCGGGCTCGCTCTCCTTGTCGAGGTTGATAACCTTGGCGTAGCAGCCACCTTCGAAGTTGAACACACCGTTGTCGTCCCAGCCGTGCTCGTCATCACCGATAAGGCGACGCTTCGGGTCGGTCGACAGAGTGGTCTTGCCTGTACCTGACAAGCCAAAGAAGATAGCAGTGTTTTTGCCGTTCATGTCGCAGTTAGCCGAGCAGTGCATCGAAGCGATACCCTTCAATGGCAGATAGTAGTTCATCATCGAGAACATACCCTTCTTCATTTCACCACCGTACCATGTGTTGATGATAACCTGTTCGCGGCTGGTAGTGTTGAATGCTACGCAAGTCTCCGAGTTCAAGCCGAGTTCCTGATAGTTCTCAACCTTGGCCTTCGATGCATTGTAAACAACGAAGTCAGGTGTGAACGATTCAAGTTCTTCAGCAGTCGGGCGGATAAACATGTTGGTTACGAAGTGTGCCTGCCATGCTACCTCAACGATGAAGCGTACAGCCATGCGAGTGTCCTTGTTAGCACCGCAGAAGCAGTCAACAACATAGAGGTTCTTGTTAGAAAGCTCCTTCTTGGCAATTTCCTTAACCTGTGCCCATACAGCTTCGCTCATGGGGTGGTTATCGTTCTTGTATTCAGGAGTTGTCCACCATACTGTGTTATGTGAGTTGGCATCGTCAACGATATATTTGTCTTTAGGAGAACGTCCGGTGAAGATACCAGTCATTACGTTTACTGCATTGAGCTCGGTGTTCTGACCAACCTCAAAGCCCTCGAGACCAGCCTTGGTCTCCTCCTCATACAATTTCTCGTAAGATGGATTGTGTGCGATTACTGTTGCTCCAGTAATGCCGTACTGTGATAAATCAATCTTTGCCATGATCTTGTTTATTTATAGTTATTTGGAATATCTAAACTTTGTTGTTTCCTGACGTTTCTGTCTTCGCCTTGTATTTCGGGTGCAAAAATAATCAAAAAATTTGATAGTGAAACATAATTACTGAAATATTTCCGTATTTTCACCCACTTTTAAATTTTTACAACATTTCAACCCACTCTGCAAGGCAAAATACGGCAATACAACCGACATTCCGGGCAATTTGTTCAAATCATTCGTGGAAAGGGCGTGTGTTATTCTGTGCCGGCGCAAGCGCCCCATTTCAAAGGTGTGTCTTTCAGGCTATACCGAGCTTGAAGCGGTTAACAAGCTCGCGCACCGAATCGTGCTCAACCATCATCTCGGCCACTATCTCCTCGGGCGACAACAACCGCTGTCGCTTGGCATGCTCGCGCACGTGTGTGCCGATGGTTATCATGTCGTTCTGAAGCCGGTCGCGGAAAAAGCCCAGAAGCTCATCCATGTGCGACCCTATCGACTCCTGCTGCGCTATGTTGTCAACCGGAACCGACAGATTTGTACCATCAATCACCGGCAGCGACGAGCGCATCGAATTAATAAGGAACACCTCGTTGGGATGCTCGTTGATATATTCAGCCCACGCCGTGCGCACCTGCTCGGACGTGAACGGCATGTTACGACGCTCTGCCGGCTTTACTGGCTGGGAGTGCACCTCGGCCACCGGCTTGTTGATGTTGCGTATCGATATCACCGGAATGCCACCCACAGCCGCAGTGGCTGCCGGTGATGCCTGCGGCACCGACGGCCTACGCTGGGACGTAGCCGTCGTTGCTGTGGCTGTAGGTGCTGGTGCCGCAGTGGCTGCCGGAGACGGTGCCGAGGCTGAGGCCGGCTGCGAGGTCGCCGACACCTTCTTCAGACCTCCACCCGGGGTAGGCGTTGGGGTAGGGGCGCTAAGCAGCTGACACAGCTTTATCAGAGTCAGCTCCACCAGAAACTGCTTGTTGCTCGCCGTGCGGTAGTTAAGGTCGCACTGGTTACAAAGGTCCATCGCCGCATACAGAAACCGCACCGGTGTAGTAGCCGCCTGTGTCTGATAGCGCGACACCACCTCGCTCGCAACCTCAAGCAACGGCAACGTGGCCGGATTCAGCGCCACAAGCAGGTTCCGGAAATGGTCGGCAAGTCCATTGATGAAGAACTGCGAGTCGAAGCCATGTTCACGTATCTCGTGATAGGTGAGCAACGCTGAACTCACATCCCCGCCCACAATGGCATCGGTGAGCCGGAAGTAATACTCATAGTCGAGCACATTCAGGTTCTCGATGGTGCTGCGGTAAGTGATGTTGCCCATCGACGAAGCCGCAACCTGGTCGAATATCGACAACGCATCGCGCATGGCCCCGTCGGCCTTCTGCGCTATGATGTTCAGCGCCTCAGGCTCGGCCGTGATACCCTCGTTGGCGGCAATGCGCTTCAGCTGCTCCACTATGTCGGGAACCGTGATGCGCGAAAAATCGTATATCTGGCAGCGCGACAGGATGGTGGGCAATATCTTGTGCTTCTCGGTGGTGGCAAGCACGAATATGGCATGTGCCGGCGGCTCCTCAAGAGTCTTCAGAAACGCATTAAACGCACTCTGCGACAGCATATGTACCTCATCGATGATATACACCTTATACTTGCCTATCTGCGGCGGTATCCTAACCTGGTCAATCAGGTTGCGCATATCGTCAACCGAGTTGTTCGACGCAGCATCCAGCTCAACTACATTATATGAACGCTGCTCCTCGAATGCCCGGCACGACTCACACTCGCCGCATGCCTCGCCATCGGCTGTCAGATGGCTGCAATTGATTGTCTTGGCAAAAATACGCGCACACGACGTCTTGCCAACACCTCGTGGCCCGCAGAACAGATAGGCATGCGCCAATCGGCCACTGCTGATAGCCGATTTTAGCGTATGCGCCAGCGCCTGCTGACCCACAACCGTGCTGAACGTCGATGGACGGTATTTCCGCGCCGATACTATGTAATCTCCCATCTATGTTGTGTAAATTGATAGTGTCAAAAGTACTAAAAATCCTCGTCACTCGCAAATATATCCCATCACTGTTGCATCAGCGGGCATCAACACCCCACATCAGCTTGCTCCGAAGTGTCGACGCAAAGTTGTGGCCGTTAACCTTTACCACCTTAACCTCATACGGAGCTCGGCACAGGCTGATGGTCGACCCGCTCGGCAACGTGTAGTTGTTTCCGTCGAGACTCACACAAAATGTATCGCACCTCGACAACGTGGTGATGTCGATGCGGCAATCGTCGTTTAGAACTATCGGACGCATCGTCAGCGAATGTGCAGCTATCGGCGCCACCGCAAACGAATGCGACGACGGCTCGATGATAGGACCACCAACCGACAGATTATACGCCGTGCTACCCGTCGGAGTCGACACCAGAAGCCCATCGCCCATATACGTGGTCAGATACACCCCATTAAGCGTTGTGCGCATCTTCAACATCTGTGCCGTCAGCGACTTCTGTATGGCAACCTCGTTGAGCGCATACGGAAAATCTATCTCAGTGTCCAATGTGCTCACATGCAGCATCGTGCGGCTGTCGATGCAGCATTCGCCTGCCAGGCACTTCCCGATGGCTTTCTCCGCATCGTCTATCGACACATCGGCCAGATACCCGAGGCTCCCGGTGTTGATTCCCATTATCGGAACCCCACGCAACGCCACCTTGCGAGCTGTGCGCAGAAATGTGCCGTCGCCGCCAAAGCTCAGAGCCACATCGGCATCCAATGCCCCGCCTTCGATATCCGCAACCCCAAAGCCCTCCGGAACCACGTGGTGCTCGCGCAGATAGCGATGGAACTCGCTGTCAACCACCACATCGGCTCCGCTGCCCGACAGACAGCTCATCACTCTCTTCAGCTCTTCGATGTATCGGCCCTGGTACTCACTGCCGAAAACAAGTATCTTCATCTCACAAAAAAATTATATGCTTTTTTTTGACGCAATGCCACAAAATAGTATTTACTTTGTAACATAATTTATAGATATGAGGCGGCCACACGGTCGCGGCTCGGCCGAAATTCTGCCAAATGCCTGTCTCACGTTGCAAAGATAATTCTTTGACGCGCCGTTTCAAGCCTTTTACGTCAGTTTTTCGTCTGCAACCAAGCGTTTTTTTCGCTACTTCGCCGTTAAACCTTTGCCCGCCATCTATTGTCAACATATTTAGAGAAACAACTATTTGATAGAGTATTTTTCACTACGAAGATGATAAACTTAAGCGTAAACATCAATAAAGTGGCCACTCTGCGAAATGCTCGTGGCGGCAATGTACCCGACGTCCAGAAATTTGCTACCGACTGCGAACTGTTCGGCGCTAACGGGATTACTGTTCACCCACGGCCCGACGAACGGCACATCCGTCGTTCCGACGTTTTCACGCTCCGGCCACTCGTCAAAACAGAATTCAACATCGAAGGATATCCTTCCGACGACTTCATGAATCTGGTGCTGATGGTAAAGCCCGAACAAGTGACTCTCGTCCCCGACACCCCGGCACAGCTCACCTCGAACAGCGGCTGGACCATCGCCGGAAACGAGGAATTCCTCACTGCTGTTGTCGACCGCCTCAGAGAGGCCGGTATCCGCTCCAGCATTTTCGTCGACACCGACCTGGCTAACATCAAGGCCGCCGCTGCTACTGGTGCCGACCGTATTGAACTTTACACCGAACCTTTCGCCGTCGAATTCCCGAACAACCCGGAAAAAGCAATCGCTCCTTACATCGAAGCTTCACGCACCGCTCACAACTGCGGCCTCGGTGTGAATGCCGGTCACGACCTCAGCCTCCTGAACCTGGAGTTCTTCGCTTCTCACATGCCTTACCTCCAGGAAGTCTCTATCGGGCATTGCCTAATCTCCGACGCTCTATATCTGGGCATCGAAAACACCATCAAGGCTTACCAAAAAGCGCTCGGCAAACACAACAACTACGTTGAACATAACAATAGACAGATATGACATCGCTCACTATCCTAAACACAGTACTCGCTCAGACAGTTCAGGCCGTTTCCGACACTATTGCCGCAGCCAACAACGTTGTGGCTGCTTCCGGCCAGCAGATTGAGCAAACCACCAACGAGCTCTCTGTGTGGAGCCTGTGCCTTAAGGGCGGATTCATCATGATTCCTCTCGCTGTGCTCGCGCTCCTCAGCATTTACGTCCTCGTCGAGCGATACCTCGCCATTAAGGCGGCCGCTAAAGAGGACGACACCTTCATGAAACGTATCCGCGACTACATCCACGAAGGCGAAATCGACAGCGCTCGAAACCTATGCCGACGCACTGCAACCCCATATGCCCGACTAATCGAAAAGGGCATATCCCGCATCGGCCGACCAACCACCGACGTGCAAGCTGCAATCGAAAATGTGGGCAACCTTGAAATTGCACGCCTCGAAAAAGGATTCCCTTGGCTCGCAACTGCCGCATCTGGCGCTCCAATGCTCGGATTCCTCGGTACTGTAACCGGTATGGTCGAAGCTTTCTTCGCTCTGGCAAGCGCCGGTGGTGGTGCCAACATCAGCATCCTCGCTAACGGCATCTACGAAGCGCTCGTCACAACCGTTGCTGGTCTCGTTGTGGGTATCATTGCTCTGTTCGCCTACAACTTCCTCGTTTCGCGAGTCAATAACGTCATGACTCAGCTCGAAGCCAAAACCATGGAATTTATGGACCTCCTGAACGAACCCGTTAACTGATTTCCAAAATGGCTCTGAAACGTCAACATAACATGATGACTCTCTTCAGCATGGCTTCAATGAGCGATGTCATTTTCCTGCTGCTCATTTTCTTTATGGTAACCTCAACTTTCGTTTTCCCGAACGCTCTCGAGGTTAACCTGCCGCAAAGCAGCCAGCAGACCGCTCTCAAGCCAGGAACAAGAGTGTATATCGACAAAGAACTTAACATGTATGCTGCCCAAGGCGACGCCGAGCCCGAACGGATTGCCGAAGCCGACCTTATCGGCTTCCTCCAGATTGCTCAGCAGCAGTCACCCGACCAGTTCATTGCCCTATACGCCGACGAGAAAGTACCTTACGGTAAAATCGTCGAAGTGCTCGACAAAGGTGCCCGCGCAAGCCTCAAGATGGTGCTCGCCACAAAACCCTCTAACAAGCATTAACATCAATCATGGCATTCAGCAGCTCTTCATATCTGAAAAATCCCGACCGCAACCAGCTCATTGCCCTCATTGCAACCGCCTTGTTCGCTCTGCTGGTTATTATCGTGCTGCTTTTTGCCTCACTCAGCTACCAATGGCCACCTAAAGACCTGCCTCCGCAAAGCGAAATCCTCTTCGGTGGCGAATTTGTGGTCCTCGGCGACATCGCTCCCGCCAACACCAAAGCAAAGAACTCCGTCGACCAGGCCGACGATATCATCGACGCCGGAGAGAAGGCCGACGCTTCTCAGCTAATTAGCACCGAAGAGCCTTCGCCAATGACTGTAAAAAAACGAGAGGAAAAGAAATCAGGCCCTACAAAGGAGGAACTCGCTGAAATTGAACGCCGTAAGCGCGAGCAGGAAAAAGCCAAGCAAATCAGCCGACGGGTATCGTTCAGCAAAAACGGCTCCTCGGAAACCGTAGGTCAAACCAATGGAAACTCTACAGTGGGGGTAACAAAAGGCTCACCGGGGCACACACTCACCGGACGTAACCTCGAATCGTGGGGAAAACCCATGAGCCGTGTCGACGGTACCGTGGTTATCGAGGTCCGCGTTAATCCCAAAGGCTACGTTATTTCAGCCAGCTACGTCTCCGGTTCTGGAAGCGCCGCTGCAAGCACCGACGTGCGCCGCAGTTGCGAAAACGCATCACGGCAATCTCGGTTCAGCGTTGCTCCAAACCTCACTACCGACCAAGTGGGCACTATCACCTGGAAATTCGAATAACCCGACGCGCCCATCTCTTATAAAAATCGATTCTTTAAACCATTGCCTCCCGACACCGACAAGGCTAATGGTTAGTTTCCGCTTTTGAGATTATTTTAATACCTTTGCAATCTCATTTATTATCTCCTGGTTCCTTTTATGAAAACTGATATTGAAATAGCTCGCGAAACTAAACTCGACAACATTTCAGCTATTGCCGATAAAGCTGGAATCCCAGCCAACGAAATCCTAAGCTACGGCCACTATATGGCCAAGGTGCCCCTCGATTGCATTAACCTCGACCGTGCGGCAAAAAGCAACCTGATTCTCGTCACTGCCATCACTCCTAACAAGGCCGGTGTGGGAAAAACCACTGTGTCCATTGGGCTGTCGCTCGCGCTAAACCGTATAGGCAAAAAATGCATCGTGGCTTTGCGAGAACCTTCGCTTGGCCCTTGCTTCGGTATGAAAGGTGGCGCTGCCGGAGGTGGTTACTCGCAGGTTCTCCCCATGGAGAACATCAACCTGCACTTCACCGGCGACTTCCACGCTATCACCACTGCTCACAACATGATTACCGCGCTGCTCGACAACTATATATATCAAAACCGCACCAAAGGAATCGGTCTGAAGGAAGTAAAGTGGAAACGTGTGCTCGACATCAACGACCGAAACCTCCGAAACATAGTAACCGGTATAGGCAGCCGCATTAACGGCGTGCCGGCCGAAAGCGGGTTCGACATCACTCCGGCTTCCGAGATTATGGCTATTATGTGTCTGGCCACCGACATCGACGACCTGCGTCGACGTATCGGCAAAATCCTTCTCGGATACACTTTCGACGACCAGCCTTTCACCGTCGACGACCTCGGTGTTACCGGCGCTATCGTCCTGCTCCTAAAGGATGCCCTGATGCCTAATCTCGTGCAGACAACTGAAAACACCCCGGCCATGGTACATGGCGGCCCATTCGCCAACATCGCTCACGGCTGCAACTCTATCATCGCCACTCGTATGGCTATGTCGTATGCCGACTATGTGGTCACCGAAGCCGGTTTCGGTGCCGACCTCGGCGCTGAGAAGTTCTTCGACATCAAATGCCGAAAATCGGGTCTCTCTCCTAAAGCAACCATCATAGTGGCCACTGCACAAAGCCTCAAGCTTCACGGCGGTGTCCCTGAGGACAAAATTAAGGAACCTAACATAGAAGGCCTACGTAAAGGTCTCTGCAACCTCGACAAGCACATCGAAAACATGCAACTCTTCGGGCAAAGCGTCATCGTAACTTTCAACCGTTTCGAGTCTGACTCCGACGAGGAAATTGCAATGGTGGCCGAGCACTGCCGACAAAAAGGCGTTGGATTTGCCGAAAACCATGTGTTCGCTAAAGGTGGGGCCGGTGGCGAAGAGCTCGCCCGACTTCTTGTCGACACCGTGGAGAACAATCCGTCTAAGCCTCTCCAGCTCCTTTACGACGACAACACTCCTGTGAAGCAGAAAATCGACAACGTAGCTCGTAAAATCTACGGCGCTTCGTCGGTGGTGTTCTCTATCCTCGCAAAAAACAAACTCAAGCAAATCGAAAGTCTCGGCATTGCTCACTACCCAATCTGCATTGCCAAAACTCAATACTCATTCTCGTCCGACCCAAAAGCCATCGGTGTAGCCACCGACTTCGAGCTCAATGTCCGCGACATCATAATCAACAACGGGGCCGAGATGATTGTGGTTATCATGGGCGACATCATGCGCATGCCGGGCCTACCGAAAGTGCCACAGGCTTGCAAAATCGATATCATCGACGGCAATGTTGTTGGCTTGAGTTAAACTTTATATCTCTTTAATTATGGCAAAGCGTGTTCTAATAACTGGTGCGGGAGGTTTCATCGGAGGATTTATTGTTGCCGAAGCACTTAACCGTGGCTACGAAACCTGGGCTGCCGTCAGAAAATCAACGTCGCGGAAGTATCTCACCGACGAACGAATCAATTTCATTGAACTCGATTTCAGCGATGCCGCCATTTTCCGCTCTCAGATGGCCGACGCCATCGCCGTAAATGGCAAATGGGACTTCGTGGTCCACAATCTCGGTGCCACCAAATGCAACAACTTCAACGACTTCAATTCAATAAACTACGGTTACATGAAGTTGCTGGTCGACACCCTGACATCCCTCGATGCTGTCCCTGAGCGATTCCTGCTCATGAGCAGCCTCAGCGCTGTCGGTCCGGGCGACGAAGATTCATACACCCCGATGTCTACTCGCGACATCCCACACCCTAACACCCGATACGGCCTCTCGAAAATGAAGGCAGAAACCTATCTGTCTACCCGGCCCGGCTTCCCATACATTATTTTTCGACCCACCGGCGTTTACGGCCCGCACGAAAAGGACTACTTCATGATGATGAAGAGCATTAAGCGCGGTTTCGACTTCAGCGTGGGATTCCGTCGGCAGATGCTTACTTTCATCTACGTTACCGACCTCGCCGATGCCATTTTCGATGCTCTCGAAAGCAACGCTGCACGCAAAACATACATCATAGCCGAACCTCGTGCATATTCACAGGACGAATTTCGCAAAATTGTGGCCGAAAAGCTGCACAAGCGATTCGTTATACCCATAAAAGTGCCAATCTGGATGCTCTACGTCGTTTCGTTCCTTGCCGAGCTGTGGGGTACCATAACTCTGAAGCCCAGCACTCTAAACCGCGACAAATTCAAGATTATGCGGCAGCGTAACTGGTGCTGCGACGTCTCCGATGCCATCAACGATTTCGGTTTCTGCCCTAAACACTCCCTCGCACAAGGTGTTTCGGACGCTATCGACTGGTATAAGGAAAACAAATGGATTTAAACGGGAAAAACATATGCATTTTCGGGGCATCAAGCCCTGCAACACCTAAGCGGCTCTGCGATGAGGCATTCCGTTTCGGTCAGTTGGCTGCCAAGCACGGTGCTGCAATTGTGTGCGGTGCCGGGCGGGCGGGCATCATGCGGGCCGTGTCGGATGGCGCCCTCGAGGCAAGAGGTACAGTAGTGGGCGTTATACCTCAGTTCATGGTCGACAAAGGTTGGGCATATCCGGCTCTTTCCGAAACCATCGTCACCCCCGACATGCACTCCCGAAAACTAAAAATGGCACAACTGGCACACGCCATCGTGGCTATGCCCGGTGGGGTAGGGACTCTCGAGGAACTCCTCGAGGCAATAACATGGCGCCAGCTGTCAATCTCCTGCCACCCTATTGTACTCCTTAACGTCGACAACTATTTCGAGCCGCTTATCGGCATGCTCGACACTGCTATCGACAACCACCTGATGGCTCCTGACAACCGACGGCTTTGGCATGTGGCATCCTCGGCCGACGAAGCTATCGATTTCCTCGTATCATATAATAAAAACGAATCACGTATTATTGCCGACAAATACTGATTATGCCTCACAATAACGTCATATTGCATCCCGATTCAACTGCCACCGACTCCCTGGCTGCCGACTCTGTGTTCTCGGCCTTATATCCCGACGGAGTTGTCCCCGATTCGGTCTCCAGCCACTCTCAGCTCATCGAGGTAGCTCAAATTCCAGTTATCGAGCATCACAAGCCGCTCAACGCCGTTGAACCTGAATTCTCAGCGTTCTTTTCCAGCGGCACTTCGCTGTTGCTAACAATTTCTTTCCTCCTCGTCGCTTTCAGTTTCCGCCGCGGTTTCCGGTACCTCTCTACCATTGTCCGAAACCTTTTCTCGCTCAACATGCACAACGACGTATTCAAGGACCGCACCATCAACGAAACTCTCGTCATCACCAACCTGATTGCAAACACCTGCATTTCCGGCGGCATAATCCTGTATTTTCTGCTCTGCAGCAATGGACTCTTCTCTGTCTCGGCTCACAACTCAATTATGCCGGTGCTTGTCTGCATTGCCACTTGTGCCGCTCTTATACTGTTCCAGTTGCTGGCATATAAAGTGCTCGCCTTCACTTTCTCCGACCACGAACACAGCAAGCTCTGGATCGACGGAAACAATGCCTCGCTGGCTATCGTTGGTTTCACTTTTATCCTCCTTGCAACAATGGCTTCAATAGGCTCCGACACCACAGTTGCGGCTATGGCCACTTTGGCTCTTATTCTGTTCATTTCTTCCCGATTCGTATTCATTATCAAAGGGTTTAGAATTTTTTTCAAAAAAATCCCAATGCTTTTCCCATTTATTTTGTACCTTTGCGCCATTGAAATTGTTCCTGTATTGTTTTTCATTGCAGCAGCAGTTAATTTGTGCAATTATCTACAATCTTAACTAATTGACTACGTGGAAGTAAAGAAAATTTTGGTATCTCAGCCGCAACCGGCTTCCGACAAATCTCCATATTTCGACATTGCCAAAAAATACGGTGTGGATATCGTTTTCCGACCGTTTATTAAAGTTGAAGGTATTTCAGCCAAAGATTTTCGCCAGCAAAGAGTTTCCATCCCCGATTTCACGGCCATTATCTTCACATCTCGAACAAGTATCGACCACTTCTTCCGTATTTGCGAAGAAACTCGCTTTACAGTTCCCGATACAATGAAATATTTCTGCACCACCGAACAAATTTCTCTTTATCTGCAGAAATACATCCAATATCGCAAACGCAAAATTTTCTTCGGCGTTTCTGGCAAGCTCGACGACAAGCAGCTTATTGCCGCTCTTACAAAGCACGCCAAGGAGAAATTCCTTTTCCCTGTCTCCGACGTTCACAAGGACGACATCGAAGTATTTGAGCAATATGGCATCGAATGCACAAAGGCTATTATGTACCGTACTGTCAGCAACGACTTCACTCCCGATGAACCGTTCGACTACGATATGCTTATATTCTTCAGCCCGGCCGGTGTGAACTCCCTGAAAAAGAACTTCCCCGACTTCAATCAAGGCGAAATCGCTATCGGGTGTCTCGGCTCCGCTACAGCTCAGGCTGTAAAAGATGCCGGACTGCGCCTCGACATCCAAGCGCCGACCACTCAGATGCCCTCTATTACCGCAGCTATCGACACATACCTGAAATCGTCGAACAAAAAGAAATAACTTCTCTGCACAATAGATAGATACGTTATATTTCACGAAGAAGGATGGCTCCGCTTAGAACGGCGCTATCCTTCTTCTATTTTTATCCTTCCCTTTCGCCCTTTTTATTCGATTGAGCACCTCATCTGCTTCAACTTACGAAATTTTATGCTACCTTTGCGGTGCTTTCCGGCCTGCTGGTCGGATCACCTCATTTTTTACCTTCGTTTTTATTAAAATATTTATCATAAACCTCTATGGAATATAATTTTAAAGAAATAGAGACCCGTTGGCAAAAATATTGGAAAGAGCACAAAACGTATAAAACTGAAATCGACTCTTCCAAGCCTAAGTTCTATGTCCTCGACATGTTCCCTTATCCTTCCGGCGCCGGACTCCATGTGGGTCATCCGCTCGGTTACATTGCCTCTGACATCTATAGCCGATACAAGCGTCTGCAAGGATTCAACGTCCTGCATCCTATGGGATACGACTCCTATGGCCTGCCCGCCGAACAATATGCAATACAAACCGGTCAGCACCCCGAGGTGACTACCGTCAATAACATAAACCGTTACCGTCAGCAGCTCGACAAAATCGGCTTCTGCTACGACTGGGACCGCGAAATCCGAACCTGCGATCCGGCTTACTACAAATGGACTCAGTGGGCTTTCCTGCAGATGTACAA
The DNA here is from genome assembly GCA_016292745.1 of Muribaculaceae bacterium. Classification (GTDB taxonomy): domain Bacteria; phylum Bacteroidota; class Bacteroidia; order Bacteroidales; family Muribaculaceae; genus SFRY01. Next base: position 3,099 of record JAEDFO010000042.1, on the reverse strand, counting down.
ATCGTACTACGACACTGCCGCCGACCGCGCACAAAGCATCGACATCCTCGTAAAGCACTTCGAGGAATTCGGAACCGCCAACCTCACCGCCGCCACTAACGCCGAAGTGGAATTCTCAGCCGAACAATGGAACGCTTTCTCTCAAAAAGAGAAAAACGACATCCTTATGAACTTCCGTATTGCCTACCTCGGCAACACAATGGTAAACTGGTGCCCAAAACTCGGAACAGTGCTCGCCAACGACGAGGTGAGCGAAGGCCTCTCTATCCGCGGCGGTTATCCCGTTGAGCAGAAACTCATGTACCAATGGTGTCTTCGCGTAAGCGCATACGCCGGTCGTCTGCTCCGTGGCCTCGATACAATCGACTGGACCGACTCGCTCAAGGAAACTCAACGAAACTGGATTGGATACAGCGAAGGTGCCGAAATGAAGTTCCCACTCGTTGGCTCCGACGAACACCTGCTGATTTTCACCACTCGTGCCGACACTATTTTCGGCGTCACATTCATGGTCCTCGCGCCCGAAAGCCAATATGTCGACAAGGTTACCACGCCTGAGTGCCGCACCGCTGTCGACGAATACATTGCCGAAACCAAGCGCAAAACCGAACGCGAACGAATGATCGACAAGAAAGTGTCGGGTGTGTTCAGCGGTTCTTATGCTGTAAATCCCGTTACCGGAAAGCAAATTCCTATCTACATCAGCGACTACGTTCTCGCTGGATACGGTACCGGCGCAATTATGGCAGTGCCTGCCCACGACAGCCGCGACTATGCTTTCGCTCGTCACTTCAACCTCCCGATTATCCCGCTTATCGAAGGGTGCGACGTCAGCCAGGAAAGTTTCGATGCAAAAGAAGGCATCATGACCAACTCCAGCAACGAACGCCTCAGCCTCGACGGGCTCCAGGTGAAAGAAGCAATCGCCAAGACCAAGGAATTCATCGCTCAGACCGGAATCGGAAAGGTAAAGGTTAACTACCGCCTCCGCGACGCCATCTTCAGCCGTCAGAGATATTGGGGTGAGCCATTCCCGATTTATTACGACGAGAACAACCAGCCACAGCCTCTATCGGAAGAACTCCTGCCACTCCAGCTCCCTGAAGTCGACAAGTTCCTCCCTACTGAAAGCGGCGAGCCACCACTCGGCCGTGCCAAAAACTGGACTGCCCCCAACGGTCGTCCCCTCGAGCTCTGCACCATGCCGGGATTTGCCGGCTCATCGGCATACTACCTCCGCTACATGGACCCGCACAACAGCAACGCTCTCGTCTCGAAAGAAGCTGATGAATACTGGCGAAATGTCGATCTTTACGTCGGCGGTACCGAACACGCCACCGGACACCTCATCTACTCCCGTTTCTGGAACAAATTCCTCTTCGACCTCGGTTACGTGTGCGAAGACGAGCCTTTCAAGAAACTCATCAACCAGGGAATGATTCAGGGTCGCAGCAACTTCGTTTACCGAATCAAGGACACCAACACGTTTGTGTCGCTCGGCCTGAAGGACCAGTACGACACCACCGAAATACATGTCGACATAAACCTCGTTGACAACGACATCCTCGACACAGAACGTTTCAAGGCTTGGCGCCCGGAATTCGAAACTGCCGAGTTTATTCTCGAAGACGGAAAATACCGTTGCGGCAACGCCGTCGAGAAAATGTCGAAATCGATGTTCAATGTCGTTAACCCCGACGATATCGTCGACCGTTACGGTGCCGACACTCTCCGCCTATATGAGATGTTCCTCGGTCCTATCGAGCAAAGCAAACCTTGGGATACTAAGGGCATCGACGGCGTACACCGTTTCCTCAAGAAACTCTGGAACCTCTTCTACAACGCCGACAATATCATTATCGACGATGCCAAGCCTTCCGCCGACAACCTCAAGTCGCTCCACAAGCTCATCAAGAAAGTTACCTGGGACATCGAGCACTTCAACTACAACACTTCTATCAGTGCATTCATGATTTGTGTCAACGAACTCGCAGCACAGAAGTGCCACTCGCGCGAAATCCTCCGCGAAGTTATTGTGCTCCTCGCTCCGTTCGCGCCTCACATCGCCGAGGAACTCTGGCACACTCTCGGTGCCGACTCTACCGTGTGCGACGCTAAGTGGCCCATTTGCAACGAGGAATACCTCAAGGAAGCTAACGTTAACTACACCGTCTCGTTCAACGGCAAACCTCGTTACAACATCAGCGTCCCAATCGACACCCCTCGTGACGAAGTAGAGCGTATCGCGCTCTCCGATGCCGGTGCTCAGCGATGGCTCGACGGAAAGACCCCGAAGAAAGTTATCGTGGTGCCTAACAAGATTGTCAACGTTGTGGTTTAACCGATTTCAGCAAATCTTCCTTCCGGCAGCTCTCACAGGTGCCGCCGGAAGGATAAGCACTAATTTAAAAAACAATAAATCTTTTAGTTATTGTTTATTCTTATCTTCACTTGCAGTATCTTTGCACCGCAAAATGTAAGACTAACAATTACACCTCATTATTTTTTTTGACATGGACAAATTAAGCTACGCATTAGGCTTGAGCATGGGCAACAACTTCAAAGGCTCGGGCATCCAGGAACTCAACGTCGACGATTTCGCCGCCGCTGTTCGTTCTGTGTACGACGGCTCAAAGCCCGAAATGACTATCGACGAAGCCAAGCAAGTGGTTACCGAATTCTTCACCGAACTCGAAAAGCGTCAAGTGGAAATGAACCGCGAAGTCGGAAAGCGTTTCCTCGAGGAAAACGCCAAGAAAGAGGGCGTGAAAGTCACCGCTTCAGGCCTGCAATATAAAATCGTCAAGGAAGGAAACGGAATCCATCCTTCAGCCAACGACAAGGTTACTGTGCACTACACCGGTCGCCTTATCGACGGTACCGTATTCGACAGCTCGGTTGAACGCGGTGCACCAGCCACTTTCGGTGTAAACCAGGTTATCCCAGGTTGGGTTGAAGCGCTCCAGCTTATGAGCGAAGGAGCCGAATGGCAGCTCTACATCCCATCGGAGCTCGCTTACGGAAGCCAAGGCGCCGGCCCGGTTATCGGCCCGCACAGCACCCTCATCTTCGATGTAAAACTCATAAAAATTGAACGCG
>JAEDFO010000003.1 GCA_016292745.1 Muribaculaceae bacterium | reverse complement strand
CGATGTCACGGTAAAGATTGTTGCCAATAGAAGTATTCGTTTCATTGTATCAAGTAATTATTTGTTTGTCAATTCCATTATTCAGCCACAGAAGCAGTCGAGAGGCTTTGCGGCAGCCAAACCGCCATATTGCCCTTTCCGCGATGACACCACGCGTAGTATGGGATAAGCGTAAGTTTCACTTTGTCGGCCACGAGTGCACCGGTGGCATCGTAGGCGAGTGTCTGGGCATCGGTGGTGAGTGTGATGAGTCCGTTGATAATATCGGGACGGTTGGTTGCCGTTATCTTAGGATTTTGGTTTACTATAATGTGGTGGATATCGAATTCGTTGTCGGGCCATTCGGCACAATACACCAGCGGGCCACGCTCGAAAGCCACTCTCCCACGGTCGGCTGCCACGTTTTCGTTGGCTATCACTGTACGAGGTTCCATATCGAAGTGAATGTCAACTACATCGCCCTTTTTCCATTGACGGTTAATGGTTATATAACCTTTTTCGATGTTTGAATCGACGGCTGTTCCGTTAATCGAGATAGTGAATCCGGGCTGCTTGCCGTCGGAGTATGAATACAGGTCGGATGGAACGACTTTGTTCTGCACCCAACCGGGAATGCGTATTTTCATACCGAATTTCCCGGCCTTGTTTTTGTTTACTGTTATTGTGATGTCGCCGTTCCATGGATAGTTGGTCGATTGGCTTAGTTCTACCAATTTCCCTTCGACATCAAGTTTCGCGGTATTCGACATGAACAGATTTACATACACATCACGGTCCTTTACCGCATATACATATCCTGGAATTGATGGGATGAATCGGCATAGATTAGAAGGACAGCAAGCGCATCCGAACCACGGCTGGCGCTCATGCTCGCCATGCGATTCCAGTGGGTTGGGGTAGAAGAAAGCGCCGCCGTCGACCGACATTCCCGAAATCACACCGTTGTAGAGGGTGCGTTCAAGCACATCGTAGTATTTTGCATCGCCATGCATAAGAAACAGCCGGTGGTTGACGTATACGTTGCCAATGGCAGCGCATGTTTCGCAATAGGCCGATGCATTTGGCAATTCGTAGTTGCCGCCAAACGATTCACCTTCGTGGCGTGCACCGATGCCGCCGGTGATGTAGTATTTACGGCTGACGATGTTGTCCCAGATGGCATCGATAGCGTTAACATAGGCTGGGTCGCCGGTAAGTGCAGCCACGTCGGCCATTCCGGAATACATATACACCGCTCTCACGGCATGCCCTACAGCCTCGCGTTGGTCGATGACAGGCAAGTGGGCTTGGCTGTAAGCGTCGGTTCGCGATGTGTGGCCTCGCATGTCAAGGAAGAACTTGGCTTGGCGAAGGTATTTTTCATTGCCGGTGACAATGTAGAGTTTGGCCAGTGCCATCTCAGCAATCTGATGTCCGGGCACTCTCACCAGTTGGCCTTTGTCAGGCCCGATTTCACGGCACACACAGTCGGCATATCGGATGGCGATGTCGAGGAAATTCCGTTTGCCTGTGGCTTGATAGTGGGCAATTGCCCCTTCAACCATATGTCCCAGGTTATAGAACTCGTGGCTTAGTATCTCCACAGTTTCCCATCGTTTGCTGCCGGCCCATTCGTGTGGGTGTTTAGGGTTCATGGTACGGCTTGTGTAGAGATATCCGTCGGGTTCTTGTGCTGCAGCCACAATGGTGAGTACGCTGTCGATATAATTCTCCAGTTTCTTGTCGGGATATGTTTGTAGAATGTAGCTTGCGCCTTCTATGGTCTTGTACACGTCAGTGTCATCGAACGAGAATCCGCCCACATGGATTGTGTCGGATGGGTGGGTGGCATTTTCAAAGTTGTGGTATCGTCCGGTTTCCTCACATTTGTTGAATGCCAGAGGAATGGTGGTCAATCGGCAAGCCTTCAGCCGTTCGCCCCAGAATCCGTCGGCCAATTTCACTGATGTGAATGGTGTGGGGTTGATGGGATAGCCGTGGTTTTGTGATTTGTCGGGCTTGGCATTTGCCATGAGCGCAAGAATAATTGACAAGATGATTATGAGTTCACGTTTCATGATATGATAAATTTATTGCTATAAAGATAACAATTATTTACTAAAAAAAACGCTACAGCACATAATAGTAGCGTAGCGCTCTGGGTCCTAAAACTGATTCAGCTCTGACAAACTATTCTTTTTTTACCTGAACGTCATGTTACACCATAATTTTGAAATCTGTTGGTTTGTGAGGAGAGCTTTAGGATTTAGCCGACACAAATAATCGGCAATGAAACAAGCATTGGTTAGAGTTGAAATTTTCAATAGCAAATTTATGTTGTATATCATAATTGAAGTGGTACAGATTGTTCAACTATAGGGGTAAATTGTTCTTTTGTTACTTTTTCGGTCAACAAGATGATTGTATATTGTATATTGATGACAGATAATTCAATGGATAGGACATATTGTTCATTATTCGCTTCTCTGCTTTTATTGTTTGTATTAATTTGTATTTTTGTAAAGAAAATATCATTCCATGAGATACATAATTATACTTGTCATAATAGCAGTCGGTGTATTTGATGCGGCAAGCCATACGGTGGAATCGCAATTGTATGTCGATAATCTGTCGCTTGAAGATGGCTTGTCAATAAATGCTCTGTTTTATGACGCCGATACCGATAAACTGTGGATAGGCTCGAAGAAGGGGCTTACGGGCATATCGGGCAACGAATTCATCAGGCGCATTAGGCTGAAACGAGGCAAGGAGTTGCTAATGGAAGGATGTAATGTGTCGGAGGCGGCATATTCATGTGGATTCAACGATGTGGGATATTTCCGGAATTGTTTCAAGGACGAATATGGGATGTCGCCATCTCAATTAATCAAGGAAAAAGTAAAACAAAATCAAGTATAGCAATGATGAAACGAATAAGTGTTATGTTGTCGCTGATGTTAGGCGTGGCACAAGTGTTGATGGGAGCATCTAATGCACTCTCTGATGGAAAAGCAATAACTGCTGGTCCCGACGGGAAACTCGTGGTGGAAATAACAATAGAGCCATCGATTGGAAAACCTATGTATGCCATCACCTATGACGGCAAGACGGTGCTCGAGCCGTCGGCGCTCGGACTTGTAAGCACCGATGCCGATTATTCAAAAGACATGGCAATTATATCGGCCGTGGTTGAGCCTGTTTCGAAAAAATACAGCCAGAATCACATCAAGCGCTCCAAAATTGAATTCATTGCCAATAAGATGATTGTTGGCCTTGGCGATTCCAGTGGCCGCCATGTAATGGATGTGGAATTCATGGTTGCCAATAACGATGTAGCATTCCGATATGTGTTGCCGAAAGTAGGAGAGCCTTCGGGTATTCGTGTGATGGATGAAACCACATCGTTCACTTTCCCGGCATATACAACAACATTCCTGTCGCCTCAAAGCGATCCTATGATTGGCTGGAAACGCACTAAACCAAGCTATGAGGAGGAATATCGCCTCGACCGCCCGATGAGCGAATGCTCGCGATATGGCCGCGGGTATACCTTCCCGGCTTTGTTCAAGGTGGGCAACGACCGTTGGGCGCTTATCAGCGAAACCGGTGTCGACAGCCGCTATTGCGCCTCACGACTTGGTGATTTCGACGGACACAGTTACAAGATTGAGTTTCCGATGGCAGAGGAAAACAATGGCAACGGCACTCGCGAGCCGGCATTCTCCTTGCCTGGTGCAACCCCTTGGCGTACATTAAGCATTGGTGCCTCGTTGGCCCCAATAGTTGAAAGTACGATATATTGGGACGTGCTTGAGCCGCTATATGAGCCAACAACTGATTATGCTGGCGGTCGTGGCACGTGGAGCTGGATTGTATGGCAAGATGCCAGCATAAATTTCGACGACATAGTGAAGTATATCGACTTTGCTGCTGAAATGGGCTACGAGTATACTCTAATCGACAACTATTGGGACAATAACATAGGTGCTGAGCGAATGGCGCAGCTAATTGCATATGCTCATGGCAAGGGTGTGGAGCCATTGCTATGGTATAGCTCAAGCGGATATTGGAATGATATTGAGCAGGGTCCTGTAAACCGCATGGACAACCCTATAGTGCGTAAGAAAGAGATGAAATGGCTTCGCGACAATGGAGTGAAAGGCATCAAGGTGGATTTCTTTGGCGGCGACAAGCAGGAGACGATGCGTCTGTATGAAAGCATACTTTCAGATGCCAACGATTTTGGACTGATGGTGATATTCCACGGCTGCACATTGCCTCGAGGCTGGGAACGTATGTATCCCAACTATGTGGGCAGCGAAGCTGTGCTTGCCTCGGAGAACATTTATTTCCAGCAGCATTTCTGCGACGTTGAGGCTGTGAATGCCGCCACTCATCCGTTTATCCGTAATGCTGTGGGGTGCATGGAGTTTGGTGGGACATTTCTCAATCGACGTCTTGGCCGCGACAACAACAGCGGTAACGTGCGCCGAACTTCCGATTTGTTTCAGATTGCAACCGCAGTGCTGTTCCAGAATCCGGTCCAGAATTTTGCCCTCACCCCAAATAACCTCACTGACGCTCCGTCGTTGTGCATCGATTTTATGAAGCAAGTTCCCACCCATTGGGACGAAACACGCTTTATCGATGGATATCCCGGCAAATATGTGGTGCTGGCGCGCAGAAGTGGCAATGTGTGGTATGTGGCAGGAGTAAACGCCACAGCGGAGCCCCTAAGTATAAAACTTGACTTGTCGATGCTTGAAGGCACTGATGCAACATTGTATTACGATGTATATGCCTCAAAAGCAGTGCGCAAGCGCTTGGCTAAGGGAGAACAGTCAACAGCCGACGACTTCGTGGCCAAAGTTCGCTCGGTAAAGGCTGCAGCTTTGACCCATGTGGAAATCCTTCCTAATAGTGGCGTGATTATCGTCGTCCGATAAATTTCCCGGGTTACTTTATCAGTATTTCGATGATAATAACTAATTTTGAATGCCATTGCCATTGTGATGGCGCTGACATCTGAAATTATTAACCAATCAAATTACCATAATAATGAGAAAACTTATTATTCTGCTGATGTTGGTCGGATGCCTTTCGGTATCTGCTCAAGTGAAAGTAAAGGAGTCGAAAACCACTTTTGCCCGCGAGGCATTGCAGCCTTATCTAGATAAGGGTAGCCTTGCCGGAGCGATAAGTGTGTTTTATAACAATGGTGTGCAGGAGACATGTTGCATAGGATATTCCGATGTTGCCGCCAAGCGCGCTATAGGTATGGACGACGTGTTTATGGAATGCTCGCAAACCAAGGGTTTCTGCGGTGTAACTATCGCGAAACTCGTTGAAGATGGGAAACTGTCGCTTGACGACCCAGTGTCGAAGTATCTGCCTGAATTCAATGAATTGTGGGTTGAGGTTGCCAAGAACGACAGTGTTCGCACTCTCGTTAGAGCAAAGAATGTGTTGACAGTACGCATGGTGCTCAACCACACAGGAGGTTTCCCCTTTGAAATCAGCGCCAAGCGCAACGATGTGCGTGGTGGAGGATGGTCGGGTGGCGCACCGTTACGCCAGACTGCCTCGGTGGCTGCTGCATCGCCTATTATGTTTGAACCGGGCACCCGCGAACTGTATTCAAACACTGGTATCGACATAGGTGCGGCTATTGTTGAAACAGTTACCGGTATGAAGTGGGAACAGTATCTTAAGGAGAACGTACTCGACCCACTCGGTATGAAGTCGACATGGTTCTGGCCAACCGATAAGCAACTTGCCACTCAGATTCATCTGTATGAAACCAGCGAGGACAAGCCGGCAAAATGGCTTGAGGAGAATCCGTGGCAGCAGCGCCCATACAACGATTCGCATGTGTTTGCTTCGGCTGGTGCAGGACTTTGGACAACTGCCAACGACCAACTTAAGTTCTACAAAATGCTTATGAATCTTGGTATGGGCGACAATGGTGTACGCATTCTTAAGGAAGAGACTGTTAAGTCGATTCTTGCTGTGACGACACGTCCAAAACACATGGGTGGCTATTCGCTTGGCCTTTCTGCCCCTGTTGAGGACAATGAAGAGGCATGGTTTGGCCATGGTGGTGCATGGGGGACAAATTGCATTGTCAATTGGCACAAAAAACAGCTTCGTCTGTGGGTCGTTCAGGTGAGTGGCCCTCAGCCATGGAACGATGCCGTAAGCAAGGCTGCTGAAAAGTTCTTTGCTAACAGTGTCGACACCAAAGGGGTGGATGCATTCACCGGCAGAACAAAATAATCTCGATTGAGGAGGATTAAAATCAAGAGGCTGCGTCTTCAGTTACGGCGCAGCCTCTTGGTTATGTAGTTGCCCGCAAAGGGCTATTTGATAAGCGACATGCCTTTGCGAAGCGCTTCTTCGTTCATCGGAATCATATGGTGGTGACGTTCGGGAAGGGTCTTCTTCAGGGCCTTTACAACACTTTCAATGGTTACTATCGAGTTCAGTTTCAGCATTGCTCCGAGGACAATCATGTTAAATGCCTTGTTGTTGCCAAGTTCGAAAGTGGCATTCATTGCTTCGATGCAATATACCTTGATATCGGTGCGAGTGGGCGGCGTGTGGATGCCGTAGTTGTCGTAAATAAGGATGCCTCCAGGTTTAACTTTGCTTTGGAACTTGTCGAGACTTTGCTGGTTGAGGACAACCACCATATCGTAAGAGTTGAGGATGGGCGAGCTGATGCGCTCGTCGGAGAGGATTACGGTAACGTTGGCTGTGCCACCACGTTGCTCGGGCCCGTACGATGGCATCCATGTCACTTCCTTGTCCTCCATAAGTCCGGAATAGGCAAGAATCTTACCCATCGAAAGCACTCCCTGTCCGCCGAATCCTGCTATGATAATTTCGGTCTTCATAATCTAAATGTCTTTAATGTCGCCTAACGGGTACTGTGAAAACATATGCTCGCTCATCCATTTGTTGGCATCGACAGGCGACATTTTCCAACCTGAATTACATGAGCTTACAATTTCAACCATCGATGTGCCTTTGCCAGCCATGCTGTTCTGGAATGCTTTCTTAATGGCTGCCTTTGCCTTGCGCACTGCTGCAGGAGTGTGGACGCTCTGACGGGTTACGTAGCATGTTCCTTCGAGCAATGCCATGGTGTCCGACACTTTGAAAGGATATCCGTTCAGGTCAACCCGACGTCCGTAAGGCGTTGTGGCTGTCTTCATTCCTATGAGGGTGGTTGGTGCCATTTGTCCTCCGGTCATACCGTAAATTGCATTGTTGATGAATATTATGGCGATGTTTTCACCGCGGTTGGCTGCCTGGATGGTTTCGCATGTGCCGATGGCTGCAAGGTCGCCGTCGCCTTGGTAGGTGAACACCAACTTGTCGGGCATAAGACGCTTTACTGCAGTAGCCACTGCCGGAGCGCGGCCGTGTGCAGCTTCAATCCAGTCGATGTCGATATAGTTGTAGGCAAAAACCGAGCATCCAACGGGGCTTACGCCCACGCTCTTCTCTTCCATGCCTAATTCGTCGATAACTTCGGCAATTAGCTTGTGCACCACGCCATGGCTGCATCCAGGGCAGTAGTGCATATGGTTGTCGTTCATCAGTCGGGGCTTGGTGTAAACAAGGTTTTCCGGCTTAATAATATCGTTAATGTCCATGATTAATCGTTGATTAGTTCATTGGTGAGCGCATCGAGGATTTCGTCGGGAGTGGGAACAATGCCACCCAGACGTCCGTAGTGCTTAATCGGCATGTTTTTGTCGCTGACGGCGAGCCGTACGTCTTCAATCATCTGTCCGGCGTTGAGCTCAACCACCAATATGCCCTTGGTATGCTTTGCAGCCTCGGCAATAGCCTCGTAAGGGAATGGCCACAAGGTGATAGGGCGGATGATGCCTATTTTTGCTCCGTGTTCGTTGGCCATTTCCACTGTTTTCTGGCATATACGTGCCACAGTGCCGAATGCTACAATCAGATAGTCGCAGTCCTCGGTGTCGATGGCTTCGTAGCGTTTCTCGTATTTCTCGATTTCGCGGTATGTGCGCTGGAAGCGTTCGTTGTTCACTTCCATTTTTTCGCTGTCAAGTTCAAGCGATGTAACTATGTGTTTTTTGCCGTTGCTTTTGCCGGTAGCAGCCCACGGGCATTGCTTTTTCACTTCCTCGTCGGTGCGGCGTGGACGCTGCGGTGGCAACACCACTTTTTCCATCATCTGTCCCACTATGCCGTCGGCGAGAATTATTGCCGGGGTGCGGTATTTGAATGCCAAATCCCAACCGAGCGCTACGAAATCACACATTTCCTGCACCGACGATGGCGCCAGTGTGATGAGGTGGTAGTCGCCGTGGCCGCCGCCTTTTGTGGCTTGGAAATAGTCGGCTTGTGAGGGGTGGATGGTACCCAGTCCCGGGCCTCCGCGCATCACATTAATTATTAGGGCCGGGAGCTCACTGGCAGCGATATATGAAATGCCTTCTTGCATTAGGCTGATGCCCGGGCTCGATGACGATGTGAATACACATTTACCGCAAGCAGCGCCGGCATATACCATGTTGATGGCTGCCACTTCGCTTTCTGCTTGCAGAACCACCATTCCGGTGGTTTCCCACGGCATCTGTTGCTCAAGGGTCTCAAGCACTTCAGATTGAGGAGTGATAGGGTATCCGAAGTATCCATCGCAACCATATCTGATGGCTGCCAATGCCAATGCTTCGTTACCCTTCATTAATCGTACTTCTTCCATTATTAAATAGAGACGTTATTGGTTCTTATCTTATTCGGTTTTTGCTCTATACACGTCGATGCAGCCGTCGGGACAAACCAGTGCGCAGCTTTGGCAAGCAATACAAAGATCGGGAGCCTTCATATAGGCGTAGTGATAACCTCGATTGTTTACTTCTTTTGGCTGTAGCTCCAGTACATTAACCGGGCATGTGTCGACACATAAGTTGCAGCCTTTGCATCGTTCGATGTTAACGACAACTGCACCTCGAATTTTTGCCATGATTAATTAGTTTTGTTCATTTCTTTCGCAAATTTAATAAAAATCGGAAATAAACTGATATTTTAAATAATGTTTAAACTTTATTATACATGAATAATATACCCGAGCATGCTAAATCTCTTCCTCGATGGTGAAATTCATGAATCGGTGAAAAGGCGTCATAAAGCTGAAATCGTGTGCGGCACGGCTAATCCAGTCGTCGCTCTGCATATATTCGTCGCCAACCTCATACGACAGCAGATATTCCTTCATCTTCAGCAGTTCAATGTTGGGGTTGGTCTTGTCGAAGCCTTTAGGCGGATTCTTCAGTTTGTCACCTACAAGTGTGAACCGGCGCTTGAACTCGGGATTGTTGATAATTTCCAGAAATTCGTCGCTGTTATCATCGATGGCATGGCGCAAAGCCTTGAGTACATTCGGCTCAGGACACCATATGCCACCGTAAATACCCGATTTGTTGCCTGGCTCAAGGTGAATGTAATATGACGAAAGCAGACATTTGCGGCCTCCGCGGCCAATTACAGCCCCGAAATGTGTCTTGTAGGGCAGTTTGTTGGGACTGAAGCGTATGTCGCGGTAGATGCGGTACACGCAGTCGCGTGCATCGAGCCCTTGCAGCGAAGGGTCGTAGGCGTTCATCTGCTCAATCAGTTGCTGAATGTTATGGAGCCATGCTTTGCGCAGATACTCGTATCGCTCCTTGTTGGCGTTAAACCACTGACGATTGTTGTTGCGGCTTAATTCATCGAGGAATTGCAGTATTTCGGTATTGCAGTTCATAGTGCTGTCGGTTGTAAACTTCATTATTTGGCAAAAGTATGGAAAATAATTAAAAGCAGTGGGTAATAGTCGTAAATTTCGTGCAGATTTATTAATTTTGCACTGCGAAAAAACGTAAGGAATAACTTTAATAATAATACAGATATGGGTAAAAAAGCGTTGCTAATGATTCTCGATGGATGGGGAATCGGCAATCATCAGAAAAGTGATGTAATTTATTCAACACCAACCCCTTATTGGGATTCACTTATCAAGAATTATCCTAATTCGCAACTTCAGGCAAGTGGCGAAAATGTCGGTTTGCCCGACGGACAGATGGGTAACTCTGAAGTGGGTCACCTTAATATCGGTGCTGGCCGCATCGTATATCAGGACCTGGTTAAGATCAACAAATCGATAGCCGACAAGTCGATTCTCAACAATCCTGAAATCAAGCGTGCCTTTGAATATGCCCGCACAACAGGCAAGGGCCTGCACATGATGGGTCTTACCAGTAATGGCGGCGTTCACAGCTCGCTCGAACATTTGTTCGCTCTTTGCGACATTGCCAAGGAATACGATTTGAAGAATGTGTATCTGCACTGCTTTATGGATGGCCGCGACACCGACCCCAAGAGCGGTAAGGGCTTTATCGCCGAGGTTCAGGAGCATTGTGCCAAGTCGGCAGGCGTGATTGCCTCGATTATCGGCCGCTATTATGCCATGGACCGCGACAAACGTTGGGACCGCGTTAAGATAGCCTACGACCAGCTTGTTAACGGTGAAGGCGCTAAGTTCGACGATATGGTAGCTGCCATGGAGGCATCGTATGCCGATGGCGTAACCGATGAGTTTGTTAAGCCTATTGTCAACTCAACCGTTGACGGCCGAATCAAGGATGGTGATGTGGTTATCTTCTTCAATTATCGCAACGACCGTGCTAAGGAACTCACCATTGTGCTCACACAGAAAGATATGACCGAGGAAGGCATGCACACAATTCCCGGGTTGCAGTATTTCTGCATGACTCCTTACGATGCTTCATTCACCGGCGTGCATATCCTTTTCGATAAGGAGAATGTAAGTAATACTCTTGGCGAATATGTATCGAGCCTTGGCATGAAACAGCTCCATATTGCCGAAACAGAGAAATATGCCCACGTTACATTCTTCTTTAATGGAGGTCGCGAGGCTCCGTACGATGGCGAGGACCGCATTCTTGTTCCATCACCTAAGGTGGCAACTTACGACCTTAAGCCCGAAATGAGCGCCTATGAGGTAAAGGATAAACTTGTGGCTGCCATCAACGAACAGAAGTATGAGTTTATTGTTGTCAACTATGCCAATGGCGACATGGTAGGTCATACCGGAATCTATGAGGCAATTGAAAAGGCCGTTGTTGCCGTTGATAATTGTGTAAAGGACACTGTAGAAGCTGCAAAGGCCAACGATTACGAGGTAATCATCATTGCCGACCACGGTAATGCCGACAATGCAATCAATTCCGATGGCACTCCAAACACAGCCCACTCGCTGAATCCGGTGCCTTTCGTATATGTAACAGCCAACAAGGATGCCAAGGTAGAGGACGGCCGTCTTGCTGATGTGGCTCCATCTATTCTCCACATCCTTGGTGTTGAGCAGCCCAAGGAAATGACCGGCAACTGCCTTATCAAGTAAGCAGTTTGTTGGAAATGTAATAAAAATGTGTCGTTCTTGCATTTGGAACGGCACATTTTATTATTTTTGCTGTTCGAAATCAGAAGAATAGCCACCAACACGAACTGAATGATGGAAGATAATGTCATAGACCGCCTGACCTTGCTTTTCCGTGGTGCGGTATTGATGTATCTGTTTGTGTCGAGCATGTACTATCTGCGTTATGGCAAAGACCGCGCACGTGTGATGCTCGGCATTACCTTCCTGTTCCTGTTTGTCAACAATGTCAGAAGCGTGTCGTATCCGTTGTTTGGTATACAGATGAGCGATAACGCCATTTATGCCTCGCTCATTGTCGATTGGTTCTCGATAACCTTTATCAATATGTTCTTGATTGAGGTGGTTTCGCCGCGGTGGCTGAATTGGCGCCGTATTGCCCGACTTTTCTGGCCTAACTGTGCCTATCTGCTGGTGTATTTGCTGTTTCCCGGCCGACATACCTTCAACATCCTTGTTGGTGTGTTTATCTGTTTCTCAATATATCTGTATATTCGTGTGATGCTTTCGGTGCCAAAGGTATTGCGCCGGCTAAAGCAGATGTATTCCAATACAGAATATCTGCATGTAGAGTGGCTTTGGAGCCTGATAGCCGTATTCTTTCTGCTATATGTGGCCTGGATCGTGTTCATGGTCACAAACATTTATCGCATTAAGCTGTCGTTCTATATATTTGAGTGTGTGGCGTGGTTTATTATATGCTATTATGTGCACCGATATCAGGAATCGATGCGCCGGATGGTGGGTGGTGGAGTAGTATCGCCTATTATTCCATCTGATGATTTCAATGTTCAGCATCGTCCACGCATATATGAGGGCTTTGACGAAAAACTGCGTGTACTGTTTGAGGAAAAACAGCTCTATCTAAACCCATCGTTAACTCTTTCCGACCTTGCCAAGCAGATGAATACTAACCGCTCCTATATAAGCAGTTATATCAATGTGCAGCTTGATACAACATTCTACGACTTTGTAAATTCATACCGTTTGCGCCATGCTGCGCAGTTGCTTACCTCAAACCATGAAATGACAATTGCCGATGTGGCAGAGCAATCCGGCTTTAATTCCCTGTCAACATTCCGCCGCTCGTTCAGCAAGCATTATGGCTGCACACCTATTGTTTATCGCAATAACAACTTGGAATAGTCCCACTCAAAATATCTTAGATTTGTTGATGTCCCTCAGTCTTGTCAAAGAATCTTTTAAAATCTTAATTGTATAACAAAATATTAGTATCATTATCTGTAAATCAGGATTTTCAAGTTCTCGTATATAGGTAATATTTATTCATTAGTATAAATATTTTACGATTTGACTCTAATAATTCTTTAATTTTTTATCATTTGAACATTATCGGTTGGCCGATGACTGTACTTTTGCTACAGACTTGGAACACGGACACCGCCTTAGGAAATATGTATGAAACTTACTCCAAGTTCTGTTGACAAATGTTGTTAGAATTGGAAT
The DNA here is from genome assembly GCA_016292745.1 of Muribaculaceae bacterium. Classification (GTDB taxonomy): domain Bacteria; phylum Bacteroidota; class Bacteroidia; order Bacteroidales; family Muribaculaceae; genus SFRY01. Next base: position 54,616 of record JAEDFO010000003.1, on the reverse strand, counting down.
GAATCAAAGTCCTATTATGGGAAGTGGCTTTGGATTGTGGCAGTTTGCGAAATCTGCCAGATTTTAAGGAAGGGTTTACGAATCTTGGTAATTCGTAAATCCTTCCTGCTTGATTTGGCTGAATAATCGAAACCATGGATATTTGTGGCGTTTTTCGCGATTAATACTCGTTTTGTTGTTTTAATTTCGTATTTTCGTAAAAGAAAATCATTTGGCAGTAGTTATGCCCGATGAGCAGCATAAATTTATAGTATCAATTATGTATCGCATATTTATCTACTTATTAATACTGTGCACAACAGTATCTGTTTCAGCTGAGAATCTTGTAATTCTCCACACTAACGACACTCACAGCCAAATCGATCCCGATTCCGACGGTCGTGGCGGTGTGTTGCGTCGTAAGGCCATCATCGACAGCATTCGTGTGGCTGAGCCGAATGTATTGCTTGTTGATGCCGGAGATGCTTTCCAAGGGACTCCTTATTTCAATCTGTTTGGCGGCATTGTTGAGTGTGAAGCTATTCATCGCATGGGTTACGACATCCAGATTCTCGGTAATCACGAGTTCGACAATGGAATCGACAGCCTTGCTCGGGTGTATGGTAAGGTAGAAGGCGTGGCGCGACTGTCGTCGAACTATGTGCTCGATTCCACACCGTTGAAGTCGCTTTTCAAGCAATACATAATAAAGGAGTATTGTGGTAGAAGAATTGGCGTAATTGCACTCAATCTTATTCCCTCAGGCATGATTGCCGATGCCAATTGCAAAGGGGTAGTTTATCGTGATGCAATTGCCGTGGGCGATTCGCTTGCCGGTGCATTGAAAAAGAATGAACGTGTCGATTATGTGGTGGCTCTTACTCATATTGGCTACACCGCGAAGCCGGGACTTCCGAGCGACGTGTTGCTGGCCAAGAACAGCCGCAATATCGACCTTATTATAGGCGGACACAGCCATACAACCATCAATCCAGGCGATGCTAAGTGCCCGGAATGCGTTTTCAATAATGCCGATGGCCGAAAGGTGGTGGTGTGCCAGGCTGGCGGTTCCGGAAAACTGATTGGCTGTGTGAAATTGAACCTTGACGATTTCTCTGTCAGCAATTCGTTGATGCCGGTGGATAAGCGTTACGACGATAGGGTGGATTCGTGCCTCAACAGTTTCCTTGCCCCATACCGCGAAAAGGTGGATTCGCTTATGAACAACACTATAATAGTGTCGGAAATTGCAATTGCTCGTCGCACGGTGCTTGCATCGAACTTCATCTCCGATTTAGCAATGAACTTGACACAACCGGTTTATGGCAGCAAAGTAGACTTGGCAATAATGAATGTTGGCGGAATGCGCCGCGATGTGCCTTCCGGCGATGTGTCAGAGGGGCTGGTTAAGGCTATGTTCCCATTCGACAACAAGTTGCAGGTGCTCGAGATTCGGGGTGATAAGCTAATTGCCGCATTTGCTGTGATGGCCGGCCGTGGTGGCGATTCGGTGAGCCATGGCGTAAAGGTTATATATGACGGCAACGGGAAAATCGTGTCGGCCAAGCTCAACGGAAAGAAAATCAAGAAAAACAAGAAGTATAAATTGCTTACACTCGATTATCTGGCCAATGGTGGCGACTATATGGAGCCGTTGAAGAGTGGAAAACGCATTTTCAGCGACACGATGAAGTTTGGCGACCGAGTGCTCGATTATCTGAAGTCACTGGGTGCCGATGGTGGCAAAATCAGCGTGAGCGATGAATTAAGAATGGAAAAAATCGAATGACAGATATGCGATTAAAATTGATAGCCTCGTCGATGGCAGCCATGATGGCAATAGGACATTTCAGTGCAAAAACGCCCATGATTGAGCGTCGTTCGCAGTATCCAGGTCTGGAACAGTGGGTCGACAGTGTTTTCGCTCAGCTAAGCGAACGCGAAAAAGTGGCTCAGCTTATGATGCCGGTATTGGCACCTGCCGATACTGCAAACCTTGAGGGCAACCTGAAGATTCTTGTTGGCGATGAACGCATTGGCGGGTTGCTTGTGTCGAAGGGCACTGCAGCCCAGTATGCTGCCACGGTAAATCGGGCACAGGCACTCAGTAAGGTGCCGCTGATGATTTCGGTGGATGGCGAGTGGGGTGTGTCGATGCGAGTAACCGATGCGTTGCTGTTCCCCCGGAATCTCATAGTGGGTGCGGTGGCCGACGACCATCTTGCTTATCAATATGGCCGCGAGATAGCCCGTCAATGCCGGTTGCTTGGAATCAATGTCGATTTTGCTCCGGTTCTCGATGTTAACACGAATCCGCTGAATCCGGTGATTGGCGACCGCTCGTTAGGCGAATCGGCAAGGAACGTTTATCGAAAAGGGCTGACGATTGCCAAGGGAATTGAGGACGGCGGAGTGCTGTCGGTAGCAAAGCATTTCCCCGGCCATGGCTCAACTTCGGAGGATTCGCACAAGACCTTGCCGGTTGTTGACAAATCGTTACGAGATTTACAGATGGTTGATTTGCTCCCATTCCGCAAGTATATCGATTCGGGCCTTGGCGGAGTCCTCACTGCCCACCTGTTTGTTCCCTCGCTCGATTCATCGTCCACTCCTTGCTCGCTGAGCCGAAAGGTCGTAACTGATTTCCTGAAGGGAAAAATGAAGTTCCGTGGACTGGTGTTTACCGATGCACTTGGAATGAAAGGAGCACAAAGCGAGCGTTCGGCATCGGTGAGGGCCCTTATGGCCGGCAACGATGTGCTTCTCTCGCCAAAGAATGTACCGGCCGAAATCGATTCAGTGCTCAATGCCGTGGCAAATGGCGAAATTCTGCAAGCTGATGTCGATGTGCGTTGCCGCAAGATTCTACAATATAAATATATGCTTCATTGCCACGAATTCGAACCAATCGACACCGTAGGCATAGCCGGTAGACTGAACTCCGCGTCTTCGTCGGATTTGCTTCATAAGATTGCCGATGCCTCAATGACGTGTTTCCGCAACAATGCCTCGATATTGCCATTGAACGAGGACGGTGGCGTGAGTGTGGTGAAAGTGGCAGGATGCGAGAGGTTTGTGGAGTGTTGCCTAAGCCATGACGGAGTGAAGGCCTACGATTTTGTATATGAGAACAGCAACGTGATTATACTTCCTGTTACAGGAAACGATGCATATCAGTGCAAATTGCTGCAGAATGCCTTGAGAACTGGCCGAAAGGTGGTGGCCGTGTTCTTTATTAATCCATATAAGGCAGCCGACATGGCCGAATCGCTCAACAAGGAGAATCTTGCCGCTATCATGGCTTACGATCGTAATGCTGTGGCGCAGGAGAGTGCTGCCAAGGCTGTTTTCGGCGAAATTGCTGTTGATGGAAAGCTGCCGGTGAGTATTGTAGGAGTGGCGAAGTCTGGGTATGGTATTAAATTAAAGTCGAAGAAATGAAACATAGCAGGATTATTGTATCAGCGCTGATGTTATGTGCTTCGGCATATTTTGCCGTTTGCAGTCAGATAAGCACTTTCAACACAACAATGGCCGACTGTTGGGCCGATTCGGTGATGTCAACTCTGAACCAGCGTCAGCGTGTGGCACAACTATTCGTGGCCAAGGTTTCGCCCGAAGCTGGTGACGCTGAGCGTCAGCGACAGCTGCAGGCTATTGTAGTGCGTGAAAATGTGGGCGGATTGATTCTTGAGGAAGGAACTGCCCAGCAGTTTGTCGATATTCTTAACTTGGCCAATTCGTTGGCTCGCACGCCGTTGCTCATAACTGTCGATGGCGAGTGGGGTGTGGCGATGCGGGTGCGCGATGCTGTGCCTTATCCACGTAATATGGCTCTCGGTGCCATTAACGATTCCCGGTTGATGTATGAATACGGCAAGGAGGTTGGCTGCCAATGCCGAGCATTGGGCATACATGTTAATTTCGCACCTGTGCTCGACGTGAACACTAACCCTCTGAATCCGGTAATCGGTCTCCGGTCGTTTGGCGAAAGCGTAAGCTGCGTGCAGTCAAATGGCATTGCCTTTGCCTGTGGTATGGAATCGGAAGGGGTGATGTCGGTGGCGAAGCATTTCCCGGGACATGGCTCTACAATGGCCGATTCACACAAATCGCTTCCGATGGTCGACAAATCGTTTGCCGAATACAGCAGGGTCGACATCTCCCCGTTCAAGAGCTATATTGGAGCAGGACTCAGCGGCATCCTTACAGCCCATTTGCTCCTTCCTTCGGTTGACGCAAATAATGCAACCTCGATGAGCACGAAAGTAGTCGACACACTGCTGAAGCGCAACCTCGGCTTCCGTGGACTGGTGTTTACTGATGCTCTCGACATGAAAGGGGCTGTCGGTGGTGGTTCGCCGGCGGTGAATGCGTTCAAGGCTGGTAACGATGTGCTTCTTCAGCCCGCTGAACTAACAAAAGCCATCGATGATATGATGACGGCACTTGAAAAAGGTGAAATCACCATGACGCAGGTGGATAATGCATGCCGAAAAGTGCTGAGATATAAATATCTCCTTGGGGCCGACCATAGACGTCAACTCGACGTGCAACAGGTGATGGAAACTTTGCACTCTGCCGATGCTGTTGCCATGCAGCATAAACTGTCGATGCGGGCAATTACTGTGGTGAAAAACAGTGGTGGATTGTTGCCTATCTCAGAACTGGGGAATGTAGTAATGATGGGAAACGACAAACGTTTCAAAACTTTTGCCGATTATTGTCGACTCTATGCCGATGTGCATTCTGGAGATGATATAGATGTGGCTTCGACTGTGATTGTTCCGATAATGAAGGAAGATAATGGTAAGGCTCTTGCACAAGCTGTTGCCTCAAGCCGTAGGGTGGTGGCAGTGCTCTTTGCTTCGGCATACCAGGCATCTCGCTATTCGGAATTGCTGAACCACGACAATGTGAGCCTCGTTGTAGCTTACGAAGATGGTGAACTTGCCCAGCAATATGCCGCCCAGGCTCTGTTCGGTGGCATCGATGTGAATGCCACATTGCCGGTGTCAATTCCATATGTCGCTCCTTCCGGCTCTGGTTTTTCATATAAGGCTTCGCGTTTGGGCTATACCGTAGCCGAATGTGCCGATGTCGATAGCCGTTTGCTCGAGTTCGTCGATTCCATTGCTTGCGCAGGGGTGTCATCAGGCGCTTTTCCGGGCTGTCAGGTGCTCATGGCACGCCATGGCAAGGTGTTCTGTAATCGTAATTACGGCTATACCGACCCCGACGAAAAGCATCCCGTAACATCGGCAACGGTATACGATTTGGCATCGGTTTCGAAAGCAATGGGCACTTTGCCTGGCATAATGCGAGCTTTTGACGAGGGGCTGATAGCCATTAATCGCCCCATTGACGACTATATACCCGAGGTGCGGGGAACCGACAAGGCGAAAATCACCGTTAAGGAACTGCTGTTCCACGAGTCGGGAATAGTCCCGGCACTGAACCTCTACGACATTATGCTCGACCACGATTCCTACACCGGCACGCTGTTCTCAAAGCGCCGCGATGCACGCCATAAAATATACGTATACCGCAACCTGTACGGCAATCAGCGCGCAAAGATGCGTACCGACATAGTGTCGCGTCATAGCAGCGACGAGTTTCCCATTGAAATTTGTCGCGGAATATATGGCAGCAAAGTCACCTACGATACGCTGATGCAGCGAATATATTCTTCGAAATTGCGGCCGACAAAGCAATATGCTTATAGTTGCTTGAATTTCTGCACGTTGATGCGTATCGAAGAAAATGTAACCGGTATTGGACACGATGCCTATGTTGCCGACATCTACCGCAAGCTTGGCGCATTCAGAATCGCTTATCGCCCGCGTGAACACTTTGCTGACGACGATATAGCTCCAACCGAGCTCGACAATATGCTGCGCCGGCAGAAAATGCACGGTTATGTTCACGATGAGCTCGCATGCTTCTCAGGTGGCATTCAGGGCAATGCTGGACTGTTCGGTTGCGCTAACGATTTGGCCAAGATGTGCCAGATGTGGCTGCAAGGAGGTGATTATGGTGGGATAAGAGTGTTGAAGCAGTCGACAGTCGACTTGTTCACAACCACCAAGAGCCCTACTTGTCGCCGAGGTCTCGGTTTCGATAAGCCGGACGCTGAGAATCCCGAAAATTCACCCACATGCAGCTGCGCTGACGCGTCGGTATTTGGCCATCTGGGCTTTACCGGCACCGTATTTTGGGTCGACCCACGTAACGATATGGTTTTCGTATTTCTCTGTAACCGTGTAGACCCATCTCGCAGCAACGCCGCCTTCGACGAACTTGAAATCAGACCTCGCCTGTTCGAGGCATTCTACAGAAACTTGAGGTAGTCCGACTCCGGAATCCTTCCCATCAAGCTGCAGGATTACACTGATTTTTGATGAATTATGTGTAATCCTGTAACAATTCTTAGGCTATTTCAATTAAATTGTTACATTTTTCTCTGAAAATATGATTTTTTGTCGACAAATTGATTATCTTTGTCGCCAAATTACAACAGTCAAGATGATTGACACTTTATAAATATACGTATTGAATGAAAGCATCAGAAGTATTGAATGATTTGAGAAGACGCTTCCCGAATGAGCCCGAGTATCTTCAGGCAGTTGAAGAAGTGTTGACAACAATTGAGGATGCATACAACGAGCATCCCGAGTTTGAACGTTACAATTTGATTGAGCGACTTTGTATTCCCGACCGAATCCTTTCGTTCCGAGTTTCGTGGGTCGACGATAAGGGACAGGTACAGAATAACATGGGTTACCGTATCCAGCATAACAATGCTATTGGTCCGTATAAGGGCGGTATCCGTTTCCACTCCTCGGTTAACCAATCGATTCTCAAATTTCTCGCGTTTGAACAGACATTCAAGAATTCGCTCACCACACTGGCCATGGGAGGTGCCAAAGGCGGCTCCGACTTCAGCCCCAAGGGAAAGTCGGATATGGAGGTAATGCGCTTCTGCCAGGCTTTCGTTGCCGAATTGTGGCGCCAGATTGGTCCTGACACCGACGTCCCCGCTGGCGATATAGGTGTAGGTGGCCGCGAGGTAGGGTATATGTATGGCATGTATAAGAAACTCGCACGCGAAAACACCGGTACATTCACCGGAAAGGGCCTGGAATTTGGCGGTTCGCGTGTTCGTCCCGAAGCCACCGGCTACGGCAATGTTTACTTCTTGCTGAATATGCTTGCCACTCGTGGCATCGACATCAAAGGCAAGACAGTTGCTATTTCCGGCTCGGGTAATGTGGCAACATATACTGCCGACAAACTTCTTCAGCTTGGGGCGAAGGTAGTGACCATGAGCGACTCCAACGGCACAATCTATGTGCCTGAAGGCCTCACCCGCGAGCAGCTCGACTACATCTTCAAGCTTAAGAATTTCTATCGCGGCCGTATCCGTGAATTTGCCGAGGAATATGGTTGTGAATACTTCGAAGGCGAGCGCCCATGGAAGGTTAAGTGCGACATTGCCATGCCGTCGGCCACCCAGAACGAGATTGATGGCGACGATGCCCGTATGCTGCTTGCAAACGGTTGCTTTGCAGTGTCGGAAGGAGCTAACATGCCATCCACACCCGAAGCAGTGCACGCATTTCTCGATGCCCACATCCTTTACGCTCCTGGAAAGGCCGCCAATGCCGGTGGTGTATCGGTTTCTGGCCTCGAAATGGCACAGAATTCGCAGAAACTGGTGTGGAGTGCCGAGGAAGTTGATGCCAAACTCCGCAGCATCATGGCCGATATCCACGAGCAGTGCCGCAAGTATGGCCAGGAGGAATCGGGCTATATTAATTATGTAAAGGGCGCCAATGTGGCCGGCTTCATGAAAGTGGCCAATGCCATGATGGCTCAAGGTATCCTTTAATCAGTATAGAATACAAAAAAATCAATAAGCGGGGCCGATGGCAAAAATGCTGTCGGCCCCCGTAATATTGTGCAGGCATCAATGTTTTTGCGGCAAAGACATCAATAAAACTTAAAAAATGGATAAAATCTCAATAAAAATTATTGCTGTTCGTTGTAACATTGAAATATTTATAATACATTTGCCATAGTAATTGAAGTATAAAGGCGGTTGTTTATGAAATTTCGAGCGAATTTACCGTTTGGATTCGTTTCTGGAACAGGATGGGCCACTTTATTTAACGCTTGTAATCTATGCCACGATAAAGAAGTCCGAGAATTAAAAACCAAAATATACACTCAAGGCAATTAATTGATTAACAACATATTAATTATTTATTAATAATCAACTAACAATTATTTTATTATTAAATTATGGAAGCTCAAAAGCAAAACACTTCTACCAAAAAGGTAGAAAGCAAAGTTCGCGGTATTAAGAATGCGTTCTTAGTAATCGTAGCTTGTATCATCATTGCAGTCTGCATCTACTTGTTCCTCTATGGTGATCCATCAAACTTCGACCCGGATAGCCATCGTCCAGTTAACCTGCTCGGTACTGTATACGAAGGTGGTTTCGTTGTACCTATCATCCAAGGTCTGTTCTTAACTGTTATCACACTTGCTGTTGAGCGTTGGTTTGCTCTTGCTTCAGCAAAGGGTAGCGGCAGCATTGCTAAGTTTGTAGAGAACATCAAGAAGGCTCTCGCAAAGAACGACATCGCTGGTGCTCGTCAGCTCTGTGCAAAGCAGAAAGGTTCAATCGGTGCTATCGTTGACGCTGTTCTCGTTAAGTACGACGAAATGGACAAGAACACAGTTCTTTCTAAGGAACAGAAACTCGTTATCATCCAAGACGAAGTTGAAAAGGCTACTGCTCTCGAAATGCCTTCTCTGCAGCAGAACCTTCCTATTATCGCTACAATGACCACTCTTGGTACTCTCCTCGGTCTTCTCGGTACTGTATTGGGTATGATCAAGTCGTTCCAGGCTATGGGTCAATCAGGTGCTCCTGACTCTACCGCTCTTTCTATCGGTATTTCTGAGGCACTTGTTAACACTGCTTCTGGTATCGCTACCGGTGCATTCGCTGTTATTTTCTATAACTACTTTACAAACAAGATCGATAACATGACCTACGCAATCGATGAGTTAGGTTTCACTATCGTATCAACTTTCTCTGCAACTCACTAATCCACTGTTACAGAGTGTAGATTATCTTTTAAAAATCAACAAGAAATAAACCAAGAATATGGGAAAAGTTAAAATCAAAAAGAAGAGTACGTTCATCGATATGACCGCGATGAGTGACGTTACTGTTCTTTTGCTTACTTTCTTCATGTTGACATCTACATTCCTACAGAAAGAGCCGGTTATCGTTAACACTCCAGCATCTGTATCTGAACTCAAGGTGCCCGATCAGAACTCAATCAACATTCTGATCAGCCCTAAGGGACAGGTATTCCTTTCGATTGCTGGTGACGCCGATACCACTTATTCAAGCGAGAACATGCGCAAGGAACTTATCGTTGCCGTTATGAACGAATACAATAAGTATCATAAGTCAAATCCCGTTAAGTTCACTCAAGCTCAGGTTAACGCTTTTGGTAAGGTCGCTTCTTTCGGATATCCTATCGCTAAGTTAGGAGAATTCCTGGACCTCGATGTTGCTAAGCAAGATGAGACCCTCGATCCTAACAAGAATCCGCTTGCAGGTATTCCTATCAATATCAATCAAGATCTTGAACATCCAAACGAATTCCAGATTTGGATGCGTGCACTCTACAACTCTTCGAATGGCAACTTGACCGAAGCCATCAAGACTGGTGCAGGTATATCTATCAAAGCTGACAAGGATACTCCTTATGAAATTGTAAATGTCGTTATGGATAACCTCCAGACATTGAAGATGAATAAGTTTAGTTTAATGACCGCATTAAAAACTGAGGAAGATTAATTATGGCAGAAGTAGAACAATCAAGTGGTAAAGGTAAAAGCCACCAGAAAAAGATGACTGTCCGCGTCGATTTTACCCCGATGGTGGACATGAACATGCTTTTGATTACTTTCTTCATGCTTTGTACCACAATGATCAAATCTCAGACCCTTCAAATTAGTTTGCCTACTAATGAGAAGGTTGATAAATCGGAACAAACTAAAGTAAAGCAATCTGAAGCTATCACTATCATTCTCGATAGCGAACGTAACCCGGATGTTAAGGACGAACTGACAGGTAAAATGCTCAAAGGCACTGTCAAGAGAGACTTCGTTTATTACTACGAAGGCCAACCCGACATCACCGACGCTGATAAGGACGGACATATCGACAATAACAAAATGCAGGAAACTGAATTCCTCGGCAACGAAAACGGCGAGACTCGCGGCATCCGCAAAATCTTGCACGATCGTAACAAAAAGGTTATTGAACGTATCAACGAACTTAAAGTACACTGGCGTAATAAGGAAATCAAAGACGATGAATATCAGGCTCGCGCCAAGGAGATTCGTAACGACTCTACTGTTAGTCGTCCTATCGTAATCATCAAGGCCACTCCTAACGCATCGTATGAAAACCTTATCAGCGCTCTCGACGAAATGCAGATTAACAGTATCAGCCGTTACCAAATCGACCGAATCAACGCTGTTGACTCTGCTATGATGATGGAACTCAAGGCTAAACACCTCGGAGGTAATTGATGACAGGTCGTAGTTTTATTAACATTTAAAAGATTTTGAATTATGTCTAAAGATGTAGATCTTTCATCAAAAGAGTGGCGCGACCTGGTATTCGAAGGACGAAATCAGGAATATGGTGCTTACGACCTTCGTAAGAATTCCGACAAGCGTCATAATAAATCAATGATTCTTGTAATCATTGCCTTGGCTCTGATTATCGTCGTTGGTCTCACTTTCAATACCGTTTCTAACTTCATCTTCCAGGAAGACATTAAGGACGAAGCTAACCAGGAATTGGTTAACGTCAACATGGCTGCCGAAGAAGAGGAGGAAGAAGAGGAGGAGCAGGAACGTGTTGAAATGGAACAGCCTGAGGCTCTGCCTGAGGAAATCCTCAACACTATCAAGGTTACTGAGCTTGCTATCGTTGAAGACAGCGAAGTAACTCCTGAAGACGAAATCAAATCGCAGGATGAACTTAAGGAAACTCAGACTGCATTTGGTCAGACCAACTTCGACCAAGGTACCGACGACCGTAACGTAGTTCGTGAGCATAAGGAAGAAATTATCGTTGAAGAAAAGAAGCCTGAAAAGGAAGAAGTATTCCGTGCTGTTGAGCAGATGCCTCAGTTCCCTGGTGGTGATGCTGAACTCATGAAGTTCCTCCGCGATAATATCGTTTATCCAGCGATGGCTCAGGAAAACAATGTTCAAGGTAAAGTTATCGTTCAATTCGTTGTTACCAAGACTGGTGACATCGGTGAAGTTAAGGTGGTTAAGAGTGTTGACCGTGACCTCGACAACGAAGCTGTACGCCTCGTTAAGAAGCTGCCTAAATTCATCCCGGGACGTATGAACGGCCAGGCTGTTAACGTTTGGTATACTCTGCCTGTTCAATTCAAACTCCAGTAATCAATATCAAATTTTGATTATATCTCAGAAGCGGGGCCTGAATGGACCTCGCTTCTTTGTCGTTCATAAGAGTTAGTGCCTGTTTTGCTTTATTGCATATTTTGTTATCTTTGTGAGGGTTTACTAATTAAATAAGTGTTGTTATGTTAAGGTGTTTTATGTCAGTATTTATAATGGTTGCTTTCACAGCGAGTTGCTATTGTTGTTCTTCACAGCCCATTGAGACGTCAACCCAAGATTCTCAAGTATCATCTGTGCTTGCCAGGGGTGAGCATGTGCATCGTGCTGTGCAGCAAATGCCTAAGTTTCCCGGTGGAACTGCTGCCTTGTTGGATTTTGTTAGAAAGAATCTTATATATCCAGAGAAAGCAAAAACCAATGAGGTTGAAGGCAAGGTATTGTTCAGTTTGTGGTAGGCAAGGATGGCCAGGTCAGCGATGCCAAGGTTGTGATAAGTCTATCGCCCGAAACCGATGCCGAAGCCTTGCGCATAGTAAGTTTGTTGCCAAATTTCAAGCCTGGAGTATATAACGGCGAGAAGGTGAATGTGTGGTACACACTCCCAATTACATTTAATCCACGAATGATGGACTATTAAATAGCTATGGCAGTCTTAAATGTCTTCAGTTCCTTGATATACTCCTTTTCGCGGCCGCCGTCGTATCGGTCGCAAAGCCTATGGAACGCTTCGCTATGGTCAAAGTGCTCTATGTGAGCCAGTTCATGGCATATGATGTGGCGAATCAGGTGTTTAGGATACAACATAAGTATGCTGCTCAGATATATATTCCTGTCGCGGGTGCAATATCCAAGTGTCTTCTTGCCGTGCGATATTAGGAATCGGTTCACCTTGTTGCACCCCACCTGCTCGGCAGTTTCCTGAGCCAGCGGAATCAGCGAAGTAATTGCAATGTCGCGAATCATGTGCTCAATGGTTTTGCATATGGCACGTTTCACGTTGATATTGTCGAGCGGTTCATCCTTTGGAAGGGATATTGTGATATCCTTATTTAGTCTGTGCCCTAATACTTGCTGCTTTGGGTTATCCGACGGGCATATGGTTATGGTGTATCCGTCGAAACACTTTATCATCTGCCCGAAACAGAATTCGGCGCCATGCTTTTTCTCGTGTGCCTTCCTTATCTTGTCGCGCAAAGCATCGAGAGTGCTTTTAAATTCGTGTTCGGTGATATTCGGCCGACAACTTATGTTGAGCACTCCATCTTTCCATCCTGCTCTAAAACTCTTGAGCCCAGGCTTTATAGTTACTATGATGCACCCGAATTCCGGGTCGTCGTAATAGTGCTTTGTCTGCATCTTTACGTTTTTATGCATCAAAGGTACCAATTCTTTGTCTGGATGTAATATTATATCGTTAAGAATATCAAAATAAATTTGAAGAATAATGCAAAACATATACTTTTTTTGTAATTTTACAAAATGAAGTATAGTGGCAAGTAGTATGCCCGACTCAAGTATACAAATATATTTATCGACATGAACGAACAATTCGACGACAAGCATACCGAAAGCGACAAACCGTCGCTCATCAAGATACTCTACGCAGTGATAATGGTGATAGTGTATATAGGTATGGGAGTGCTGATGCTTATTAATTTCTTCCATTGGGGCGCCGACTGGAGTTTCGTGCGTTATGTCCTTGGCAGTGTGCTTGTGGTGTACGGAGCATGGCGAGCCTTCAGAATGATACGATTCGAATAATAAAAAGGTTGACGATATGAAGAGATTACATTATGGCAAAATGGCAAATATGATGGTAGCCGCAATCGTTGCAATTACGGCTCTGGCTTCGTGTGGCGGCCAAAGTGGTAAGCCGAAGAACACAAGCACATCGGGCCTTATTGCAATTGCTGTTGATGAGAGTTTCCAGAATATCATGAACCAGGAAATCGATGTGTTTGAGTACACCTATCCAAATGCTAACATCATTCCATACTACGTCGACGAGCATAGTGCTATCGACTCGATGCTCGAACTCAAGACAAAACTCATAATCACAGCCCATGAACTTAAGGATGTGCAGAAAGAGTATCTGCGTCAGAAAAACGGAGTGTGTTTCTCTCAGCGTATCGCTGTCGATGCAATTGCTCTGATTGTCAACAAGGATAATCCTATCGAGATACTTTCGGTGAGCGAAATCAAGGAGATTCTCCTCGGACAGGTAACACAGTGGAACGAGCTTGAGCCTTCAAAGCTCAAGACCATTAAGGTGGTCTTTGACCATCAGGGATCAAGCACTGCTCGTTACATGAAGGACTCGCTGCTTTGCGGCGCCGATTTTGGCCCTAATGTATATGCCCAGAACAGCAACCCCGAAGTGTTCAAGGTGGTTGAAAACGACAAGAATGCCCTTGGAATTATCGGAGTAAGTTGGGTAAGCGCCGACATGAAGGCCCAAAGCCTTTCAGTGGAGGAGCGCGCCAAGAACCTTGCTGAGGAAAATGTTACCACCACCGAGTTTGCAAGTACCATCAAGGTGCTGAAGGTTCGTCCTGACGATTCAATCGAGGCATATAAGCCATATCAGGCATACATCTACGATGGCACATATCCGCTGTTTCGCAGCATATATGCCACATGCTCCGGTGTAGGTGGCAGCTTGCCGCATGGCTTCTACTCGTTCATAACCGGATTCCTGGGGCAGAAGATTATCCAGCAGACTGGTGTCCTGCCTGCCACAATCCAGCCGCGAATGGTAAGTTTGAATTAAACCTTTTTCAATTTGTAAAGTATAATTAATAAGTTAACCAAGAATAAAACCTCAAGAGAAATGAAACTTAAACTTTTAGTATCATTATTGTTTATTGGAAGTGTTCTTTCGTCGTTTGCTCAAGGCTACAAAGACGGCGTTGAATATGTGAAAATCGGTCAGTTGCAGAAAGGTAAGACATTGCTCGACCGAAATCTTAACAATGCCGGAACCGATAAATCGGCTTCGTATTACTATCTTGGCCGTATCGAGATGGAACAAGGCAATGTTGCAGCTGCCAAGGATTATTTCCAGAAAGGTGTACAGGCCAACTCCCTTAATGCCTACAACCACGTAGGTTTGGCATTCATCGATTTGAAGGGCGGAAACGAAAAGGTTGCCAAGGATGCTTTCAAAGAGGCTGTTAAGCTCGACAAAAAGAATGCCGATGTGTATGTTGAAGTTGCTCGTGCTTATTATCTTACCGATGCAACCAAATATGCAAAGGAAATCGATGAGTATATTGTAAAGGCAAAGAAGGCCAACAAGAAGGACCCTGCCGCTTACATCTTTGAAGGCGATATGCTTACTGCCGAAAAGAAATGGGGCGACGCTGCCGGTTATTATGAGATGGCTCAGCAATTCGATCCAAACTGCAGCGAAGCTTATGTAAAGTATGCCAACACTTACTTCAACGTAAGTCCCAAGAGCGCTATTGAACGCCTCGAAACTCTCGTAAAACTCAAACCTAACTCGGCACTTGCCCAGAACCAGCTCGCCGAAAAACTTTACGAGAACGACCAATGGACAAAGGCTGCCCAGGTGTATGGCGAATACATTAAGAACCCTAACCACTTCAAGGAAGACCGCGAACGCTATGCCGTTCTGCTGTACTTCGGCGAAAAGTATCAGGAATCGTTCGACATTGCCCAAGGCATCCTCAAGGACAACAGTAACTCATTCCTGATGAAGCGTATGCTCTTCCTCAACTCTGCCGCAATGAATAACAACGAGGCTGCTGAGGCTTATGCTCGCGATTTCTTCGCAAGCGCTACTGCCAACGACAAGTTCTCGTCGAACGACTACACCACATTCGGTGAGGTTCTCAAAGCTCTTGGCAAAACAGAAGAGGCTCTCGCTCAGTATGAGAAGGCCGTTGAAATCAACCCTGAAAAGATTGAACTCCTTAAGGAACTCAGCTCGGCTTACGGTGCCAATAAGGATTATGAGAAGTCGGCTCTCTACTATCAGAAGTATATCGACAATGGTGACTATAAGACCAACGACCTCTATGTGCTCGCCGGTAAATACCAGAATATCGTAGCCACTGAAAAGGAAGACCTTGCCAAGCGTCAGGCTGCCCTTGACAATGCATTGAAATATATAGATATCGTAATCGAGAAGGTTCCCGACGACTATCGTATCGTTCAACGTAAGGCCCGTATCCTCATGGTATCGGAAGACAGCCCAAAGACCGGTAAGGCTCTCGAAGCATATCAGGCTGTTCTCAATATCCTCGACAAGGACGCTGCCAACCTTACACAGAATGCCGATGCTTACAAGGAAGTGTATAACTACATAGCAGGTAACAAACTCGAAAACGGTGATACTGCAGGTGCTAAGGAATACTATACCAAGTATCTCGAACTCGATCCAACCAACGAGGCTCTTCGCAAGTTTGTTGAAGGTTTGAAATAACATCTCTTGTCATAAGTCAATTTAAGCGGCATGTCATCTCGATATGTCGCTTAATTTTTTCATATCTCCCTCGTTTTTTTTAGCTTTGCATCGTGTTGATTTTGAATTCATAACCCAACAGACAAAATGAACCGAGCCGTAAGTGTCCTGCTTTTCATTGTATTCCTTTTTGGCAATGTTGTTGCTGCCGAAGTGATGTCGCCGTTTACACGTATCAGCATCGGTAAGGGTGGGGCGCACACCCGTACAGCGGCTTCCTCGTCTCCAGCCATGCGTCAGGCCATAGTGCGGCTGAATGATGGTGTAGAACCTTGTCAATTGACCGATTACTGCAACGTTGATGCCGCGATATATGGGTTTTGTACTATCACAGCATCGGATGAGCAGCTTATGCAACTTTCCCGGTCGGGACTGGTGAGCCGTATTCACCTTGCCCGCCGTCTTGTGCCGTGCAACGATGTAAGCCGTGCACTGATAGGTATCGATGACATTCATTCCGGAAAATCCATATCCCGTCTGTATACCGGAAAAGGCGTGGTGTATGGAACCCTCGACATGGGTGTGGATTTCAATCACATCGCCTTTAGCGATGCCGAGGGCCGTTCCCGCATCCTTTGGGCTTATCTTCCAGAAGACACATTGGGCAATCCACCACATGGCAACTGTTTCGACGACAATTATAACCTTGTTGCAGACGGTGTCTTCCCCGGATCGGAGTATAGCACCGACCAGCTCGGAACGATAACCGCCGATTGCACCACTTCGAGTCATGGCAGCCACACCATAGGAACCGCGGCTGGAAGCTATATGGGCAATGCCTACTATGGGATGGCTCCCGATTGCAGTATCGTGGCATGCGCGAGTCCGGTTTTGTCTGATGTCGCAGTGCTCAACAGCATTCTCTATGTGTTTTCCAAGGCAAAAGCATTGAATATGCCCGCAGTGATAAATTTCAGCCTTGTGTCGACTGTAGGCCCCCATGACGGTACCTCGCCCATCCCGGCTCTTATCGATTCGGTTAGCGGACCAGGGCGAATTGTAGTGCTCAGCGCCGGAAACGATGGTAACAAGGCCATTCATTTAAGCAGGAAGTTCCAGAGCAGCACCGACACTCTAAAGTCGTTTGTAGTCAACAAGAATGGCAGTCCAGTTTCTCTGAAAAACAATTCAGAGGGCTTTATATTCGACGTATGGTCGAAATCCGATGTTAGTTTTGGTATCCGAGCTGTAATATATAATGTATTGAATGGTAAAATTGTGTATGAAAGTCCCCGATTCGATTCGTCGGTGCTTGACGAGAGTGTTTTAGACAGCACTGAGACTCCCGAACTGGCACAATACTTCAATGGAAAGCTTGTTGCAGCCGGTGAATGTATCAACGGACGACAGAACATAATGATGATGGCAAATCTCACCCTTGCCAGCACCGGCTATCGCCTTGGATTCATCATTGATTCCGACGAAGGTGCCGAGGTCGATGTGTGGGGCGACACTTCCACCCTTCGTTTTTCTGGGTGTGGTCAGCCGGGATGGACCGATGGCGATAGCGACCAGTCGATAAGCGATTTGGCAACCGGCAGTAAATCGATAAGCGTAGGTTCATACAATTCGCGGAACTCATATCAGTCGCTGGATGGAACAGAATACAGCTATTCAGAATATCCGGTTGGCGAGGTATCAGCCTTTTCAAGCTATGGTTATGCTTTCGATGGCAGTAGTCGTCCGGATGTTGTAGCCCCAGGATGCATATTGTTGTCGTCGTTAAGCAATTATGCTACTCCGGCGGCAAATATCATGTCGATATCATTTGCGAATAATGGCCGTAACGAGCGGTGGGGAGCCTATTGGGGAACCTCTATGGCCTCACCTTGTGTGGCTGGCATAATTGCCACGTGGCTTGAGGCAAATCCGTCGCTTGACCCAGAAATGGTAAAGTTGATACTCAAAGCGACTGCTGTGAGCGATGTCAACACCGAGAAACGCCCGCTGCAAAGCGGAGCCGGAAAGGTTGACGGCTATGCAGGATTGCTCCGTGTGCTTGAGAGTGGCGGACTTAGTGTGCCGGAAAACAGTCTTAGAGCATATGCTTGCTATTCCGACGGAATCCTGAACGTGATTGCCCCGAATGGAGCAAAATCGGTAGAGGTAGTGATAACGGCAATCAATGGTGCCACTGTGCTACACCGCCGATATGCCTCTGCCGATTGCTTGTCGCCGATAACCATCGATGTCGCCAATTTGGCGCATGGCATGTATGTAGTTGCTATAACTTGTGGCAAAGGGAATTCCACGTCGTTCATAAAACTGTCGTTATAGTAAATAATATTAAAAATGCATTACGACTGAATAATTTTCAATAACTTTGAATCATAAAAACAATTATTAGATAACATGAGAAGAGTAGTATTATCGGTAATGGCAGTGCTTTCGTTTGCACCATTGGTATTTGGTGTGGGGCGATTCACTCCATATACCCAATCATTTCTTGACAAATTGAATTCCACTTCCACCGACCAGGTGGCTTCGCGCGACTTGTTACGCAGCTATTCGGTTGAGACGACTGCCGATGGCGAATATCGTGTTGATGCGTTTGTCGAGGTAGAAAATCCATTGGCAATAGCGCAGCTTGAGCAGCTTGGTGCTGTGTGTGGCGTTGAGTGTGGCAATCTGCTCACCATCAGTGTCCCCCTCAGCCGATTCGAGGAACTTGTCGATATTGATGGCGTTGCCACAGTTGATATTGCGCAGCCATTGCGGTTGCTCACCGACAAGGTCCGCAATTCATCGAACACCAATGTCGATGCACTTCACAAGGGTACTGGTCTCGACCAATCGTATATGGGCGCAGGCGTTATTTACGGCACCATCGACACCGGTATCGATTTCAACCATTATGCTTTCAAGGATGCCGATGGCAACAACCGCATACTGTATGTGTATCTGCCCGACAACACAACCGGGACAAAGGTGCGAGGAACTGTATACGATGGCTATGGCAATGCCACGCTTAGCGGTCAGTTCCCGGGCTCTGAATTCTCAGGCAGTGCAATTTCAACCCTTAAAAGCGACTATTCGTATGAATCGCACGGAACCCATACCATGAGTACCGGTGCAGGAAGCTATATGGGCAATGCATATTACGGAATGGCTCCCGAGGCAGATATCGTTGCATGCGGCACATCGGTCCCTAACAATGTGAAGCTTGTGAATGCAGTATCGTACATTTTCCAGAAAGCCGATGAACTTGGCAAGCCAGCCGTGGTTAACATCAGTCTGGGAGTTAACCTTGGTCCGCACGACGGTAGTGCCATGGCGTGCCGTGTGCTCGACAAGATGGTAGGTCCGGGTAAAGTAGTGGTGATGGCTGCAGGTAACGAAGGCGAGCAGGCCATGCATGTCAGCAAGACATTCACCGCCGACGATACCGAACTCCTCACCTTCCTGAAGGCTTACGATATGACCAGCTCCGATGAGGCTTACGACTATCAGAACATCCGTTGGCTAAGCGGAGCATCCTACCAGTCTTATCAGGCCGATATTTGGGTGCGTGAACCGAACCAGAAGCCTACCGTTAACGTTGTGGTATACGACAAGTCAACCAAGCAGATAGTATCGCGTTCGGCCGATTTCACTCCGGGCACGTCGAGCACATCGCAGTCAGTTTCGCTCTCGACTTATGTATCTGGCTCGATAACTCTCTATGGCACCTATTCTTCTGCCAACAAGAAATACAATGTAATGGTTGATTCCAAGTTCAAGACCAAGAGCACAAACTATCTTGTTGGTCTTGCAGTGCGTTCTGCAGCAGGCACCACCGTCGACCTGATTGGCGATGGCCAGGGATTGTGCTTTGGTGATGGCTCCGATGATGGCTCCGACGATGGTAGTGTTGATGGGTTTACTGCCGGCGACTATAATATGACAATTAACGACTATGCAACCACCGATGGCGTGATAAGCGTAGGTGCATATGTCAGCCGACAGACCTTCACCGTTTTCGATTCAAAAAGCACTGGAAGAATACCTTATGGCACAATAACCAACATCGCACCGTTCTCGAGTTATGGCCCCGATGCCAATGGTATCCAGCGTCCCGATGTATGCGCTCCCGGTTTCTTTGTGATTGCTGCCATCAACAACTACGATACCAACTACGACTCGGGTAGTTATTATCGTGATGAAGTAGTAGATGAAATTGCCAATGGCACGCGCGACGAACGTTGGGCATTGATGTACGGTACATCAATGGCCGCGCCTGTAGTGTCGGGCGTAATTGCCACATGGCTTCAGGCCGACCCGAATCTGTCGGTAAGTGATGTGCGTGAAATCCTCTATGCGACATCGAAGAAAAACATCTATTACAACAATAATTCACGCGCGAAATGGGGCGCCGGTATGATTGATGCCTTGGCGGGTATTAAGGAAGTGCTATCGCGCAAGCCATCAGGTGTCGTTTCTGAGAAAGTGCTGCCTGTAATGGTTTATCCCAATCCGTCGGAAGGTGTGTTCGACGTTGTTCTGCCAAGTGCAACGGGCACAAGCACCATCAGTGTCTTTGATATGAGCGGCCGCTCCGTATTCAGCAAGACATTTGAAGGCATATCGCTTCATGTAGATGCTTCTGGTGTGCTCTCGTCGGGAGTATATGTTGTGAGTGTGCTCAATAACAACACCGTAAGCACTTCACGCCTGATTGTAAAGTAATAATTGTTTAATAATCATAATTGATGAGTTGCCAGCACATAGGCCGGCAACTCATTTTGTTAGATAGCGATTGTTTGCCGCAATAGTTGCTGATAGATGATAAATTCAGTAAATTTGTGCTGGCATAGCCGCTGAAATCAGCTTGGCAAAGATACAGCTGCTGTGCTTAATTGTTTGAAAGAACAAAGTTTATGCCACGATTTGCCGATGTGATATTGCCTAAGCCGCTATATGCGGCATTCACCTATTCCGTGCCCGATGAGATGAGCAGCACTCTCACCACCGGGTGCCGGGTGCTTGTGCAGTTTGGTGCGCGCAGATTCTATACGGCTATTGTGGTATCGCTTCACGACAATCAGCCACAGGGCTATACCGTTAAGCCAATTATTGAACAACTCGACGACTATGCCATCGTGCGGCCGTCGCAACTTAAACTGTGGAAGTGGATTTCGGAGTATTATCTCTGTTCGTTGGGCGATGTATATAAGGCAGCCGTTCCGTCGGGGTTGAAAGTGGAGAGCGAGACATTTGTATCGGCAAACCCCGACTTTGAGGCTACTTCGACCGACCAACTTAAGGAGCGGGAGCTTGTGGTTCTCGACTATGTTGCCTCGCGCGACCGTGTACAGGTAACAGAAATCAGCAAAGCCACCGGCCTGAAGAATGTGGAGTCATCTATAATGCGTCTGCTTGCCATCGATGCCCTTTTCATATCGGAGAAGGTGGTGGAGAACTATCGGCCGCTAACAGTCAACTATGTGACGGTGTGCTGCGAACGAACCGACAGCGAGGCACTTCATAGCTATTTCGATATGGTGCACAAGGCCAAGAAGCAGGAGAAGCTGCTGTTGGCCTACCTTGATATGTCGCACTTCATGAGCCGTGGCGAACTGATAGAGGTGGAGAAAAACACACTTCTGGCACGTGCTGATGTCAGTGCCCAGATTCTCATCGAACTGGTGAAGAAGGGCGTGATGAAAATATACAAGAAAGAGGTGAACCGTTTCAAGCTCTCGGTCCCTGGTGAGTCGAAACTTCCGGTGCTTACCAAGGCACAGAACGAAGCCTATTTTGCCATCACCGACCAGATGAAGCAGAAACCCGTTGTACTTTTGCGTGGCGTTACGTCGAGTGGAAAGACCGAGATTTACATCAATCTGATAAGTGAACTACTGCGCAATCGCCGTCAGGTTCTATATCTGGTGCCTGAAATTGCGCTCACCACCCAGCTCACGCGCCGTCTACAGGCTGTTTTTGGCAATCAGTTGCTCATATATCATTCACGATTCTCCGATAACGAGCGAGTCGATATCTGGAAACGGCTAATCACATCGAGCGAGCCATGCATAGTAATCGGTGCGCGTTCATCGGTGTTTCTTCCGTTCACCAATCTGGGTCTTGTGATTGTTGATGAAGAGCACGAAACCAGTTTCAAGCAGCAGGAGCCGGCCCCACGCTACAATGCGCGCGATGTGGCCATAGTGCTTGCCACCATGCATGGAGCAAAGACCCTGCTTGGCACGGCAACACCATCGATTGAAACCTACTACAAGGCACTGAGTGGCAAATACGGGCTGGTGGAGCTTACCGAACGTTACGAGGGCATCGAAATGCCCGAGGTAGAACTTGTCGACATCAAGGCCGCACGAAAGCGTAAGGAGATGGTGGGATTGTTCTCACATCGCTTAATTGCTGCTTGCCGTCAGACTATGGAGAACGGCAACCAGGTGATTCTGTTTCAGAACCGTCGCGGATATGCGCCAATAACTGAGTGCTCTGAGTGTGCCTGGATACCAAAGTGCGTTAATTGCGATGTGTCGCTCACCTACCATAAGCACACCGATACCCTTGTGTGTCACTATTGTGGTTACACAATAGTGAATCCGAAACTGTGTCCGTCGTGTGGGCAGTCGACACTTGAGATAGTCGGGTATGGAACTGAACGCATAGAAGACGATATCCAACAGATTTTCGGTGAAACGCCTATCTTGCGCATGGACCTCGACACCACCCGCAACAAGAATAGCTACGAGCGTATTATCGATGATTTCTCCTCGCAGAAAGCCAAGATTCTCGTTGGCACGCAGATGGTTACCAAAGGCCTTGATTTTGGCGGGGTGAAGCTCGTAGGTGTGCTAAATGCCGACACCATGATAAATTTTCCCGATTTCCGCAGCAGTGAGCGTGCTTTTAACATGCTCGAGCAGGTTTCGGGCCGTGCCGGTCGTAAGAATGGCCAAGGGTTGGTGATTATCCAGACCTCTAACCCAAGTAATCCCATGCTCAAGCATCTGTTAAAGCACGATTACGTGTCGTACTACAACGATGAGATTGCCGAGCGCGAGCAATTGCGTTATCCTCCGTTTTCCAAGATAATAAATATTTATCTAAAGCATCGCGACGACAGCACTGTGACTGAGATATCGGTGCGCTACAGCAACATGCTCCGTGAGGTCTTTGGGACGCGTGTCCTTGGCCCAGAAGCTACAGCAGTGCCAAAGGTGCAACAGATGTATATACGTCAAATTATGCTGAAGATGGAAAATCAGGCTTCGATGCCTAAGGTGAAGGCCATTCTGAGAACTATATATGAGAAAATGATAACAGTGGACTCCAGAATGAAATCCACTGTCATATACTATGATGTCGACCCTATGTAAATTACTCGGGGCGGCAATTAGTCGAAATAATAAGCCACAGAAATTTTCCAGCCGCGGTTTCGGGCGCTCATGTTGTCGAGCAACTTCGTTTTCAATGCATATGTTACACCCATGTCGTAGCAGGCATACACATGAATTTTCTTCTTGATTTCAGCACCGAGACCGAACTGCAGCGACACGGCCATCTTGGCGTATTCCAGAGCCGGAATGTCGCTATGTCCCAGCAGGAAGGAGAACGATGGGCCCAAATATACGAACGGGGCAATGATGTTCTCAATGCCGTTAAGGTTCTGGTATTTATAACGCAGGTGGATAGGTAGTTCCATGTAGTGCAGGTAGCTGCGCTCAACGCCGTAGCCTTCGCTCGCCCAGATTTTTCTGTCGCCCAAGTGAAGAGTGGCGCCACGCTGTGTGTAGAGCAGTGCAGCGTCGACACCAAAACCGATGCTACCCAGGGCCAAGTCGCCCTTTACACCGGCCGAATAGCCAAGCGACTGGTCGGTGCCAAACAGGTCTTGCTTAAAATGGAGGTTGGTTATAGTGGCGCCTGCTACCACGCCCCAACTGCTGTTCTGGGCTTTTACCATCGATGCCGATGTGGCAATGATTATGCAAACGAGGCTTAATATGATTTTTTTCATATACTTTTTTCGCTAATTGTTTAAAAACTCTCGCAAAACTACCATAAAAATGTGGTACACACAAGAGTTTTCGATAATTACCCCTGCGAGTTAATCCTTTTTGACATAAAAAACCGACGCACAATAGTGCGCCGGCCATTTATTAACGTTTTTCTTGCTATGGAATCAGAACAGGTAAGCTGCGGTGAGAGTCCAATAGCGGTTCTTTACATTAGCATCGCGCTCAGCAACAAGTTTTGTGATGCCGAAACCGTAGCTTGCACTAACCTGCAGGTGACGGACAAGTTCGACACCGGCACCTACGTTCCATGCAAAGTCGCATTTTTTGTAGATGTCCTTCGAGTCGCTAACCAGGAATGCAATTGATGGACCGGTGAATACATACGGAGCAACGATGCTGCTAATGGCCGGAATCGAGAACTTGTATTTCACATTGATAGGTATCTCGATATAGTCGCGCTTGGCAAATGATACCTCACCTTCTGCATCATCTGTATCAACGGCTTCTTCAGCACTGCGATGAACATACATCAGTGATGCATCGAGGCCAAGACCGATTACAGGCAAAGTGAATTCAGCCATCAAACCTCCAGTGAAGCCAGCACGGTTATCGCTATTTAGGTTTTCAAGATAATCACTGCTGAAATGGAGACTGTTAAGAGCCACACCGGCTTTGATACCGAATCGGAATTGGGCACTTGCCGGAAGGGCAATAATCATGGCAACAATGGCCAACACAATAATTCGAATTGAAGATTTCATAATAGTTTGATCGTTTTATATTGTTTTGCACTATTTATGTCAATGGCAAAGGTAACACAAGAATTCGATATTACAAATTCGTTGACTAACGTTAAAGTCTATAATAATGCATTATTAATGGTAGTATTTCCCTGTTTTCAGTCCGATATGTCGGAATTGATACTATAAAAATGTTATTTTTGTAGTGTTAATTCTAACGACAGAGCATTATGATTGATTATATAAAAGGAGAGATAGCTGAACTTACACCCACTTATGCAGTAATCGACAACCATGGGGTGGGGTATATGCTCAGCATTTCGCTCAACAGCTATTCAGCTCTTCAAAATGCCGTTGAGGCAAAACTGTATGTTTATGAGGCAATTCGTGAAGATGCATATGCACTTTATGGCTTTGCCGAGAAGGTGGAGCGTGAACTTTTCGAGCAGCTTATTAGTGTATCGGGCGTGGGTGCCGCTTCGGCGCGTATGATTTTGTCCACTTTCCGCCCATCAGAGCTCAAGCAGATTATTGCCTCGGCCAACTCAAATATGCTGAAATCAGTTAAAGGAATAGGCGCAAAAACGGCGCAACGCATAATTGTTGACCTCAAGGATAAAATAAATATGGGTGATGATTCGTTAGATATAACGGTACCGTCATCAAACGAGTCGTTCGATGAGGCCCTCGCAGCTTTGGTAATGCTTGGCTTCCCGAAGCCGGTTTCGCAAAAAGTATTGAAGAAACTATACACCGGGAATCCTGCGATAAGTGTAGAGGACGCCATAAAACAGGCTCTGAAAATGATGTAACCGTCGAAGGCGCGATGCTGTGCACAAGCAATGTCGCAAGTGCGTGGCAAGTGTCATTATTGACGAATGAGTAAAAAGGGTAATAGAAAATGGTTGTTGATAGCTGCAGTCGGCGGAATACTGTTGTATTCTGTTGGCTCTTTTATTGCCTATGCCCAATATATCAATTCAACACTTCAGGCACCGCCTCCATATGGCATTCCTAAGCCGGCTCCATCTGATTCGCTTAATATGCAATATGATGTTCAGCCCACCGTGCCGCAGTCGTTTGAGGACATTACCGAACCTTCGGAGCGTGCTATCGACCTGAAGACCCCTCAAAACATCAAGACTGAGGCCGAGTATGACCCTGCAACGGGTTTCTATACCATCCGCACCAAGCTTGGCGACATGGAGATAGCTTCGCCGTTCCTCCTCTCGGCCGACGAATACAACGATGTGGCCCTCAGAAAGTCGATGATTGAATACTATCGGCAGAAGAATGCCGAGGAATTTGAGAAGAAGGGCAAGAAGGAGTTTAATTTCCTCGACATGAATTTTGCCCTTGGCCCGCTCGAGAAGGTGTTTGGCCCTGGAGGTGTGCAATTGAAGACATCGGGCTCGGTGGCGCTCAATATGGGTATAAAATCCAACAAAACCGACAACCCATCGATGCCGGTTAATTCGCGTCGTCGAACCTATTTCGATTTCGACCAGAAAATACAAGCCACCATTGCGGCTTCGGTGGGCGACAAGATGAAGTTCGACATGACATATAACACCGATGCCACCTTCGACTTCGACTCAAAGAACCTTAAACTTCAATACGCCGGTAAAGAGGACGAAATAATCAAGGAGATAGAAGCCGGTAATGTGAGTATGACCACCGGCTCGTCGCTCATCAAAGGTAGTACTGCGCTGTTCGGTATAAAAACGAAGCTTCAGTTCGGTAAACTCACAGCAACGGCACTTGTGTCGCAGCAGAACAGTGAAACCCAGTCGGTCAACACCAAGGGCGGTGCCCAGACCACATCGTTCTCAATCAGCAGCGACAACTACGACCAGAACCGGCACTTTTTCCTCTCGCATTTCTTTCGCGAAAATTACGACAAGTGGCTTGCCAATCTGCCTATCGTTAACTCGGGTATTAACATCACCCGCATCGAGGTTTGGATTACCAACAAGCGAAGCAACTTCAACGAAAGCCGAAATTTTGTGGGTTTCATGGACCTTGGCGAAAACAAGTATCTTGCCTCCGACCACTGGACTCCAAACATGCAGTACGACAACCCGTCGAACAGTTCGAACAGCCTTCTAAACGAAATAAAAACCGATTACCCCGATGCCCGCAACATCAGCGCGGTTACCCAGGTTCTTGAGCCGCTGTCGGCATATGGAATCAATGGTGGTCGTGACTACGAAAAGGTGGAAAGCGCGCGTCTGCTCACCTCGAGTGAGTATACACTTAACTCCACGCTTGGTTATATTTCGCTGAAAACGGCGCTTAATGCCGACGAAGTGCTTGCCGTAGCCTACCAATACACCTATCGCGGCAACACATATCAGGTGGGTGAGTTCTCGGGCGATATTTCGCAGACTAGCCAGTCGCTGTTTCTTAAGATGCTGAAGTCGACCACTGCTTCGCCGAAACTCCCTATGTGGCGACTTATGATGAAAAACGTGTATTCGCTTGGTGCATATCAAGTGCAGAAAACCAAGTTTAAACTCAATATCAAGTATCTGAGCGACACAACGGGCACAGAAATCAACTATCTCCCCGTGGCAGGTCTTAACGACAAGACTCTTCTGCAGGTGATGAATCTCGACCGTATCGACAGCAACAACAACACCAACAGCGATGGTTTCTTCGATTATGTTGAAGGCTACACGGTGCAATCGTCCACCGGCCGAATAATATTCACCGTTGCCGAACCTTTTGGCTCCCACTTGGAATCGAAAATTACTGACCCTAACGAGGCTAAGAAATATGTGTTCAAGGAATTGTACGATTCAACACTTACCGTAGCCCGTCAGATGCAGGACAAGAACAAATTTGTGCTTGAGGGCGAATACCAGTCGTCGTCGGGTTCACAAATCAGGCTTAATGCCATGAATGTGCCCCGTGGTTCGGTTGTAGTTACTGCCGGAGGCGTAACTTTGGTTGAGAACAGCGACTATACCGTCGACTATAACATGGGTATCGTTACTATCCTCAACCAAAGCATAATCGATGCCGGTACGAGTGTCAACGTAACCCTTGAGAACCAGTCCATGTTCAGCACACAGCGCAAGACGTTGCTCGGCCTCGACTTGAACTACGAATTCAATAAGCATTTTAATCTTGGTGCTACTGTGATGCACTTCTCCGAAAAGTCAATAACTGAGAAGGTCGCTATCGGGCAGGAATCGGTAAACAACACCATTTGGGGCCTTAACTTGTCGTATAATAACCAGTTTATGTGGCTCACTAACCTGCTTAACAAGATACCTACCGTTAATGCCACTGCTCCGTCGACGGTGAGCCTGAATGCCGAGTTTGCACACATTATGCCGCACAAACAAAAGACAGGCACAAACCGTGGAAGCTCGTATATCGACGATTTCGAGACTACCCAGACCGGTGTCGACCTCCGTTCGCCTTATTCCTGGTTCCTTGCATCCACTCCCTACGAACAGGGGGGTGGCGCACTGTTCCCCGAATCGAACTATAGCAACGACGTTCGCTATGGCTATAACCGTGCTCTTCTGGCATGGTACTATATCGATCGTATGTTCACACAGAAGAATTCATCGACCGCTCCCGGCTATTTACGTAACGACCTTGACCAGCAGTCGGACCCTTATGTCCGTGAAATCACTTCGCGCGAAATTTATCCCGCAAAGGAAATCAATTACGGTGAATCGTCGACAATTCAGACTCTCAACCTCTCGTTCTATCCTGAAGAGCGAGGTCCATATAACCTCGATGTTGATAACATTGCCGACGATGGCCGGCTCCTGTTCCCCGAACGTCGGTGGGGTGGCATAATGCGCAAGATGGACAACCCGAACTTTGAACAGTCGAACATTGAGTATATACAGTTCTGGCTTCTCAGCCCGTTCCTCGACATGGAGAATCACTATACCGAGGGTGGTGACCTGTATTTCAATCTCGGCGAGGTTAGCGAGGACATACTCAAGGATGGCATGAAGTCGTATGAAAACGGATTGCCGATTAACGACGATTTCTCGAATGTGGTTGAGACTGTTTGGGGCCGTGTATCGAAGCAGTCGTCGCTGTCGTATGCTTTCGATACCTCGGAAGGTGCTCGCGAGCGTCAAGATGTGGGCCTCGATGGATTGTCTAACGACGATGAGTATCAATTCAGCTCGTATAAAGATTATATCGATGCATTGCGTCGCAAGTTGTCGCCCGAGGCTGTGGCAAATATGGAAACTGACCCGTTCTCGGCGTTCAACGACCCGGCGGCTGATAACTACCATTATTATCGTGGCAATGACTTCGACGAACAGCGTCTGTCGATTCTTGAACGCTACAAGCACTACAATGGCACCGAGGGCAACTCTCGCTCCACTGACGGCAATACCGATGGCCGCTATCAGTCGTCGCGCAGCACTCCGGATGTAGAGGACATCAACAACGATAACACCCTCAATGAGTATGAGCGTTACTTCCAGTATAAGGTGTCGATTCGTCCCGAGGATCTTGTCGTGGGCAAGAATTATATAACTGATATCCAACAGCAAACGGTGCCCTTACGCAACGGCGACAAGAAGGAGATGACTTGGTATCAGTTCAAGATTCCGTTGAAGGAGTATGAAAAGATTGTGGGTTCGATAAACGATTTCACAACCATCCGCTTCATGCGTATGTTCATGACTAATTTCCGTCAGACCACCCACCTGCGCTTTGCCGATTTCCAACTCGTGCGTGGAGAATGGCGTCCATATGAATATAACTTGAACCAACGCGCCGACGTGCCAGCCGAAGGACGTCTTGATGTGAGTGCAGTGAATATCGAGGAGAACTCCGGTACTCTTCCAGTTAACTATGTGCTTCCTCCGGGCGTTAACCGAATTATCGATTCGGGTCAAGCGCAGGTTACCCAGCTCAACGAGCAATCAATGTCGTTGAAACTCACCGATCTCAAGGCTGGTGATGCGCGTGCTGTGTACAAGAACACTCAGCTCGACCTTCGCCTTTATAAGCGTCTGCAGATGTTTAACCACGCTGAGGCGCTGATTGACAATGCCTATGGCCTTAAGGACGGCGACCTGGCGGTGTTTGTGCGTCTGGGTAGCGACGTGAAGCAGAACTATTATGAATATGAGATACCGTTGAAGGTGACTCCTGCCGGCAAGTACAGTACCTACAGCACCACCGACCAGTATCTGGTGTGGCCTGCTGAGAATATGCTTGATTGTGAATTGAGTGTATTCACTAATCTCAAGACCGAACGCAACGCCGCCAAGCGTGCCGACAGCGGAGTTACATATACAACGCTCTTCACAGGTTACGACCCCGAGCATCAGGCCAACAAGATAACAGTGGTGGGTAATCCGTCGTTGAGCGATGTGCGCGTAATTCTTATCGGTGTGCGAAACAAATCGAGTGTTAGCTGCGACGGTACGGTTTGGGTTAACGAACTTAAGGTTACCGACTTCAATGAGCGTGGCGGTTGGGCTGCCAAAGGAAACTTGAATCTGTCATTGAGTGACATGGCTACCATTAATGTTGGTGCTCACAAGGAAACCGTTGGCTTCGGTTCGGTTGACCAAAGCCTTACCAACCGCCGTACCGACGACCTCGAGAAATATAATTTTGCAATCCAGGCCGACCTTGGTCGTCTTTTGCCTGAAAAGGTGAAACTCAAGGCACCAATATACTATTCGGTGTCGAAGGAAACCGTAACTCCTCAATATAATCCTCTCGACCAGGATATAGAGCTCAACGATGCCCTCGATGCATGTGCCAACGACGCCCAGCGCGACTCTATTAAGGCATATGCCCTCGAACAGCGCACTATCGAGAGCTTCAGCATATCGGGATTGAAGTTCGACATCCAGAGCAAAAACCCGATGCCTTGGGACCCTGCCAACTTTACCTTTAACTACTCATCGAACAAACAGCGTTTCAACGACCCCACAAATGCGTATGAGAACACGAGCGACTATCGCGGCAGTTTTCAGTATCAGTATTCGCCATATCTGAAGCCGTTCACTCCGTTCAAGTTCATCAAGAGCAAGTCGAAGAACCTGAAGTTTATCCGTGAATGGGATTTCCGTTGGCTCCCAAACTCGATTGGATTCTATACCAACATTTCGCGTTACTACTACGAGCAGCAAACCCGCAGTGAAATCGATGTTAACATGCAGCTGCCTGTTTCGGTGAGCAAGAACTTCATTTGGGACCGTCAGTTCAACATTACATGGAACTTTACTAAGCAGTTGTCGATGTCGTTCAACAGCAATACTACGTCGCACATCGAAGAGCCGGTTGGCGCTGTCAACAAGAAACTTTTCCCCGACCTTTACAAAAACTGGCGCGACTCAATTTGGCAGAGCATAAAGAATCTTGGCACTCCATGGGCCTACAACCAGAATTTTACTGCCAGCTACAAGGCTCCGTTCAGCAAAATTCCGGTGCTGAGCTTCATAACCGGAAATGTATCGTACAACGCTATCTACAAGTGGGATAAGGGTGCGGTAATAGACGAAGTGGAAGAGGGTAACACCATCACAAGTCAATCCACATGGAACGCCGATGCAAAGGTTAACTTTGAGACATTGTTCAACCAGTCGAAGTATCTTCGCCAGATTAACCAGCGCTTCAGTGCAAACAAGCGAGAGGAGCGTCGCACCAAGGCCAAGAAGTTCACCCGTACGTTTGCCCTGAAAGAGGACACATCGATTGTGATTAAGCATAATCTTAACGTAAAGAAGATAAAAGTGGTAGCTACTACCACCGACGGTAAACCGTTTGCCATCAAGACCAAACCAGTCGACGACAACAGCGTGGAGGTGCTCACCCGTGGAAAGAAAAGCCTCAAATTCACTATCACTGAGGTGATAAAGGAGGAAAAGAAATTCTGGGACGAAGTGGCGCAGTACACATTGCGCTTTGCCATGATGCCCCGCAACTTCTCGTTCCGTTGGCGCAACACCAAGTCGCTCACACTGCCGCAGTTTGAGCCAACCATTGGCGATATCTTTGGCCAAAGCTCCCATTACGACGCCATGGCGCCCGGTCTGGGCTTTGCTTTTGGATTTGAGGATGAATCGTATATACAGAAAGCCAAGGAACGCGGCTGGCTCAAGTGCGACGAGACCCAGACATCGCCGGCTGTTTCGTCCCGAACCCAGGAAATGAATTTTGAACTTAATCTGGAGCCTATTTCCGGTCTTAAGATAACCTTGACATCGAACCGCACCGATAACCGAACCTCGCAAATTCAGTTTATGTATGCCGATATGCCTACAATCTATGGCGGTTCGTACACTAAGACCCACTGGGCATTCTCGTCGGCATTCAAGGGCTCATCGGCAGCTGATGGCTACGCAAGCTCAACCTTCGACAAGTTCCTCGGCAACATTGAAACCGTCTCGGGGCGTCTCGTCTCGCAGTATTCCGGAACCACATATCCCGAAACTGGATTCTTGAAGAATACCGTGTATGCCGGCCAGAGTTTCGACCCCGATGCTGTAGGAACCGTCAACAATATGAGCAGCGACGTGCTTATTCCGGCATTTGTTGCTGCATATTCCGGGCAGGATGTACAGAAGGTTACTCTCGACCCATTCCCCGGACTGTCGGCAATGCGACCTAACTGGCGCGTGTCGTACGACGGCCTTATCCGTATACCCGCCTTGAAGAAACTCTTCAAGACTATTACCTTGACGCATGCCTATCAGTGTACCTACTCGGTGGGCTCGTTCACGTCGTATCAGCAATGGGTGTCGATTGGCAACGACCGTGGCTTTATTCTCGACGAACTCACTCAGCGTCCGATTCCCTCATCGCCATACAACATTTCGTCGGTATCGATAACCGAAAAGTTTGCTCCGCTGCTTGGTGTGAATGTGACCATGAACAATAACATCACAGCCAACATCGAATACCGCGACAGCCGAACCCTTACACTTAACACCTCTGCAGGTCAGCTCGTTGAGGCTTCGCAGAAATCGTTTGTCATTGGTGGTGGATACAAGATTGCTAATTTCAACACTATCTTGAAGATGCGTGGTTCGCAACAGGGCATAAGCAACGACTTGACCATGAATCTCGACTTTACTCTGTCGAACAACCGTGCTCTCATTCGCCGTATCGAAACCAACACAGCCCAGCCAACCAGCGGAACACGCACCCTCTCGATTAATTTCACCGCTAACTATGTGATGAGCAAGCTCGTTACTGTCGGTGCATTCTTCGACCATCAAATCAACACCCCGATTGTAGCCACATCGTCGTATCCAACCACCAATAGCAATTTCGGCATCTCGCTCAACATATCGCTCGCCCGATAATAATTACCGACGTTTTTTTTGCAATTATTTTGTTGCTTACGGCTTTGATTATTGAAAAAAAAGGTAACTTTGCAATATAAGTATGGAATGCGTAATCACACATATCAATGTTACGTCTGATAATCGCCGGCATTCGTTTCCCGACGAGCAGCGTAGATTGTTTGATGTTGATATTTGGGCCGACTGATTGACTTTTCTCATTGTCATGGTTGGCTCTTTTCATTTCCATATGCCCTGTAATAGTTCAATGCATACTGAAATTTTCTGATTAGGTAATCCTGTCAAATTATGGAAAATAAGAGTTTTGTTTCAATTTCTGAATTAACTAAGGAGGAGATACTTTCGTTGCTCGATGATGCCTCGTACTTCGAAAGCAATCCGAATCAGCGAATCCTCGAGGGTAGGGTGCTTGCCACTTTGTTCTTCGAACCATCGACCCGCACACGTCTGAGTTTTGAGACAGCCGTCAACCGGCTCGGTGGCCGTATTATCGGATTCTCTGATGCAAATACCACAAGTTCATCGAAAGGTGAATCGTTGAAGGACACTATAATGATGGTTAGCAACTATGCCGACTGCATCATTATGCGCCACTACCTTGAGGGTGCGGCCCAGTATGCGTCGGAGATATCACCGGTGTCCATTGTCAATGCCGGTGACGGTGCCAACCAACATCCTTCGCAGACCATGCTCGACTTGTATTCAATCTACAAGACGCAGGGCACTCTCGAGAACCTCACAATCACTCTTGTTGGCGACCTGAAGTATGGCCGTACCGTTCACTCGCTTATACAGGCAATGCGTTTCTTTAATCCGACATTCGTTTTCGTGGCTTGCGACGAACTTCGCATGCCCGATGAGTACAAGGATTATTGCAACGAGCACGGCATTAAATATGTTGAGACGCACGACTTCTCGGAAGAGGTTATCAACAACACCGATATCCTGTATATGACCCGTGTGCAGCGCGAACGCTTCACCGACCTTATGGAGTATGAGCGTGTGAAGAATGTCTACACCCTGCGTAACTCGATGCTCAGCGGCAGCAAGCCCAACCTGCGCATCCTGCACCCGCTCCCACGCGTGAGCGAAATTGCTTACGACTGCGATGAAAACCCGAAGGCTTACTATTTCCAGCAAGCAAAGAACGGCCTCTATGCACGTCAGGCTATTATATGTAAAGTATTAGGCATTAAATTAGATAAGTGAGCTATTTATGAACAGCAATAAGAAAGAACTTGCCGTTGCCGCTCTTGAAAACGGTACTGTTATCGACCATATTCCACCCAAGGCATTGTTTAAGGTGGTGAATCTGCTTGGCATCCAATGCCTCGAAAGCAGTGTGACTATCGGAAATAACCTCGACAGCAAGCGAATGGGAAAGAAGGGCATAATAAAGGTGGCCAATGTATTTTTCCCTGAGTCGACACTCAATCGCATTGCCGTGATTGCCCCTAATGTTAAAATCAACGTAATCCGCAATTTCGAGATTGTCGACAAGCATTGTGTTACTCTTCCCGATGAACTCACCGACATCGTAAAATGCAACAATCCTAAGTGCATAAGCAACAACGAGCCAATGGCCACACGTTTCCATGTGCTCAACCGCACTAACTTGCTCCTGCAGTGCCACTACTGTGGCAAAAAGATTGAGGCAGCCGATATTACTTTGAAATAAACTAACTCCACTTTATTAATGAAGCAGAGCTGGAAACCCGGAACAATGATTTATCCCTTGCCCGCAGTGCTTGTGAGCTGTGGAAAGGATGCATCGGAGTATAATGTGTTTACTGTGAGCTGGACCGGCACGATATGCACCGACCCGCCGATGTGCTATATCTCGGTGCGCCCAAGCCGCCACAGTTACGACATAATAAAGCGCAACGGCGAATTCACCATAAATCTCACCACCGAGGACCTTGCACGTGCCACCGACTGGTGCGGAGTGAAGTCGGGCGCCGATGTCAACAAATTCGAGGCAATGGGGCTTACTGCTGTGGCCGGACAGAAAGTAGCATCGCCGTATATTGAGCAATCGCCACTTTCAATTGAATGCAAGGTGCGCGAAGTGCTCGAGCTGGGTACTCACCATATGTTTATAGCCGACGTGGTAAATGTAATAGCCGACGACCGCTACATTGACCCCGAGTCCGGTGCTTTCAATCTCGACCAAGCCCGGATGTTGGTGTATAACCACGGAAAGTATTACAAGATGGGCGATTACATTGGCCATTTCGGGTGGAGCGTGCGAAAGAAACCAATAAAATAAACAATCAAATAATCAACAATAATATGCAGAACGACAATCAGATTTTCGACATTATCGAGCGCGAACATCAGCGCCAGAAGAAAGGAATTGAACTAATTGCCTCTGAGAACTTTGTAAGCGACCAGGTGATGCGTGCAATGGGCTCGTGTCTTACCAACAAATATGCAGAGGGTTATCCCGCTCACCGCTATTATGGCGGTTGTGAAGTGGTGGACGAGGCCGAAAATCTTGCCATCGACCGTTTGAAACGCCTTTTTGGTGCAAAGTATGCCAATGTGCAACCGCACTCTGGTGCGCAGGCCAACATGGCTGTGTTTATGTCGGTGCTCAAGCCGGGCGATACATTCATGGGCCTCAACTTGTCGCATGGCGGTCACCTTTCGCACGGTTCACCGGTGAACTTCTCTGGCTTGGTGTTTAATGCAGTTGAATATAATGTTACGGCCGATACAAATCTTATCGATTACGACCAGATGGAGGAAGTAGCCCGTCGCGAGCGTCCGAAATTGATTGTCGGCGGAGCAAGTGCTTATTCCCGCGAATGGGATTATGCCCGTATCCGCAAGATTGCCGATGAGGTAGGTGCTATATTCATGTTCGATATGGCTCATCCGGCCGGCATCATTGCTGCTGGATTGCTCGATAATCCCGTGAAGTATGCCCACATTGTTACAACAACTACCCACAAAACTCTGCGCGGTCCTCGTGGCGGTGTAATCATGATGGGCGAGGATTTCGACAATCCATTCGGCAAGACCAACAACAAGGGAGAAATCCGCAAGATGTCGTCGCTTATCGATTCGGCTGTTTTCCCGGGTGTGCAGGGCGGTCCGCTTGAGCATGTTATTGCAGCCAAAGCAGTGGCATTCGGCGAAGCTCTGCAGCCTGAATTCAAGGAATATCAGACTCAGGTGGTAAAGAATGCTAAGGTTATGGCCCAGGCTCTTATCGACAAGGGCTATAAGATTGTTTCGGGTGGTACCGACAACCATTGCATTCTTGTCGACTTGCGTACCAAGTTCCCTAACCTGACAGGTAAAGTGGCCGAGAAAGTGCTTGTGGCTTCCGATATCACTGCTAACAAGAATATGGTTCCGTTCGATTCTCGTTCACCTTTCCAGACTTCAGGTATCCGTCTGGGCACTCCTGCTATCACCACTCGTGGTGCCAAGGAGGAACTGATGGGCGAAATCGTTGAAATGATCGACACTGTACTCTCGAATCCTGAAAACGATGCCGTTATCAAGGCTGTTCGCGAAAAGGTTAACTCAATCATGGTTGAATATCCGATGTTTGCCTATTAATTGACTCTTTTTTGAATAAATCAATTATATGCGTTGGCATCTGTTGTGGTGTCAACGCTTTTTTTATTATTTTTGTGTCATGAATGATGA
Source organism: Muribaculaceae bacterium (assembly GCA_016292745.1). GTDB lineage: Bacteria > Bacteroidota > Bacteroidia > Bacteroidales > Muribaculaceae > SFRY01. Next base: position 17,991 of record JAEDFO010000003.1, on the reverse strand, counting down.
TGAACGACTTCGGATAACGGAAAAAACCGTTGAGCTGCTGAAAACAGTTTACGACCCTGAAATACCTGTCGATGTGTATTCTTTGGGCCTTGTGTATAAAATCGATGTTGATGACGATGCCGTTGTGCACATCGACATGACCCTTACTGCTCCTAATTGTCCGGCTTCTGACTTCATCATGGAGGATATCCGTCTGAAGATTGAAAGCATAGATGGCGTGTCAAGCGTCGACCTTCAGCTGGTGTTTGAGCCGGAATGGAATGCCGACATGATGAGTGAAGAGGCAAAACTTGAGCTTGGCCTGCTATAACTAAACAATATGCGCAACAAAGTATATTTCATATCCGATTTACATCTTGGAGCACGATATATTGCCGATGCGCAAGCTCATGAGAAGCGTGTTGTAGCTTGGCTTGAATCGATACGCGACCATGCATCTGCCCTCTATCTCCTTGGTGACATCCTTGATTATTGGTATGAATATCGATATGTGGTGCCCAAGGGACATGTGCGGTTTCTTGGAGCTTTAGCACGTTTGGTTGATGCCGGTGTTAAGGTTTATTGGTTTCTGGGTAATCACGATATTTGGCTGTTCTCGTATATGCAGAGCGAGATAGGAATAGAGGTCGTAGACGGTAGTCGTGTGGTGGAATTATCGGGTAAACGCTTCTTTCTGGAACATGGCGATGGCGTGGGCCATAAATCAGCAGGATTCCGATTTATTCGCGCATTGTTCCGCAACCGTTTGGCGCAGAAATTGTTTAGTGCTGTACATCCACGCTGGACTGTGCCGTTTGCTTTTGCATGGTCGTCGAGTAGTCGCAATGGCTATGGCGGCAATGCTGATATTGAGGCGTGCGTGCAGCGACACCTCGTGCATCTTCGTGAGTTTGCCGAATCGTATCCCGGAGAAATTGACTATTTCGTGTTTGGGCATCTACATTGTATTGTCGATGAGCGCCTGGCTCGTGGTTCGCAGTTTGTGGTACTTGGCGATGGCATCAGCCATTTCAGCTATTGCGAATTCGATGGCCGAGAACTCAAATTCGGCTCATATTGAGCGTAGAGCATTGACTCTAAATCTATATTGCACTTTGGTGACGATTTTCTAACGAAAATTTGTTTTATAACCAAATTTAACAATTTTATATATTTATATACAAATATCTAAATAGCTGAAAAATAGGTATATAATATTTCTCAGTAATTAATTTGGTTTTCGTTTTTCTAAAAACATATTTTATAACATATTTTTTTATTTGGAGGACAAATAAAAAGGGCCGAAATTTGCGGCATAAACCTAAAACAATCTTTTTTACCTTAAAAGTTATACCTATTTGAAGACCATAGGAAGGGACAATTTTGGTAATTGCCCCTTTTTTTATTGTTGTGCGTTTCGTAATTTTGTGCTATGAAAAGATATGCAATAATAGTGGCAGGAGGAAAGGGAAGTCGTATGAATACGGCGTTGCCCAAGCAATTCATTGATTTGTGTGGTAGGCCAGTGCTTATGCACACTATCGATGCATTTCGTAGTGCCGTCGACGATATCTCTATTGTGCTTGTGTTGGCCGAACAAGAGGTTGAGCGGTGGAACAATCTGTGTCGACGTCATTCATTTGTATCGCCGGAGGCAATAGCCTATGCGGGCGCAACACGTTTCCATTCGGTGCTCAACGGGCTTAGCTTGATACCGTCGGATGCCGATGGACTTGTTGCCGTGCACGATGGAGTACGGCCATTGGTGAGTGCCGACATGATTCGACGCTCATTTGACGAGGCTGAGAGCCATGGCGCTGCCGTGCCGGTGATTCCGGTAGTTGACAGTGTACGCAAGGTTTTAACTGATGGTGATAGCATTTCGCTCACACGCAGCGAACTGCGGGCGGTGCAAACCCCCCAAACCTTCAGCCTTTCGCTTCTCCGCCAGGCATACTCGCAGCCGTTCTCTGAGCATTTCACTGATGATGCCTCTGTGGTCGAGGCAAGTGGTGCCAAGGTGTCTCTGTACTCAGGTGAAATCAGCAATATAAAGATAACTCATCCCATCGACTTGCTTATAGCACAATATTATATTGATAATCAATGAGCGATTTAAGTCGTATCGACATAAAATTCCTTTCAGGAGTAGGGCCAAAGCGTGCCGAAATGCTGGCCAAACAACTGGATATCCATTCGTTCCGCGATTTGCTGTACTATTTCCCGTTCAGGTATATCGACCGTAGCTCGATATACAAGATAGCGAATCTGCAGGGCGATATGCCGTATATCCAGCTGAAGGGCCGTTTCCTTGGCTTCACTGCTCATGGCGAAGGCGCTCGCCGACGTCTGCACGCGCTATTTAACGATGGTTCAGGAACTATTGAGGTGGTGTGGTTTAATCGCGTGAAATACATACAAGAGAACTACCACACCGGCGTTGAGTATATACTTTTCGGGAAACCGACCATGTTTAACGGTCGCTATAACCTCACACATCCCGAAATTGACGTATATAAGCCTGAGACTGAAATTAAAGGCCTTCAAGGTGTGTATTACATAACCGAAACGCTCCGTAACCGTTCGTTCACCTCGCGTAACATCCGCCAGCTTGTCGAGAATCTGCTCAGTTCGGTGAAGTTAATAGATGAGACTTTGCCCGACGAAATAATCCGCGCAAATCATCTGATGCCGCTCGATGCCGCGCTGCGAAATATTCATCGCCCAGAATCGGTACAGGCGCTGAACAAGGCGCAGGAACGTCTGAAGTTCGACGAATTGTTTTTTCTTCAGCTCAATATACTCCGCTACACCAAACAGCGCAACAGCTCATTACAAGGTTTCACTTTCAATGTAGTGGGTGAGCCATTCATGAATTTCTATAATAATCATATGCCGTTTCCGCTTACCGGAGCCCAGAAACGCGTAATAAAGGAAATTCGCAACAGTATGCGCACCGGACGACAGATGAACCGTTTGCTGCAAGGTGATGTGGGAAGCGGGAAGACCTTGGTGGCTTTCCTTACCATACTCATAGCGGTTGGCAATGGGTATCAGGGGTGCATTATGGCTCCTACTGAGATTCTTGCCACCCAGCATTTTGCAACAATCAATGCCATGGCCGAGAAGATTGGGGTGACGGTGGCTCTGCTTACAGGCTCAACTCGAAAAAAGGAGCGCGAACGAATCCATGCCTCTTTGCAGGATGGCTCGCTCAATATTCTTATCGGCACCCATGCTGTTATTGAGGACAATGTGCTGTTCCGCAATCTTGGCCTGGTTGTAATCGATGAGCAGCACCGCTTCGGAGTGGCTCAACGTGCCAAGTTGTGGAAGAAGAATGCGGTTCCTCCGCATGTGCTTGTAATGACAGCCACGCCTATACCGCGAACTCTTGCAATGACAATATACGGAGACCTCGACGTTTCGGTTATCGACGAGTTTCCGCCGGGACGTAAGCCGGTGCAAACCCTCCTTCGCTACGATAACCATCGCAACAGCGTGAACCGGTTCATTGGCCAGCAGCTTCAGCAGGGACGTCAGGTTTATATAGTGTATCCGCTGATTCACGAGAGTGAGAAGCTCGATTTGCGCAATCTCGAAGAGGGTTATCAGCAGGTGTGCGAAACATTTCCTGACCGTAAGGTATGCTTTGTACATGGCGAGATGAAGCCATCTGAAAAGGACTATCAGATGCAGTTGTTTGTAACCCATCAGGCTGATATTATGGTTGCCACGACTGTCATCGAAGTGGGGGTTAATGTGCCCAATGCGTCGGTGATGGTGATTGAGAATTCCGAAAGGTTTGGCCTGTCGCAGCTTCACCAATTGCGTGGACGTGTTGGGCGTGGTGCCGACCAAGCTTACTGTATACTTATGTCGAATCCCAAAATAAGCGCTGACACCCGCAAGCGTCTCGAACTGATGACCGAAACCAGCGACGGATTCGTCATTGCTGAGGCCGACATGAAATTCCGTGGCCCAGGCGATATGGAAGGCACTCAGCAGAGTGGCATTGCCTTCGACTTGAAGATTGCCAATCTTGCCCGTGATGGGCAGATGGTTCAGCTTGCCCGCGATGTGGCCACAGCTGTGATTGATGACGACCCAGATTTGTCAAAACCCAAGAACCGGCTCCTTGCCGATGGGCTTAACAGCCTTTTCTCGCGGACAATCAATTGGAGCCTCATAAGTTGATTTTTTCAAATATTAACAGATTAAAAACTCCGTCCTTAACAAAGTTCGGAAATATGTTATATAACATATTTTTGTAACTTTCTGAATATCACTTCTTTGTATTAAAACTGAGATATTAATTACAAGAGTTTAAATTTTTTATACCTTCTGTATATGCGAAAAAGGAATATTTTTCGCTATATTTGAAAGTCGAAAACGAAAAACCAAAAAATATCTTAACATGGAAAGGACATTGGTGATACTAAAACCGTCGGCAATAGCCCGCGAGCATGCCGGAGAAATAATTTCGAGATTTGAGAAAAAAGGCTTGAAGATTATAGGTATCAAAATGATGCAGCTCCATGAGGATATTCTTCGTGAGCATTATGCTCATTTGGTTGACCGTCCTTTCTTCCCTTCGTTGCTTAATTCGATGATGGCACTTCCTGTTATTGTGATTGGCATTGAAGGTGTTGAGGCTGTGACAGTGGTTCGTCAAATGACCGATGCCACCAATTCACGTAAAGCTCTGCCCGGAACCATTCGTGGCGATTTTGGGATGAGCGGTCAGGAGAACATAATTCACGCATCTGATTCGGTTGAGAATGCCGAGATTGAGCTGAAGCGATTCTTTGCTGATGGTGAATTGTTTGACTATCCGACAAAGAAGTTTTTGTATTCGCCCGACGAGGCATAAGCCTAACTCAAAAAAAGTGTACGTCTGATGAATTTTAAGTATTTTGTATCAATATTAGCCGCTGGTTTGTTGACTGCTGGGTGCCATACAGCAATGGCACAGAATATGCAGTCGGTTACTCATAGCAGCGTTCACGACGACCTGCTCGCAATGCAGTCGAATTTTGAATCGCAGATTAACCTACAGGAAACTACCGACTATATCGATAACCACTTCCTCGAGGAAGAAGAGCCCGAAGAGGACATCTATTCGATAGGATGGGACAGTGGACTTGTCAACTCATATCGCAATGTTGAGGTTCCTGACCGCAAGGTTATCGATGTAACCAATTTTTGCATGCCTCATCACGGCTATGTAACATCGCCTTATGGATATCGTCCACGGTTCCGCCGTATGCACAAAGGTATCGACCTGAAAGTGCAGATTGGAGATACTATCCGCTCGGCATTTGATGGCAAGGTGCGTATCACAAAATATGAACGCCGTGGCTATGGCTATTATGTGGTTGTCCGTCACGATAACGGCCTTGAGACCGTTTACGGCCACCTCTCGCGCTTCCTCGTAAAGCAAGACGAATTTGTTAAGGCAGGTCAGCCTATCGCCCTTGGTGGCAATACCGGACACAGCACAGGCTCGCACCTCCACTTCGAAACCCGATTCATGGGCTATGCTATCAATCCTTCGGCTATTTTTGATTTTGACAACCAGACTACTCACACCGACCAGTATACTTTCGACAAGAAAACATACGAAGTGGGTCGTGACTATTCGCCGAAGGCTCAGCGTGCACGCTATGCTTCAACTCTTAAGAGCAACAAGTACAAGACCGGTGGATCAAAGGCTACATACCGTGTTCGCAAAGGCGACACACTTGGCAAGATTGCAAGCCGTCATGGTGTAAGTGTTAAGAAACTGTGCCGTCTTAATGGCATCAAAACCACAACGAAGCTGAAAATCGGCAAAACCCTTAGAGTACGATAGATTTCATTCCTTATTATAAGAAATCAATAACCGGTTGCTTGAAAGTGACCGGTTTTTTATTGTCGGTTGGCATTTTTTGCCGGCAAATTTATACCTTTGTTCAATTATTATCATATATAATGACAATATGGCAAACATTAGCAAGACAAACGTAGCCCGTCTGCTCGATAAGGCAAAAATTGAGTATTCACTGATCCCGTATGAGGTTGACGAATCAGATTTGGGCGCACAGCATATAGCCGACCAACTTGGCGAGAACATCCGACAGGTGTTCAAGACTTTGGTGCTACATGGCGACCGCAACGGTTATTTTGTGTGTGTAGTGCCCGGCGATGACGAGGTTGACCTGAAAAAGGCAGCTAAGGTGTCGGGCAACAAGAAGGCCGAGATGATACCCTTGAAGGAACTGCTCCCTGTTACTGGGTATATCCGTGGCGGTTGCTGTCCCATTGGTATGAAGAAGACGTTCCCGACTTTTTTTGATTCATCATGCAACCTCCACGATTATATATATGTGAGTGCCGGCGTCAGAGGGTTGCAGCTTCGCATCAATCCGCAGGCTCTGGTTGGATATGTAAGGGCATCGTTGGCCGATTTGACAATTGATAAATAAACAGATGAATATATAATGAATGGATTTGGTGTAATATATAGGGTTACCACTTTCGGCGAGTCGCATGGTGCAGCAGTTGGTGGAGTGATTGAAGGCATGCCGGCTGGCATCGAGATAGATATCGAAAAGGTTCAACGCGAACTGTCACGACGTCGTCCAGGACAGTCGTCGATAGTGACACCACGCAATGAGCCTGACCGCATTAATGTGCTTTCAGGCTTGCTCGACGGGGTCACTACCGGTATGCCCATCGGTTTCATGGTGGAAAATACCAATCAGCACAGTAGCGATTATGCAAACATCAAGGACACATTCCGCCCGTCGCACGCCGACTACACCTATCAGACCAAGTACGGCATCCGCGATTATCGAGGAGGTGGACGCTCGTCGGCTCGCGAAACCATTTCTCGAGTGGTGGCAGGTGCATTTGCTAAGCAGGCTTTGGAGAAGCTTGGCATAACGGTGTATGCCTACACATCGCAAGTGGGCGATATTGTGCTCGACAAACCATATACTGAACTGAATCTTGACTCAATCGACAACAATATAGTCCGTTGCCCCGATGCCGAAGTGGCGCAACGCATGATAGATCTGATTTCGGAGGTGAAGTCGCAGGGCGACACCATTGGTGGTGTTGTAACCGGAGTGATAAAAGGCGTTCCTTCAGGTCTCGGCGAGCCGGTTTTCGGGAAACTGCATGCGCGGCTGGGCGATGCCATGCTCGGCATCAATGCTGTAAAGGGTTTCGACTATGGCGAAGGATTTGCATCGGCAGGTATGCGAGGCAGTGAGATGATTGATACTTTTGTTTCCGAGAATGGCCGCATAACCACCACAACCAATCATTCAGGTGGCATACAGGGCGGTATAAGCAATGGCAACGACATATATTTCCGGGTTGCCTTCAAGCCTGTGGCAACCTTGCTGCGCGACGTCGATACAGTCGACACTAATGGCAACAGCACCGTCCTTCGGGCCAAAGGCCGTCACGACCCATGCGTCTTGCCTCGTGCGGTGCCAATCGTCGAGGCTATGGCAGCAATGGTCATTCTTGACAATTACCTTTTTAACAAAACCACCCATCTTTAGCATCATGCTTACCGAAAGTTACGGGTATGTTGATTTCTCGCAATTCTTGAGCCGCTTTTTTCCGTTTAAGGTGCAGAAGATAGCCATCAATGCGGGTTTCACATGTCCCAACCGCGATGGGACCAAGGGCTATGGAGGCTGTACATATTGCAATAACCAGACATTCAATCCCGGCTATTGCACACCGGTTAAATCTGTTCGGCAGCAACTTGATGAGGGTCGTGGCTTCTTCTCGCGTAAGTATCCATCGATGAAGTATTTGGCTTATTTTCAGGCTTATACTAATACATACGGGCAAGTGTCGTCGTTGATGCAGATGTATCGCGATGCGCTTGCTGTCGAGGGCGTTGTTGGGATTATCATCGGAACGCGTCCCGACTGCATGCCGCAGCCGTTGCTCGATGAACTGGAATTGTTGGCTCGCGAAACGTTTGTGCTTGTGGAGTATGGTGTTGAGACCTCGCACGATGCCACATTGCAGCTGATTAACCGCGGGCATACGTGGGCCGACACAGTTGATGCAGTGCGGCGGACCGCTTCGGCCGGCATAATGTGTGGCGCGCATATTATTATCGGCTTGCCTGGCGAAACAGAATCGCAAATAATGGCAACAGCCGATGCCATGGCATCGCTTCCGCTGTCGACGTTAAAGATTCACCAGTTACAGCTAATCAAGGGAACTAGAATGGCACAACAAGTGGCTGAAGGCACACTGGCGGTTCCCTCGTTCACGCCTCAGTCGTATGTGGCATTGTGCGGTGAGTTTATAAAGCATTTGCCGTTAAGCATTGCCATTGAGCGGTTTGTGTCGCAGTCGCCCGATTCTTTGCTCGTTTCGCCGAGGTGGGGATTGAAGAACTATCAGTTTGCCAATCTGCTTAACAATTATCTGCGCGACAATTGCATACGCCAAGGCTCGCTTGTGCGCTAATATTCAATTTTATCGGTTTTATCGGCCCACTTCTTGAAAGCAAGGATTGCTTCCGGCAGATTTATTCTAACGCTGGGGATGTGGCGTTCCTCTGGCTCAATTTCCAGCTCGTCGTATATGAATTTGTCGTCGAAATTTATGTCGCGGGCATCGGTCTTGGTGTTCCCGTAGTATATTTTCTTCACACCCGCCCAGTACAGTGCCGAGAGACACATAGGACAAGGCTCGCATGAGCTATACACCACGCATCCGTCGAGCTTGAAGTTGCCGGTCTGGGCGCACGCCTTGCGGATGGCGTTTACTTCGGCATGAGCTGTAGGGTCGTTGTCGAGCGTCACGGTGTTGCACCCGGTTGAAACAATGTTGCCGTCCTTGACAATTACGGCACCAAACGGGCCGCCTCCGTGGTCGATGTTTTCAAATGCCAGGTCGCATGCAATCTGCATGAATTGTATGTCGGTTTCAGTAGGTTTGTTCATGTTAAGTCAATTTTGAAATTTTGGCCTGCTAAAATAATCAATAATTGTGAATCTTCAAATTTCGATGGGAAGATCCACTATTAAAAACGAATTATTAACTAATTTGATTGAAAAAATATCGACAAAATATATGAAAATATCAATAAATATATTACATTTGTGAAAAATTGGAGAAGAATGGCTGACGATTTGGAAAGCAGAATCTCACGTATAGAGAGTAAGCTGGTGGTAATGCTTGAGAAATACCGTCGTCTGGAGGCTGAAAAAGAAGAATATCAGCGTAAGACAGCAGAGCTGGCAGGCGATGTCGACAAACTCACCAAGCAGATTGAACAGCTGAAGCTCGACAACGATTATCTGCGTATGGCCAGGGCAATAAACAGTTCTGCGGCCGAATTAAGTCAAAGCAAAGCCATTTTGACCCAGTTAGTGCGGGATGTCGATAAGTGCATCGCTCAATTAACCGATTGAAGCTATGGCAGTTGAAGACAAATTGAAAATTACAATACGTGTAGCCGATATTCCTGAATTTCAGATGTCCGTCAAGCGCGAGAACGAAGAGTATTACAGGGCGGCGATAGCAGAGTATAATCGACTTTGGAGCAAATGGAAAAGCGCCAATCCGAGCAACGATACCAACCGTATCATACTCACGATAGCCTTGAGTTTTGCTCGTCAATATTACGAAGCTGTGTCGAAAATGCGAGTACGCGAAGAACAGTATGCTTCGAAACAGAAAGATGTAGAGCAGACGCTCGACGAGTTTGAAAAACAGCTCGACAAGATTCTGCTTGAGATGTGAGATAGCAATAAAGATATACCGGCTCGGCTGTTTTGTTAGCCACGAGCTGTCGAGGTCCGGATTTTTTGTATTTTGAGATTTTTTTACCGCACTTTCATTTAGGCTTAGGCTTAGATGGTGGTGCATTTTTTATTTGTTTTTATGGATGTTATTATCGCGGCAGTGGCCGCACTAATTGTTGGTGCTTTAGGCACATTTATTATAATTCGAATTATTTCGCGTTCACGCGCGAAAAGTATTGTTGACGAGGCAAAGCTCGAGGCTGAGGTGATTAAGAAAAACAAGCTCCTTGAAGCAAAAGAAGAGGAGATGAAAATAAAGACCGAAGCCGAAAAAGCCGCAAACGCCCGAATGTCAAAGATTCAGTCGGCTGAAGCAAAGATCAAGCAGCGCGAAATGCAGCTTGGACAGATGCAAGCCGAATTGCAGCGCAAGAAAAGCGAGACCGACACATTGAAGTCGAGCCTCGAGAACCAGTTGGTCCTTATCGATGCAAAGAAACAGGAACTCGACAAGATGCAGCGTAATATTCAGGACACTCTCGAGCACGTTTCGGGCCTTTCTGCCGAAGAGGCAAAGGAAAAGCTCATCGAGTCGCTTAAGGATGAAGCCAAGACAGCTGCAGCATCGTATATCAACGACATTATGGACGAAGCTAAGCTTACTGCAAATAAAGAGGCCAAGCGCATCGTTGTTCAGTCGATTCAGCGAGTAGCCACCGAAACAGCTATAGAGAATGCAGTGACTGTGTTCCACATTGAGAGCGACGAAATCAAGGGCCGCATAATTGGCCGTGAGGGTCGCAACATACGCGCCCTCGAAGCTGCCACCGGAGTAGAAATCATTGTTGACGACACCCCCGAAGCAATAGTACTTTCAGGCTTCGACCCGGTTCGTCGAGAGATAGCACGCCTTGCTCTTCATCAGCTTGTAGCCGACGGACGTATTCACCCGGCGCGCATCGAGGAAGTTGTTGCCAAGGTGCGTAAACAAATCGAGGAAGAGATTATCGAAACCGGTAAGCGCACAGCCATCGACCTCGGTATCCATGGCTTGCATCCCGAACTGATTCGCCTTGTGGGTAAGATGAAGTATCGTTCGAGTTACGGCCAGAATCTGTTGCAACACTCGCGCGAGACAGCCAATCTGTGTGCCGTCATGGCATCGGAACTTGGCTTGAACCCGAAGAAGGCACGTCGCGCCGGTCTGTTACACGATATAGGCAAAGTTCCCGACGAAGAGCCTGAATTGCCACATGCATTGCTTGGTATGAAACTTGCCGAAAAGTACAAGGAAAAGCCTGATATCTGCAACGCTATCGGCTCTCACCACGATGAGGTTGAACCTATGAGCCTGCTTGCTCCTATCGTGCAGGTGTGCGACGCCATTTCTGGCGCACGTCCTGGTGCACGACGTGAAGTGGTTGAGGCCTACATAAAGCGCCTCAACGACCTTGAGCAGCTTGCACTCTCGTATCCGGGCGTAATCAAGACCTATGCCATCCAGGCCGGACGCGAATTGCGTGTAATTGTTGGTGCCGACAAGATTGATGATGCCGAAACCGAAAAGCTCTCGGCTGAAATTGCAAAGCGCATCCAAGATGAAATGACATATCCTGGCCAGGTCCGTATCACTGTCATCCGTGAGACCCGTGCCGTTAGTTTCGCAAAATAATTTGCTGCGATGGATATTAAAGATGTTAATAATATTGACGACCTCGAACCGTCTTTAATAGCCGAAGCCGAAGGAGCACAGAAGCGACAAGTGGTGAAGCCGGCCGAAAAATCGGCCCAGCAAACTCCTTGTCAGGCATGCAAATGCGCCGACGTGGCGCCACGAAGCAAACTTCATTCCTTCAACTGGCTTGCCGACATCCCTGGCGGATTCAATGCTTCGGATATGGTGGAGGTTACCTTCAAGAATACGCGAAAAGGATTTTTCCGCAACACCAACAACTTGCAGCTGCAGTGTGGCGATATTGTTGCGGTAGAAGCAAGTCCTGGACACGACATTGGAAAGGTGACTATGACGGGAAAACTCGTTGCATTGCAGATGCGCCGAGCAAATTTGCGTCCCGACATCGAGTTCCTTCGCGTGTTTCGCAAGGCCAAGCCTGCCGACATTGAGAAATTCGAGGCGGCAAAGGCACGTGAAAACGATACGATGATTCGTTCCAGAAAAATTGCCGAAGACTTGCATCTGAACATGAAAATCGGTGATGTAGAGTATCAAGGCGATGGCAATAAGGCCATTTTCTACTATATTGCCGACGAACGTGTCGATTTCCGTCAGTTAATCAAAGTTCTGGCCGATACATTCAAGATTCGTGTTGAGATGAAACAGATTGGAGCCCGTCAGGAAGCCGGCCGCATTGGAGGTATCGGTCCTTGTGGGCGTCCGCTATGCTGTTCGAGCTGGATGAGTAATTTCGTATCGGTGTCGACAAATGCCGCCCGTCATCAAGACCTGTCGCTCAATCCTCAGAAACTTGCCGGACAATGTGCCAAGCTGAAGTGCTGTATGAATTTTGAGGTTGACGCATATGTAGAGGCTTCAAAAAAGTTGCCGCCACGCGATGTACAGCTCCACACTCAGGACGCCGTGTATTACCATTTCAAGACCGACATCTTCAAGGGTGAGATGGTGTACTCTACCGACAAGTCGGTTCCGGCTAATCTCGTCACTCTAACTCCTGACAAAGTTGCAGAGGTGATTGCTCTCAACAAGCAAGGCATTAAGCCTGAACGTCTCGATTCGCTTGAAGGTTCGGCTAAGCCCGAAAAAAAGGAGTTTGGCGACATTGTTGGCCAAAACAGCCTCACCCGCTTCGACAAGAACAAGAAACGTTCGCGTAATAAGAACCAGCAGGGACAGAAACAACGCGACCCCAAAGCCGACGGCCAAGGGAAACGCCAGCCGCAACCCAAGCAGCAAGGCCAGCCTCAGCAGCCAAAGCCTCAAGGCCAGCCTAACCGCCAGCAGCGTAACCAAAACCGTAACAGGAATAACAAGAACAATAACCAACCGGCAAATCAGCCAAAACCTGACAATAAGCCCAGTAATAATGAATAAGACCTCGGTTTTCATTGTTTCGTTATTATTTATGATAATTATCGAAGGTTGCCGATACAAACATACATCGTACTCCGATTTTCGTTCGCTCGGCAACCAAGGGTGGCCGGCTACCGAGCCGTTAGAATATGTATTGAAAGGAGTGGATTCTCTAGCCATGCCTGCCGACAGTGTGTATGTTACTATTCGGCACAATAACGATTACCGCTATTGTAATCTCTGGTTGTTTGTCGACTATGTGTATTCCGATACTGTGACCACCGATACCGTTGAGTGTATGCTGTCGGATAAGTTTGGAAAGTGGTACGGCAGTGGTTTTGGGGCTTCATATGAGCGTGTCGTTTTTGTGTGTGATGCCTCGCGGCTCCGCGATTTACGTAAGATTGTAGTGTGGAACGGTATGCGCGACGACACTCTCAGAGGTATTTCCGACGTAGGTCTGTCGCTTGGTGTCTACAATGCTGGCCGCTAATAGGCAACATATGTAAATATGCCAATCTATTGTGCAAAAGGTGCTCTTTTTTTTGTATGTTTGTAGTGTAAAATCTCATATACTTTGTTATCGTGTCAGTAAAGAAAAATACTAATACTCAATTGATAGTGCGGCGAATGTGGAAATGTACCGGCATTGTTGTTGCCGTCGTTGCACTTTTGTTCATTCTTATCTATAACGGTATAATAGGGTATATGCCTCCTGTGGAGGAACTTAAGAACCCTACAGATAAGTTTGCAACCATTATTTATTCAAGCGATGGTGTAGAACTTGGCCGATTCTATCAGAGCAAGAGCAACCGTGCTTATGTTGATTTTGATGAGATTTCCGACCACGTTATCAATGCTCTCGTTGCAACCGAGGACGAGCGTTTCACTGAACATTCGGGTATCGATGTGCGTGCTCTTGTGCGTGCCATTGTTAAGCGAGGCTTGTTGCGGCAGAAAAGTGCCGGTGGTGGCAGTACCATTACCCAGCAGCTTGCTAAGCAGCTCTATTCGCCAACATCTCAGAACATGTTTCAGCGTATGCTTCAGAAGCCTATTGAGTGGGCTATTGCGGTGAAGCTTGAGCGCTACTACACAAAGGACGAAATCATTAAGATGTATCTTAATCAATTCGACTTCCTTAACAATGCCGTTGGTGTCAAGAGTGCAGCCTATGTGTATTTCGGAAAAGAGCCGAAGGATCTGAACATACAGGAGTCGGCTATGCTGGTGGGTATGGCAAAGAACCCATCGCTGTATAATCCCGTTCGTCACAAGGACCGTGCTTGCCAGCGCCGTAATGTGGTACTTGAGCAGATGCATAAATCTGATATGATTACCAAGGCCGAACTCGACTCGCTAAGAGAGCTCCCGTTAGTGCTTGACTATCATAAAGTTGACCACAAAGAGGGCCTAGCGCCGTATTTCCGCGAAGAGCTTCGTAGAATGCTGCGCGCACACAAGCCTAAATTGAGTGATTATCCCTCGTGGAATCACCAGGCTTACGTTGACGATTCCATTATGTGGCAAAACAACCCGCTGTTTGGCTGGGTTGAGAAGAATCCCAAGCCAGACGGTTCGAAGTATAATATCTATACTGATGGTTTGAAGATTTACACCACAATCGATTCACGTATGCAACGTTATGCTGAGGAGGCCGTACGCGAGCATTTTGGCAATTATCTCCAGCCACAGTTCAACCGCGAGAAGCGAAACGTAAAACTGGCACCATATAGTACCAATCGCGAGGAAATATCACAAGACAAGATTATTGAGCTCATTGACTGGTCAATAAAGCAGTCCGACCGTTATCGTGCCCTGAAGAATGCAGGCAAGAGCCAGAGCGAAATCGACAAGGTGTTCAATACCCCGGTTGATATGCGTGTGTTCTCGTATGATGGCATCATTGATACCACGATGACTCCTCGCGACTCGATTCTTTATCATAAGCATTTCCTTCGTTGCGGATTTATGTCGATGGACCCTGTCAACGGACATGTCAAGGCTTATGTGGGAGGCCCTGATTTCCGGTTCTTCCAGTACGATATGGTGTCGACGGGACGACGTCAGATTGGTTCTACTATCAAACCGTTCCTTTACACATATGCAATGGAGGAAGGGTATACACCGTGCGATATGTTCCTTAACGAGCAACCTACCATCATGGACGAGAATGGCCGGCCGTGGTCGCCGCGTAATGCTGGCAGTGCACGAGTGGGCGAGATGGTTGACTTGCGTTGGGCTCTCACAAACTCAAACAACTGGATTTCGGCTCGTCTGATGGAGCATCTTTCACCAGCTACATTAGTGCGTAACATGCATAATTTCGGCATCACCAATCACCTTGACCCTGTTATTTCGCTCTGTCTCGGTCCGTGCGATGTCTCGGTTCGCGAAATGGTGGGTGCATATTCGGCTTACGCCAACAGGGGCATGCGTGCCGAGCCGCTGTTCGTTACACGAATTTGCGACAACTCTGGCAATGTGTTGAGCGAATTTGCTGCGCAGCAAACCGAGGTTATCAGTGAAGAAGCTTACTATAAGATTTTGTCGATATTGCTCAATGTAGTGGATAGCGGTACAGGTAACCGCGTACGCCGTGCCCCATACAACATAGTAGCGCAGATGGGCGGCAAAACCGGAACCACCAACTATAACGCCGATGGATGGTTCATGGGATTCACCCCCGACCTTGTGAGTGGTGTTTGGGTAGGTGGCGAAGAGCGATACATCCACTTCAATGGCATGGCTTACGGTCAAGGTGCATCGATGGCATTGCCTATATATGGATTATATATGAAGAAGGTGTATGCCGACAAGAGTTTGCATTACAGTCAGGACTCACATTTCACTTTCCCTGCCGATTTCAATCCGTGTGCCAAGCAGATTTACGATACCAGTGTACAGGCCGAGCCTGAAGAGGCAATCGAAGGTTTGTTTGAATAGATATGTATTGTCAGTATAATAAAGAATTCAGCTGAATGACTCAATTGCTCATTCAGCTGAATTCTTTTTGTAGTAGGCGCAGAAGTCTTTTATTCCACAATCCAGACAGTTTGGCTTTCGTGCCGTACACACATATCGACCGTGAAGAATAAGCCAATGATGGGCGGTAGGCAGCAGTTCCTCGGGGAAATTCTTTACCAAAGTGCGTTCGGTGACAAGAGGGTTGGGCGAGTTCTTGGTGAGACCTATACGATTCGACACACGGAACACATGCGTGTCGACGGCCATGGCTGCCTTATTGTAAACTACAGCCAGGATCACGTTGGCGGTCTTTCGGCCAACACCCGGAATCTTTACCAGTTCATCGAGTTCTGATGGCACTTCGCCGTTATATTTGTCGACGAGCATGTTTGCCATGCCCAGTAGCGATTTGGCCTTATTGTTTGGGAAGGTTACGCTTTTAATGTATTCGAAAATTTCTTCAACTGTGCTGCGTGCCATATCATCTACGGTGGGAAACCTTTCGAATAATGGCGGAGTTACGATATTCACCCTTTTGTCGGTGCATTGAGCCGACAAAATCACGGCCACAAGCAGCTCATAGGGGGTGCGGTAGTTTAGCTCTGTGGTAGGACTCGGCATATTCGCTGAGAACCATTTGATTATTCCTGCGTAGCGTTCTTTGGTTGTCATTTTATTTTGCTTGTGTTAGATAATGAGTTATTACTATACCTGCCAAGGCTGCCATTATTCCGCCAATGTTGTTGATTGCGATGTAGAGTGCAGCTGTCGGATATCCTGAATTGCGGGCGATGTTGATGCTATCGAGAGCAAAGCTTGAGAATGTGGTGAATCCTCCCAGAATGCCCACAAAAATGAAGAGCCTAAGCACACTGTCGCCTTCGTATTTGGCCATCAGAACGTACAAAATGCCAATAATGAGCGAGCCAAGGAGATTGACAGCGATAGTGCCAAGGTTGAAAACAGAATGTGTGCCGCTGACAAGCAACGACACACAATATCGGAGTATTGCACCAAAGGCACCACCGATGCCTATAGCAATAATATTATATACAATTTGTGGCATTTATCAATGAGCCGATTCGAATTCCTCAAGGAAACGCACATCGTTTTCGGAGAACATACGCAAGTCCTTTACCTGGTATTTCAGGTTGGTGATACGCTCAACTCCCATGCCGAGAGCAAAACCGGTGTACTGTTTGCTGTCGATGCCGCATGCTTCGAGCACATTCGGGTCAACCATGCCACATCCGAGAATTTCCACCCATCCGGTGTGCTTGCAGAAGTTGCAGCCTTTGCCACCGCACAAGTTACATGAGATATCCATTTCGGCAGATGGCTCAGTGAATGGGAAGTACGAAGGACGCAGACGAATCTTTGTCTCAGGACCGAACATCTCCTTTGCAAAGTAAAGAAGTGTTTGCTTCAGGTCGGCAAATGTTACGTTCTTATCAACGTATAGTGCCTCAACTTGATGGAAGAAACAGTGGGCACGATATGAGATGGCCTCGTTGCGATAAACACGTCCGGGGCAGATGATGCGAATCGGCGGCTGGGTTTTCTCCATCACACGGCTTTGTACCGATGATGTGTGGGTGCGCAGAAGCACGTCGGGGTTACGCTGAATGAAGAATGTGTCCTGCATGTCACGTGCCGGATGGTCGGCTGCAAAGTTGAGCGACGAGAACACATACCAGTCGTCCTCAACTTCCGGACCCTCGGCAATTGTAAAGCCCAGGCGCGAGAAGATGTCGATGATTTCGTTTTTTACAAGCGAAAGAGGGTGTCGAGAGCCTTCAGCGTAAGGCACTGCCGAACGGGTAAGGTCGATGTCCGATGAAATATCGTCTTTCGAGGCAAATGCTTCGCGCAGGGCGTTGATTTTCTCGGTAGCAATGTTCTTCAGCTCGTTCAGCTTTTGGCCGATTTCCTTTTTCTGTTCATTAGGCACGGTGCGGAAGTCGTTGAACAAGGCTGATATCTCGCCTTTCTTGCTCAAGTATTTTATGCGCAGTGCTTCAATTTGCTCGGCATTCTCAGCTTTCAGCCGGGCTATATCTTCGCGAAGTTGATTAATCTTTTCTAACATGTCTTTTTGATGAATGTGTAAATTTACGCGTGCAAATTTACAAAAAATCCTCGACAGTTGTTTATATTTGTAATAATATTGTCTACTCAAATTGTATAACAGAAATCAATGCGCTGATGCGGTTATAATTCATTTAT
>JAEDFO010000001.1 GCA_016292745.1 Muribaculaceae bacterium | reverse complement strand
AGTCGCAACTTGATTTCCGACAGCTGTAGTTCGTAACGCGTGATATCATTTTTCAATGCCACGCCTTGTTGCAGCCTGTTGTTCATCTCCTCGATTAGTTTCTCGGCAAGGCTGATGTTTTTGGTAATTACATTTCGCTGCGCCTTGAGTTTTGCCAGTTAAATATAGTAACCAAGCAGAGCAAATCGAATATCGTTTGATGTCCGTTCTCTATTAATTGTAGCCATTTTACGACCTATGTAGGCGGCTTTTATCCCGTTTGTGATTGCTCCTCCCGAGTAGACAACCTGGCTGGCTTCGATGGCGATATTGTTTCCGTAATGAGGAATGCTAACCGACGTTCCGTTGGAGAAGTCGCGGTCGGTTATATATCCATTGCCAAGATATGCAACCGACACGCCTGCACTTAATTCGGGTAATCGTTCGCTACGTGCAGCTTTATATGCAGTTTGCGACTCTTCGATTCTATAATCCATGACCCTTATGGCCGAGCTTCGTTGTTCTGCCAATTCGAATAACGATTCGACATTTAGTTTCAGTATCTCGGCAGAGAACGATACTGAATAGCTGCTGCATACGACACACAAAAGTGAGCATATGAGCCGGAATTTCCTGTTCATATTGTTATTGCTTTGTGAATATTTGAGAAAAAGGATTTTTTGCTATCTGCAACCTGTTGTGTTAGGCCATGTAGCTTAAATTTGCATTTCTGCTCCCCAAGAGTGAAAATCGCAAATCTTGTTTATGTGAGCTTTTAGTATCATTTAGTGATTTCAGAACAAAATTACTAATTATTTCTTTATTATGGGGTCTATATATATCAAAAATTTAACATTGCTTAACAACCGGTGGCTCCTATTATAAGTCTAACTACAAACGAAAGGATAAAATAAAAAATTCAATTTTTTCTTTTGTTTT
The DNA here is from genome assembly GCA_016292745.1 of Muribaculaceae bacterium. Classification (GTDB taxonomy): domain Bacteria; phylum Bacteroidota; class Bacteroidia; order Bacteroidales; family Muribaculaceae; genus SFRY01. Next base: position 200,855 of record JAEDFO010000001.1, on the reverse strand, counting down.
GACAAATAGAAATAAGTATATTTACAAAAATTATTAAATTATTTACATTTTTCATATGGATGCACAAAAAGTTGACATGTTCTTGATGACTCAAGGCAAGAATTTTCCCGAGGAATTTATTCCAACTATTCGCGAACGCCTGTTGCAGGTTAGTGACGACAAAGCTGTAATGTTGTCAACAATGCAGTTTAAGGATCCGACTATAGTATTGATTCTTTCAATTTTCCTTGGTTCGTTCGGTATCGACCGTTTCTTTATCGGCGACATGGGCCTTGGTATTGGTAAGTTGCTTACCGGTGGTGGCTGCGGTGTTTGGACCATTGTTGACTGGTTCCTAATTATGGGTGCTACAAAACAGAAAAACTATGAGAAACTTGTAATGGCTATGACTATTTGATAATTTCTCATCATACTCAGAACAAAACTAATGCGGCAGTATCCGGAATAATAACCGAATCTGCCGCATTTCTTGTTGAAATTATCTATCTATTGGGCTTATTGACGGCCAGAAGTGGCAACTTCTGATGAGATTTTCTTAACCAACCCTTGAAGCACTGAACCAGGGCCGAGCTCAACTACTTCGGTAAGACCATCAGCAACCATGTTTTGTACAATCTGAGTCCATTTCACTGGTGCAGTGAGCTGGGCAATAAGATTGTCCTTGATTTCTTTAGGGTCGGTGTGTGGCTTTGCGTCTACGTTTTGGTATACAGGACAAACAGGAACCTTGAAATCGGCGTTGTTGATTGCTTCGGCCAGACGTTCGTGGGCCGACTGCATAAGAGGAGAGTGGAATGCGCCGCCTACTTTAAGTTTCAGGGCGCGACGTGCACCGGCTTCGAGCATTTTTGCGCATGCAGCATCGATTCCGCTTATTGTGCCCGATATTACTATCTGTCCAGGACAGTTGTAATTGGCGGGAGCAACAACATCGTCGATGGTTGCGCAGATTTCCTCAACTTTTTCATTTGGCAGACCAAGGATTGCGGCCATTGTAGATGGATTGCTCTCACAAGCGCTTTGCATTGCGGCTGCACGTGTGGCAACAAGTTGAAGTCCTTGCTCGAAAGGGAGAGCTCCGGCTGCTACCAAGGCGGAGAATTCGCCAAGTGAGTGACCGGCTACCATATCTGGTTTAAATTCGTCGCCCATGGTTTTTGCCAAAATTACTGAATGCAAGAATATAGCTGGCTGTGTAACTTTTGTTTGACGCAAATCTTCTTCTGTGCCTTCAAACATTAAGTCTGTGATTCTGAAACCTAAAACTTCGTTTGCTTTTTCAAACATTTCGTGTGCAAGTGCATTGTTTTCGTACAGGTCTTTTCCCATACCTACAAATTGTGCACCTTGTCCTGGAAATACGAATGCTTTCATAACTTATTTTCATTAATTGTTCAATTCTGGCCACAAAATTAAATAAATTTTTCCATAATTCATCATCTTTTCTCGAATAGTTTTTCATAATAGGGTTAATTAATGTTTTTGAGGCTTGTTTTGCTCTTATATTATATTAATTCTATCTTTGCATATGATTGGTGTCAGACTTTGTGATATACCAGCAATAAATATGGCAAATCAATTTAATAATATTATATAATGAAAGAAAACGAAGAGAATCGGATTCCCGACAATGCGTTCAGAGAATTGCATGAGGGTGAGCAATACACTCCTCCGATGCATCCTGAAAAAGAGTATCCAGAAACTACGGTTTACTCCGTAGGTATGGGCCTTGTAATGGCTATAGTGTTTAGTGCCGCTGCGGCTTATCTGGGCCTTAAGGTGGGGCAGGTGTTTGAAGCGGCTATCCCGATTGCTATTATTGCAGTTGGAGTGTCGAGTATGCTTAACAGGAAGAATGCTCTTGGCGAGAATGTAATAATTCAGTCAATCGGTGCTTGTTCTGGCGTAATTGTGGCAGGTGCAATCTTCACCTTGCCTGCACTTTATATTCTTCAGGCCAAGTATCCCGAACTCGCTGTGAATTTCTACCAGGTATTTTGTAGCTCTCTGTTGGGGGGTATATTAGGGATTCTTTTCTTTATTCCATTCCGGAAATATTTCGTGAAAGATATGCATGGTAAGTATCCTTTCCCTGAGGCTACTGCCACTGCTCAAGTGCTTATTAGCGGCGAGTCGAAATCAGCTAGCAACAGCGGACAGGCAAAGACTCTCGTAATTGCCAGCCTTATAGGTGGTGCGTATGATTATATTGTTGCTACATTTGGCTGGTGGGCTGAGGTGCTCACCACTTCGGCAACGCAATGGGGTAATGCCATAGCTGAGAAAACACGCCTTGTGTTCAGTTGCAATACTGGCGCTGCTCTTCTTGGCCTCGGCTACATTGTTGGCCTTAAATATTCATTTGTGATATTTGCCGGCAGTATATTCGTATGGTGGATTATTATTCCGTTGATGGGAACTTATGGCAGCCCGGAACTTGCTGCACTCTCTCCCGAACTTCTGTTTGCGCAAAAGGCAAAACTAATTGGTATCGGTGGCATTGCCATGGCCGGAGTGATTGGTATTGTCAAATCATGGCCTATTATCAGCCAAGCCGTTGGTCTGGCAGGACGCGAGCTTAAGGGCAAGAGCACAGAAAAGAAAGAAATCCGTTGGCAAACTGACCTGTCAATGAAAAGCGTTGTGCTTTATATAGTTTTGGCGCTTGTTGTTGTATTGCTTTTCTTCTGGCTTGGTGTAATTCATAATTTTGTACAGGCTCTTGTGGCTTGGATTGTTGTTACAGTTATTGCATTCCTTTTTACCACTGTTGCTGCTAATGCAATAGCAATTGTGGGCACCAACCCTGTTTCGGGAATGACTCTTATGACTCTCATTGTTGCATCGGCCATTCTTGTTGGGGTAGGGCTTAACGGCACCTCAGGCATCGTGGCTTCGATGGTTATTGGCGGTGTGGTTTGCACGGCATTGTCTATGGCTGGTGGATTTGTTACCGACCTAAAGATAGGATATTGGCTTGGTTCAACTCCTAAAAAGCAGGAATCGTGGAAATTCCTCGGCACGCTTGTATCGGCTGCAACAGTAGGTGGGGTTATACTTCTGCTCAACAAGACATACGGCTTTGCCGGTGAGAATGCATTGGTAGCACCTCAGGCAAATGCTATGGCTGCTGTCATTGAGCCGTTGATGATGGGTGGCGAAACCCCGTGGATTCTTTATATGGTAGGTGCTGTATTGGCATTGCTTCTTAATTGGCTCGGTGTTCCGGCTTTGGCTTTCTGTCTTGGAATGTTCATCCCGTTGCACCTTAATACACCGCTTCTCGTTGGTGGTATTGTAAGCTGGTATGTCAGCACTCGTTCGTCCGACAAGACTGTTAACGAAGCACGTCGCGATAAGGGAACATTGCTCGCATCGGGTTTCATTGCCGGTGGCGCGCTGTTTGGCGTGTTTGCTGCAATTACCCGATTTGCTGGATTTGAGTATGTATGCGGCATTCCGGCTGTTACACTCCAAATCCTGGGTTTTGTGGTTTATGCTGCTTTGATTGGCTATTTTGTGGCCTCATGCCTTAAAGCCAAGGTGAAATAATAATTCTATTCTAATAATTTACGGTGCAGTGTCAGTTTTGATTCTGCACCGTTTTTCTGGTATTGTTACGATAATTTGATTCGTATTAAACGTAAAGGCGCATTGATTGAATCTTTGCGCCTTATTTTGTGAATTCTATCAGTTCATTTATTCTTTCGGTTGCATCGTTTCGGCCGAGGTTGTACATTTCCCATAGCGTGTTTGGATTGCGTTCCGTTCGGCTAATATTGATTTTCCGACTGGGTCGAATAACTAATGTATCGTTGCCTTTTTCGAGCTCGCTTATATAGTCGAGTGTTTCGTTGTAAACTTTGTGGCGATTGGCCATTGCTTCGATAAGAGCCGGATATCGGTGATAGAATATTTTCATCAGCTGAGCCATTGGCGATTTCTCTTTCCGATAACCATTTGGTTGAGTGAGAACGATGATGTTCTTAATTACTCCGGAATCCCTCATCCATTTGACAGGTATGGAGTCGGCAATGCCTCCGTCGAGATATTTATGTCCGTCTATTTCAACAATACGTGCTACAAACGGCATTGAAGCCGAGGCTTGAAACCATAAAGTGTCATTGTCACGACCTGTCTTGCAGTTATGATATACGGCTTTTCCCGATTCTACGTCGGTGCATGTGGCAAAGAATTCAATCTTGTTCTTGCTGTATTTATCGGTGTCGAACGGGTCAAGTCGTTCCGGTAAGTCGTGATAGCAAAACTTCACATTATATAAATCTCCAGTTGTGATGAGCGATTTCAGACTGATGTAGCGGCTGTCGTTACAATATTTTGTATTATATCTGATTACTCGGCCTATTTGTTTCGATTTGTAATTGCATCCGAAAACTGCGCCGGCCGATACGCCTACTACGCGATTCACTTCGATGTGGTTTTCCATCATCACATCGAGTACTCCAGCAGTGTACATTCCTCTCATGCCACCACCTTCAAGCACTAATCCTGTTGTTCCTTTCATTCGCATTGCGAAATTATAAAATGATGATGTGCATGACAATCGTGAACGGTGTGGTCTACTATGAGGTGGCGTGTTGCCATTGGTGCTATTGCAGTCATTTCGTGCGACACCAAAATAATGGTCGATGATTTGGCTTCCTCTTCAATGATACTGTATATTTCGCGTTCGAAATGCTTGTCGACATATGAAAGCGGTTCGTCGAGCACCAATACCTCGGGCTGTGAAATTAGCGCTCGGCCAAGCAACACACGTTGCATCTGTCCACCCGAGAGATTGCATAGAGCTTCGTTTTGTGCTTCGGTTACTCCCATTCGCTCCATCATTTGATACACTGATGTCGCCCGTTCCGTTTTCGAAATGTTTCTGAATCCCATCAGCCCCGTGGCGATAACTTCTTTCACACTGATTGGGAAATGGGTGTCGATTTGATTCTTTTGCGGCAGATATCCAACTTTTAGGCATTCAACCTGTCGACCATTGTCGAAATATGTAATTGTGCCGCGTGTAGGCTTTATCAGCTTAAGCAGAATGCGAAGTAAAGTTGTCTTGCCGCCTCCGTTAGGTCCGGTGATGGCAATGAAATCATTTTTATTGATGGAAAAATTTATGTCTTTCAGAACCGAACGTCCGTCGAATTCCACACATACATCGGCAAGTTCAATAATCTTATTTTCCTGCGATTGCTCGTGCTGTTGACAACATTTCATTTTCCCAGTCATAATTCATGGGGTTAATATTCTCGATTCTTACTCCTAACTCTTTGCCGATAGCTTCTGCTTGCCGACTGTCGAACTCTTGCTGATACAAGAACACCGATACCGAGTCGGCAGCAGCTTTGTCAAGACGCTGCTTGAATCCTTTTATCGACGATTCCTTTCCCTCAGTTTCGAGGCTTATTTGTTTCAGCCCGTAGTCACGTGCGAAATAGCTTAGCGAGGGATGCCACACAAGGAACGATTTGCATTCGGCACTGTCAAGTATTTGCACTATCTTGGAGTCGAGACTCTTCAACTCTGAGGCAAGCTGGTTGAATCGATTGTAGTAGTATAATTTATTCTTAGGGTCCAACTCCACAATGTCGTTATACATATTTTGCGATATGCGCATAACATTTCGGACCGAGCTCCATACGTGTGGGTCGATTTCGTGATTATGCTTGTCGACATGTCCCACATCGTGCGACCCTTCGATAAGTGTTAGGCCTTCCGAAGTGTCGAACACTTTCAAGTCGGGGTTATTGCTTTTTATTCTGTTGCTGATGGCAAGCTCAAACCCTATGTGACCAATTCTGAAAAATGCCTGGCATGATTCCAGATTCATCAGATGGGCCGCATTCGGCTCGTAGTTTTCAGGGTTTGCGCCTTGCGCCAGCAAGCATGTTACAGTGTATTTTTCTCCAACTATTTTCTCAAGGAGATACTTCTGCGGCTGTATGCTTACAGCAAGCACAGGCTTTTTCCTGGTTGTGGTGTTGTTGCAGCCAAAAAGTATTGTGATAGCGGCAATTGCGGCTATCATTATAACGATATATTTAGTTATTTTCACTATTCGATTACTATTACAGTTATGCCTATGTTGAAGTTCACTTTACAAAATTAATACAAATTATCGTTTATTCTAACAATATCGTTACTATTGTTGTTTGTTGTACACTTCTTTTTTAATCATAGCTATTTGTCGGCAGTTCTCTGCGATGTCAATTTTGCCGTATGTCATGAGTTTAAGCTCTATTTCCTTTCTGCCTTCTCCGTATGATGGCTGAATATACTTCACATTACTATGGAGTGTGAACCCAAGACGCTCGTAAAAGTTTATTCTGCGAATGCTCATTTCGCAGTCGGGCAACTCAACCTCAAGGATTATTGGCAGGTGTGTTCTCGACTGAAAACTTTCAATTATGGTACGGCCGTAACCGTGGCCTCGTAATTCTTCATCGACAGCGAAGTGCTCAATGTAGATGAAATCTTCGAAATCCCAATGCGATATGAAGCCAACGATTTCCCCATTCTCTGTAAATGCAGCTTCCAATGAAAAAATGTTGGATTTCGAGTTCAGTATATTAATGAAATTTTCGTAGTCGCGACGTTCGTCGATAGGGAACGACGATTCATAAATGTTGTTAATTATGATAAATTGTTTGCTATGGGGCAAAATTTTCTGAAAATGCATAATAAATAATAAAAAAATGCGTAATTTTGTTACTTTGAAATTGTAAGCTGATTTCAATAATAATCAAATTTACGAACAATAATATTAAAAAACAATAGAAAATCATGGCAAACATGCAATTAGACTCGCTTGATTATCAGATTTTAAAGACATTATCAGAAAATGCTAGAAAGCCTTATCTGGAGATTGCGCGTGAATGCGGAGTCTCGGGTGCAGCAATACATCAGCGTATTCAGAAGCTGACATCTATGAATGTGATTTCCGGAAGCCATACACTTATTTCTCCTTCGGCCATCGGATACGACACTTGTGCCTATATCGGTTTTTATTTGAGTGACCCTTCTCAGTTCAGTGAATTGGTAGAACGCCTTAAACTTATTCCTGAAGTTGTGGAGTGCCATTATACAACAGGTAAGTATGATATTCTCATTAAGGTTTATGCCAAGAACAACGACCATCTGTTGAATATCATCCACACAAAGTTGCAAAATCTTGGCTCAACACGCACCGAGACTTTAATTTCCTTTAAAGAGGTGTTTAATCGTCAGATTCCTGTGCGGGAGGAGTAATGGCAAATATGTCGGAACTCGATTTATTGCTTCAAAATGCAGTTGCATGGGCACGCGAAGCAGGGGAAATTCAGCTAAAGTATTTCCGTGGAACGGAATTGCATATTCAGGCAAAACTTAATCAATACGATGTGGTTACAGTTGCCGATAAAGAGTCGGAGAGGCTGATAATATCACATATCCACAGCTGTTATCCGAGTCACTCTATTTTGTCGGAAGAATCTGGTGTGGAAAATAACAGTGACGAATGGCAATGGGTTATCGACCCACTTGATGGTACCACTAACTACAGTTCTGGGTTGCCATTGTTCAGTATTTCTATTGGAATTCGTCATAATGGAGAAACAGTTGTCGGAGTAGTGTATGCGCCGTATCTCAATGAATTATTCACTGCTGTAAAAGGTATCGGTGCTTTCCTGAATGGCAAGGCTATAAAGGTCCGTGAGCTTGACGATTTGTCGCAGGCCGTTATTTCTACCGGATTCCCGGTCGACAAGGCTGCAACCTCCGACAATAACCTTGACAATGCAACTCGAGTGTTACCTTTGGTACGTGGCTTCCGCCGTTTAGGATCTGCTGCAGTAGATATTTCATATGTAGCATCCGGTGTGCTTGATGCCTATTGGGAACTTAATCTGCATGAGTGGGATGTGTGTGCCGGAATTCTTATAGCTCAGGAAGCCGGAGCTATGGTGCATCATTTTCGTAACGACCGTAATGTATCAGTTCTTGTGGCATCACCCAATATTGGAGCGAAGATTTTGCCTTTGCTGTCTACCAATCCGGGATAAGTACTGATTTCGTATTTTGTAAAATAAAGGGTGAGCCGATTCAAATGGTTCACCCTTATTATTTGTATATTGCAGAAACTGTTATTTCTGGTTTTTGAAACGCTCCGATTGCTGCTTTATCAGTTCGGTGTCGTTAAAGTAATCGATTCGCATTGCTTTGCGAACTTCGTCCATTGTTTGAGCAGCAGTTTCGCGAGCTTTATCCGTGCCTTTCTTCAGAATATTGTAGATTTCCGGAATATCCTGTTCGAATTCTTTGCGACGCTGGCGCATAGGCTCAAGCATATTGTTGATAATAGTGTTGAGGAACTTCTTGCACTTCATGTCGCCAAGTCCACCGCGGCGGTAGTGATCCTTCAGTTCGTCGAGGTTTTTATAGTCGGGCCAATAGTTCGCAAAATCGTTGTCGGTAGAGAATGCGTCGAGATATGTAAACACAGCATTGCCCTCAACTTTCCCGGGGTCATCGACACGAAGATGGTCGGGGTCGGTAAACATTGAGCGGACTTTCTGCCATACTTCATCGGCCGAATCGCTCAGGTAGATGCAGTTGCCAAGGCTCTTGCTCATCTTCTCCTTTCCGTCGGTACCCGGCAGACGGCGGCAAACGGTGTTTTCGGGGAGAAGAATCTGAGGCTCAACGAGTACCTCTCCATATGTTTGGTTGAAACGGCGGACCACCTCACGTGTAACTTCAATCATTGGTTCCTGGTCTTCTCCAACAGGAACAGTTGTTGATTTGAAAAGAGCAATGTCGGCTGCTTGGCTGATAGGGTAGCAGAAGAACCCGAGCGGGATGTTAGCCTCGAAGTTGCGCATCTTTATTTCGGTTTTCACAGTAGGGTTGCGCTGAATGCGTGACACTGTTACAAGATTCATCAAGTATGTAGTGAGTTCGGAAAGTTCCGGTATCTGGCTTTGGATGAATATTGTACATTTTTCAGGGTCAAGACCGGCTGCCAGATAGTCAAGTGCCACTTCGATAATGTTCTGTCGAATTTTCTCAGGATTATCGGCGTTGTCGGTAAGAGCTTGTACATCGGCCATGAAAACGAACATCTTGTCGTAGTTGCCTTCGTTCTGGAGCTGTACTCTACGCTGCAATGAGCCAATATAGTGGCCAAGATGCAGTTTACCAGTAGGACGGTCGCCTGTAAGAATGATATTTCCCATATTGAATTATGTTGTTGTTTATTTGTTTTGATATTATGTTTTGCAAATTTAGCAAATAACGTGCTATTATCAAGTTTAAAACCTGAATAAAGTCGTTGCATGCAATAAAAATCGGGCGAAACGTAATAAATATACTATACGTTTCGCCCGTAATAGTTGTTACGATGCTAATTGCCGAAGTCAGAAATCATAGCCAAGTGTGAATGTCCACTGTTTGTTTTTAGCCGATGCACGGTGCATGTAGGCATCATTGTCGTTTGCAATGTTTCGGCATCCGGCATTGTAATAAATGCCGAAACTGTATCGGTTCCAGAGCATGAGCCCGACGCCCATCTTGAATCCCCAGTCGTATTTTTTCATTTGCACATACTTCATGTTGCTGTCACCGAAATAATCAACGGTGAACTGCTGCGATATGTTGCCGGTTTGGTCGATACTTGCGTATTCCTTGAAATCAGTGTCACCGCCCAGTCCAAATGAGAAGTAGGGTCCAACTTCGGTAAGCAACTTAAGATTGTTGCTCAGATTGAATCGGAACGACATCATTACCGGGATACTGAAGTAATAGTATCGCGAATGGGTCATACGACAAGCAAAACTTGTTGAACTCGGAACCGACATTACGAGCATCGAGTCAAAGCTTTTGTTTTGAAAAAAGAATCCTGGTTGGATTGTAAAGAACTCACGCAGATTAAGATTAACTACTGCGCCGGCGTCAAAACCTGTTCCCCACGAATTGGTCCCTTTCTCTAGGTCGGAGAAAATATTGTTATAATTAATGCCGGTCGACGATTTGTTTATGCCAAGTCTCAAACCAATGCCCACTAACTGTGATGGTGCCGAGCTGTCGATGAAATCTGCCGAATACAATGTTGATGTGCCTAAGATGATGCTGATAACAAATGCTGTTATCAATTTAATATTTCCCATTATTGCTTTGTTGTTGTATTAACGATGTAAATTTACAAACAATTTGTATTTATTCGTCAAAGTGAGTGCGGAATATTCCCTATTGGGTAGTATTTATTACAATCCGAATAAATAATTCACATTTCATGGCTAATTGATTTGTAAATTATTTAATTTTGCAATGAAAAAACGAATATCGAATATACTGAAATGTTTCATACTCTTAACCGACATTTAATGACCTCAGCCAAGGACTATTTTTTAATAATTTTAGGCCTTGCAATTTATGCACTTGGTTTTACTGCATTTATATTGCCTGAGAAGATTGTGATAGGTGGATTGACAGGTTTGGCTACTTTGATTTATTTCTTCACCGACACTTATTTCGGCTATGGCATTCCTGTTGCTGTATCGAACTTTGGCCTGAACATAATGCTTCTGTGCTTCGCATTCCGCATTGTTGGTCGCACATTTGTAATCCGCACGGTCTTTGGCTCTTTTGTACTTAGTTTCTTGATTGGTTTGATGCAGCCACTGTTTACCGAGCCTATAGTTCAGCAGGAGTCGTTTATGAATATCATTATAGGTGCCATGATGTGCGGTACCGGTATTGGATTGGTGTTTGTACATAATGGTAGTAGTGGCGGTTCTGATATAATAGCGGCAATGGTCAACAAACGGAGTAATGTTACCATTGGCAGAACACTGATGTATTTCGATATGGTTATTATCTCTTCATCATACTTGCTGTTTCATAAACTTGACTATATTGTGTATGGTTTTGTGGTGTTATTCATAATGTCGTATGTGTGCGACCAGATTATCAACACAAATCGTCAGGCTGTCCAGTTCCTTATACTTTCGTCGAAGTGGGCGCAAATTGCCGATGCTATCAATAATAAGGCTAACCGTGGTTGTACAGTGCTCGATGGTATAGGCTGGTATACAAAAAAAGAGGTGAAAGTGCTTCTGGTGATGTGCCGCAAGATTGAAAGTGTTAATATATTCAGAATTGTCAAGTCAATTGATAAAGAAGCTTTCATTACTCAAGGCCGTGTAAATGGCGTTTATGGAAATGGTTTCGATGAAGTGAAAGTAAAGATTGTGAGCAACGTGGTAGAGGACGAGAACAATAAAGTGATAGATGCCGATACTAAAACTCTTGAATAATTCTGTTGATATTATGAATAAAGGCTGCACCATTGGTTGGCGCAGCCTTTAAATTTATTTGAAAGAAATTATTTCTTGAAGTAACGGTTGAACAGACCCTCGAAGCCTTTGCCGTGACGAGCTTCATCCTTAGCCATTTCGTGAACAGTGTCGTGGATGGCATCGAGATTAAGCTGTTTTGCGCGCTTGGCAATTCTCATCTTGTCTTCGTTCGCACCTGCTTCTGCGTTCATTCTCTTTTCGAGGTTAGTCTTGGTGTCCCAAACAACATCGCCGAGAAGTTCTGCAAACTTTGCAGCGTGTTCAGCCTCTTCCCAAGCATAACGCTTGAATGCTTCAGCTACTTCAGGATAGCCTTCACGGTCGGCTTGGCGCGACATAGCCAGATACATGCCGACTTCGGTGCATTCGCCCATAAAGTGAGCATTAAGGTCCTTAATCATTTCTTCGTCGCAACCTTTTGCTACACCAAGTTCGTGCTCAGTTACGAATGCAAGACCTGCTGATTCGTCGAGTTCTTTAAACTTGCTTGCTGGAACGCCGCATTGTGGGCACTTTTCGGGAGCTGTTTCACCTTCGTGTACATAACCGCATACTGTGCAAATCCATTTTTTTGCCATAATCGTAATTTTTTTAGTTTTTAAATTATTTAGTTAGTTGATATCTACATTTATCGCATAATCCGGTAAAGTAAACCATCATATCGTCGATTTGTAAGTTCTTGTTCATTAGTTTTGTTTTTGCCATATCGAGCAGTAAAGGGATGTCGTGGATGGCACCACATTGCTTGCATCGAAAATGTGCATGGGGCTCGCAGTTTGCATCATAGCGAACAGTCTTGTTGTCGATCCCCAATGATACTATAACACCGTTGTTCTCAAAAAGTTTAATTGTGTTATATATAGTTGTTTTCGAAAGGGTAGGCATCAGTTTTGCCAAATCGCAATATATTTGTTCTGCTGATGGATGATTGAGATTCTCCATCAAATAGTTATATATGGCAATCCTTTGCGATGATGGCCTTATTCCGTGTTCGCTCAGATGTCGTGCAATTTCAATCAATTTGTATTAATTATAAATTTGAAACCATTACAAATATATAATCTATAATTCTATTTTCCAAATATTGCCTCAATTTTTGGATATTTTTATAATTATTTTTGATAATAGCAATCAGTTGGTATGAGTGAATCCGAAATTACCACATTATTGTTATTGTAGAGGCCTTGAAAATATTTTTACTTTGCAGTGTGATTATTTAGTGAAGTATATTTAGTTTTAGTTGATTAATTATTTGCCATTGTTGGTGAATAAACAAAAAAACGCTGGAAGAGTTTTCCCGCGTTTTTTTATATATTCGATTTGATTTCGTCAAGTTCAACCAATTTATTTACAATTGCGTAAATTGTTAATCCTGCAGGCGAGTGTATTTCAAGCTTCTTAGATATGTTTCGGCGATGAGTAATGACTGTATGCACTGATATGTATAGTTTCTCGGCTATTTCCTTGTTTGTTAATCCTTTCACCACATGGATTATGATTTCTTTCTCGCGTTGGCTCAGTTGGTCGCTATTGTCGGATGTTGAATCGTTGTTGTGTAGCACCAGGCGTTCAATGGTTGAGGCAATCGAAGCGACATCATCTTTAATGGATATAGTGGCATCGAATGCCTTGATTTCATCATTGTTTATAACAGAAGATATTATAGCAATGAATTTGGTGGATGAGGATATTTCTCTAAGTGAGTCAATATCGCTGTTGCGGCAAATATAAGGCTCGATAAATACTATTTCGGGATGGTGTATTTGAATACAGTTGCGCAGTGATTCGAAAGATATAACTTCGATGGCTGTAATTGAAAAGGTTGTAACATGGCGCAATGTTGCAACAATTCCGCTTCGTATTATGATAGAGCTGTCGGCAACTACGGCTTTTATGTTGTCTTTAGCGCTCATTGTTCATCCTCCTTTCAATACATGCAACGGCAGGCACGAACAGATAATCCTCAACCATGCAATGAGTATTCAGGTCTTGTTCGCAGTTGAATATGTCGAAAAGAACGCTGTTAAGCATATTATTACATATGTTTCCTGGATAATATCTTATGATTACGCTTTTCAGCTCATTGAGTGTTGCTCCTATCTGAGTGTGCTTGTCGGCATATTTGGTAATACAGAATGTTCCGGTATCAGAACCATTCAACAGTTTGTCGACATAGGTGAATACGTGTGCGTTTTCATACTCCATGTGGCGACGTACCTCGTTAACGTAGTTGTCGAAGAAGCGCAGAATAAGAATGGCAATATTGTTTGAACTGGAACAGTCAATTGACTCAATAAGTTTCTTTCGAATAGATGGCAGACAGAAATCGAGGAAATAAGTGTGGGCATTTTTCAGATAATCCATCATGGCAACCAGCGAGAAATCGAAATCTGAGTCATCGTAACGGCATTCTCCGTTCGATATGAAATTGGAAACTGCCAGGAATGTGTTGCAGTCAACGTTTTGCATTTCGCACACTTCGCCCACTGTCTTGTCGCCAAACCCTAATGCAATGCCAAATCGGCTCATTACCATAAGCAATGAGTAATTGTCGCATATCAGGTCGCTCATTTTATCGCTGCTTGTGTATTTACCTTTATGCATATGGTATGGGTATTGATAAGCATTGCAAAGTTACACGCGTTTGCTCTTAATGAATATAGCATTTTTTAGGTATTTATCTGCTATGAATCACTAATTGTTAGTATTTCATAGTGAGTGTTACCATTCCATATTCAACTTCAAGTGTGGCATCGGCTCCTTCTACAATGGGATAATTGTTGTCGATATGGCCAACAGGGAAATCGAATGCCACCGGTATATTGTATTCCTTTACTATGCTGTAAATCATTTCGTTCATTGTCTCGAAATCCTTTGTTGGCTTATATCCATGGAAATCGCCAACAATCAGTCCCTTGATTCTATCGAACACTCCGCATATCTTTAGACGGTAGAGAATGCGGCTTATACTGCTGATGTTTTCATCGAGGTCTTCAATGAAGAGGATTATATCGTTGTCGATTGTCGACAGGATGTCGATACGGCTGGATGCAACATCGTTGAGTACCGACAGGTTGCCCCCTACAATCACGCCGTGGGCAGTGCCGTATTTGTTGAAGAGGGAATGGGTTGGGACAGTGTATTGAATGCTATCTGAAGAAAGGGCATTGAACAGCATAGTGCTGATGGTGTCGTTTGCGTTGTGCCCGGCCAGATACTCGCACATGTGCGAGTGAATGCTCCTTACGCCATCAGTGGCCGAGGCACAGTGCAGGGCTGTGATGTCGCTGTAACCTATAAGCCATTTTGGGTGTTTCGCGAAGTATCCTGTATCCACTTGGCATAGTTCCTGAATAGAACCATAGCCTCCACGGGTGCATAGCACAGCCTTAATGCTTTCGGTCTCGAATGCCCATTTCAGGTCGGTGAGTCGCTCGTTGATTGTGGCAGAGAATGTGCCGAATCCGTTTAGTGCGTTTTGCCCGAGAACGGGTACATAACCAAGCGAGTCGAGAAGCTCAATGCTGCGTTCAACATATTTTTTATCCGGAATGCTTGCCGGACTGATGATTGCAATGGTGTCGCCCTTTTCAAGTGGGCGTGGGCTGCAGAATTCTATTGAAAATCCGAATGCAGGAATTAATAGCGATATTATCAGTAGAAATTGTTTCATGCAGCAAAAGTAACGAAAAAGTTCTCTTATTCTTTCGAAAAAGAGAACTTTCGTGACTATACCTTTTGAAAAATCGATTTATATAGACTTTTCTATGTCCCAACTCCATGCCCTTAGGCCTAATTTGGGTTTTTCTTCATCGAGGGCTTTTAGTTTGGCTAAAATAGTGTCGACACGGTGATCTTCGACCATTGTCATGATGGCCCCGGCCATCGATGGCCATGCGTGGGAGCCATAATGTGGCTCTCCGGATTTAGTGCCGCGCCCGATTACCAAATCCCATGCTGTGAATCCGCGGCAATTGTTCTTTTCGAGAATGTCGATAACCTTCTCGTAGTGGGCTTGGTCGTATGATATAAATATTGCTTTCATAATCAGTTATCTTAATTGTTTATGGATTTTACGTCGCTGGCGCTTGATGCCAACAGAAGCGAATACACAATACATGACTGGCACGAACAGCAGCGTCAGCAATGTCGACATGGTGAGGCCGCCAATTACCGAGATTCCCATAGGTCGCCATATTTCTGCACCTTCGCCACTGCCTATGGCCATAGGCACCATGCCGAGAATTGTGGTGAGCGAGGTCATGACAACTGGGCGCAGACGCGATTTGCCGCCAAGCACTACTGCTGGACGAATGCCCATTCCGCGTTCACGGTTCAGAATTATATAATCGATGAGCACGATACCGTTTTTAACAACAATACCGATAAGCATAATTGCACCAATCATACTCATCACATTAAGCGTGGTGCCGGTGATGCACAATATTACTACGATACCTGTGAATGCAAACATTAGCGATGTCATGATGATTGCCGGATAGGTTAGCGATTCAAACTGCGCTGCCATTACAATGTATACGAGCAATATAATAAGTAATGCCAACATGCCCAGGTCGCTGAACGATTCCTGTTGGTCTTCGTATGAACCAGCAATTTCAATTGTGATTCCCTGGTCAAGGTCCATCTTGTCGATTTCTTTTTGTGCGGCTGTCACAATTTCGCTCATAGGCACACCGTCGACTACCGTGGAGACTGTGATAATGCGCTGACGGTCCTTGCGCTCGATTGTTGGAGGTGTGAAGCGTTCAACCACCGTACCGACGTCGCGCACCCTCACAGCTGAGCCTTGATTATTGTAGATTAGGATGTTTTCGATATCGGAAATCGAGGTCCTGTGTTCAGGAGCATACATAACTTTTATATCGTACTCCTCGCCATCTTCTCGGTAATACGATGCTGTGCTGCCGTTGATTCGATTGCGTAGATAAGTTGCAGCAGTGCCAAGGTTCAGACCGTAAAGAGCGAGTTTCTCACGGTCGAAGTCAACTTGATATTCGGGTTGATAGTCGGCGCGGCTGATGTTGATGTCGGCTGTACCTTTGATGCCTTTAAGAATATTCTTGAAACGTGCGGCAATGCTGTCGGT
The DNA here is from genome assembly GCA_016292745.1 of Muribaculaceae bacterium. Lineage (GTDB taxonomy): Bacteria > Bacteroidota > Bacteroidia > Bacteroidales > Muribaculaceae > SFRY01. Next base: position 184,400 of record JAEDFO010000001.1, on the reverse strand, counting down.
CTTGGTGAAGTCGTAGCCATAGATTTCAAAATCTACGGTCGACTGTCCGTTCATGCTTGAGCCACGGCTACCGCCAACGTTAACCAGCGCTTTCTTTATTTCGGGATAGCGACTTATGTCCTTACGCATCAGGTCAGCTATAACAGTGATATCGCGGTCGCGATATTTTGGCGACACAAGGGTGATGTTCATCGAAATGATGTGAGTTCCGTTGTCTTGCATTGATGCAAATGCATTGTCGCTGTTTGCCTGGCCAACGGTGTAGTTGAATACCTTGATTTCAGGATACTTTTCGGTGAATTCCTTGTAAATCCGCTTGCTGATATCCTCCGATACTTCTACCCGTGTGCCAATCGGTAGTTCAAGCGATATTCCCAGTCGCGAGTTGTCACTGGTTGGAATGAATTCGCTGCCCACAAATTTCATTAATCCGAAAGAACTGATAAACATAGCCAAACAAATGAGAATTGTGATTGCGCGATGGCGCACCACCCAGTTAAGCAATGCTGCGTATCCATCGTCAAGCTTGTCGAGTGCCTTTTCGATTGGAGTAAACAGTTTTGTGAATATTATGCCTTTCTTTGGATTTAGTTTGAGCAATTGGCTACAAAGCATTGGGGTGAGAGACAGAGCACAAACGGTAGAGATAATCATCATAATGCACTCCATCCATCCCAATTGGCGGAACATCACACCCATCATGCCTGGCACCATTGTGAGCGGGAAAAATACTGCTATAAGGGTCAGTGTAGATGCTATAACCGAGATTGCAACCTCGTTGGTGCCGTGAACTGCAGCCTGCTTTGGGTCGCTACCTCGTTCTATATGGGTGGTGACGTTTTCAAGTACCACAATGGCATCGTCGACCACCATACCTATTGATATCGACAGCGCTGAGAGCGATATGATATTCAGAGTGTTGCCCGTCATAAACAAATATATGAACGAGGCAATAAGTGATATGGGGATGGTGATTGCAATGATTACAGTTGCCCTCCACCGGCCCAGGAACAGGAACACAACGATAACTACAAACAGGAGTGCATAGAGCACAGTTTCGGTGAGTGAATCGATGGTGTTTCGTATATTGTCAGATGTGTCGACAATGATACCCAATTTAACGTCGGTTGGGAGATTTTTCTGAATCGACGGAAGTTTTTTCACCACTTCTTCAGAGATTGCAACTGAGTTGGCGCCTGATTGTTTCTGTATTACAATCATGGCACCTTGCTGGCCATTGTTGTAAGTTTTCTGTGCACGTTCTTCAAGCGAGTCGTCTATTCGTGCCACGTCGCGAAGATATACCAAACCGTTATTGTGAACACCTACAACTAAGTTCTCCATTTCTCGTGCATCCTTAAACTCACCTTGAACGCGAAGAGAATATGTCTCGCTGCCAATATCGAACGAACCACCAGGGATGTTTCGGTTTTCTGCACCGATAATAGAGGAGATTGTCTCGATGGTCATGTTATATGCTTCGAGTTTTATAGGGTCGACATAAACATGAATTTCACGTTCTGGAGCACCGGTTATTGAAACCGAGCCCACACCATCGATGCGTTCCAGCGGATTGGCAACAACGTCGTCGAGAATCTTATAGAGTCCCGGTGAACTTTCATCGGCCTGTACCGAGAGCAGCAGAATTGGAATCATGTCGGAACTGAACTTGAATATGATAGGTGTCTCGCATTCGTCGGGCAGATAGCTGCTTGTCATGTTCAGTTTGTCGCGAACATCGTTGGTAATCACATCGATATCATTTCCATATTCGAATTCGAGGGTTATAATTGATATGTTTTCCTTTGAATTCGAAGTTATATGCTTGAGGTTCTCAACTGAATTGAGTGTGTTTTCAAGTGGACGTGTAACATTCTGCTCGATATCCGATGCGCTGGCACCTTGGTAAGTGGTCATTACCATAATGGTGTTGGTGTCGATGTCGGGATATAGGTCGATTGGCAGTTTCTGAAGCGAGAACAAACCGAGAATAACCACCGCTACGAAGCATAGCGATGTCATTACCGGCCGCTTCACTGCACTTGAGTATATGCTCATATCGTTGATAGTTTACTTGTTAATAATAGAGTCGTTTGCAGCATTTGTGGCTGTGGTGTCGTTGTATAGTTCAACATCAATACCGTCAGCTAATGCATTTTGTCCGCTTACAACTACTTGCGAATTGTTTTCTACACCCGAAACGAGCTCGTAGCGGTCGCCAAGACGTTGTCCGAGTTCAACTTGGTTGAAACTAACTTTTCCATTGTTGTAAACATACACATATCTGTTGCCGGAGCCAGTTTGTTTTACTATTGCGCGGTCTGGAACTACTATATGCCGTGATTCTCCGAGATTGATTTTCACACGGGCAAACATTCCGGGGCGGATGCGTTGGTCGGCATTGTTGATGTTAATTTCTGTGGCGAATGTGCGTGTTGCAGGGTCGATAGTAGGATGGATTAGAGATACTTTGGCTGGGAACACTTCCTCGCCATAAACGTCGAGGTTTACATCAACATTCATCCCAAGCTTTATTTTTGTGAATTCCTGTTCCGAAACATTGATAACGATTTTCACCGGACGAATTTGCTCGATAGTGAGGATTGGATTCTGGCCAGTCATGTCGCCATTATCGTAGTTGCGGGCTGTAACCACGCCGTTAATCGGACTTATGAGACGGGTGTTTTCCACCATGTTCTCATATTGGCGTTTGTAAGCCTCATATTCAGTGCGAAGCTGGTCGACCGATTGCTTGGTGCCTCCACCGATTTCAAACAGTTCGATGGCGCGGTCGAGGTCAACCTTCTGGTTGTCGAGTCGTAACTTCATTTGGTCGATGTTGGCGTTGTCGAGTACAACAACAGTTTGCCCGGCGCTTACATAGTTGCCTACATCAACAAGTATTTTCTTAATACGGTTAGTTGTCGACGTGGTGATGTTATTGGTCTTGTATGCCTCTACTGTTGCTGTGTAGTTGGCAATCTGTGGCACATCTTCCTCATACACAGTCTCAACTTTAACCAACGGCTTTGTCGGTTCTGCTGTTTCCTCGTTGGCTTTCTCATTGCTTGAGCACGATGCCATCAAACCCAGGACAATCGTTGCTGCTGATAAATAAATATATTTCATGTCGAATGATTTTAATTTCTTTTTATTATTGATTATTCTTGTCATGCGAGCCTAACAGGAGGTCGAGGTCGCTTGTGGCTATAAGATAGTTGTATATCGATTGGTAATAAGCCAGTTTAGCTTGAGTCTGTGCATATTCGGCGTCACGAAGGTCGATATATGTGGCGGCTCCAATTTGAAAACTCTTCTGCATTATGCTGAATGCCTTGTCGGCTTCCTCCACACCTGCAGCGCTGGTGCTTATTTGCTTTACATTCTTGTTTATGTTGTCCATTTGCAATTCAACTTGCATCTTAAGACTTTGTTCAAGGTTTTCGCGTTGGAAACCCATTTCTCTTACACTGATATCGGCTTGCTTAATTCTATTGTATCTTTGTCCGCCTTGGAATATGGGGAACGAGAGACTGAATCCAATAGATGAGTATGGATTCCAGCGGATGTTTTTGAATGGTGCGCCCATTGTCATTGAAGTCCAATAATAGTTTGCAGTCAATGCAACAGTTGGGAACCACGACATCTGTTGCACTTTTAGAGCTTTCTTGAGGTAATCAGTCTGCAAATCGAGTGAGCGAAGGTCTGTGTTCCACTGCAGTGATGTATCGAATGACATGGCTTTTTCGTACATGCTGCTCTCATAGTCACTAAGTTGGTCCTTTGCTTTAATATTTGTGGCTATATCAATGCCCATCAGCACCTTAAGCTGTAGCAATGATTGCTTGATAGCTATTTCGCTTTGTAGCAATTCAGGTTCGATGTTCTTTACTTGAACATTTGCTCTTAGTGCTTCGTATTCCGACGCTGTCCCAGCTTTGAATTTGCCGTTTACAATCTTTGCATTGAAAATTGCAGTCTCATGGTTTTGCTTGACAACTTTGTATGAATCGTTGGCAAGTAGCAGCGCATAATATGCGTGTTCTATTTCATTAATAAGCGATAGTTTTGATGAGCGAGCTTTCTCGATATTCTGTAGAACTTGCGCCTTGCTCAGCGAAATGCTTTGCCAAATTTGAGGTGCAATTATTGGCAACGACATATCGAACCCAATTTGATATGAGTTATCGAGTCCCATCTTTATTCCCTCGTCCTGCTTGTCTTCGCTTTCCGAAGTGCTGTTTTCCGAATCGCTTCCCGACTCGGAGCCTCCTCCCATGCCGGGCATATCTTTCATATTGAAATACGCTGTCTGCTTCTCGATGGTTCTGCTATAGTTCGCGCCAAAGTTAAGCGAAGGAAGCAATTGACCAATGATTTCACGTTTTGAGTATTCTACTCGTTGGATCTCCATGTTGGCCACTTTTATCGAAGGATTCTTGTCGAGAGCAATTTTTATGCAATCGTCAAGCCCCAGCGTTATAGTGTCGGTGGTTTCCTGGGCCGATAATATTGCAGCACTGCTCAATAGTGATGCAATAATTAGTGTCATAGTTCTTTTAAACATAGTCCTTATCTTATTTCTTTGTTTTCTTTTTTGAAATCCTCCATAATTTGTAACCCTTTAGCTGTTACGATGCTCCTTAAATGACATTCGGCAGCACACTGGAATAATTCGTATATTTTGTATTTAGGGTCATTACTTATAGTGTTCTTAATATCTTCCATCTGCTTGAAGTACAGATATACGATAATGTCAACATCGATGTCAGAGCGAAATATTCCTTGAGCCTGTCCGTTGATTATTACCCGTTTGTAGTTCGCCATATTTTCGTCCATCAGCTTTTCGTATTTCTGTGTAATGAAAATCGGCGACTTCTTTAAATCTATAAAGAATATACTGCTGAGGCTCATAAACTTCTTGTGCAACTCATCGTTTATGAGAAGCATTGCTGATAGAGGGTTGTTGCTGTTTGATGATATTTTGGCAAACTTTTCCATCATTCGGGCGTTGTCCCATGCTATTGTTTCGGCCACGAGATTGTTTTTGTCGGAAAACAATTCGTATATGGTTCGCTTCGATATCCCGCACTCTTTAGCGATAGTGTCCATCGTAACAGCCGTAGTGCCATATCTCGATATGAGCATCAACGTATTTTCTATGACTTTTTCTTTTGTGCTATTATTCGTCATTATTAGTCTATTGTTCGTCAGATTTATTACTGCTGCAAAGGAAATAAAACTATATAAACTATGAAAGTTTTCTGCGTAATTTATTTGCAAGTATATAATATGATGTATTGCAGCTGTAAAATGTCGGTTGTTTTTGCTAAATTTGCACCAAAATATATTAGGAATGCTACGAGTAAAGAAACTATATCAATTCATATTGCAGCGGTTTTTGCCGCTGTTTATGATGACATTCTTTATATGTCTCTTTATCGTGCTCATGCAGTTTCTATGGCGCCATATCGACGACCTCGTGGGAAAGGGTTTGGCAATCAATGTCATATGCGAACTGTTCTTCTATGCTGCTCTCACTATGGTTCCTTTGGCATTACCCTTGGCCATATTGTTGGCATCACTAATGGTTTTCGGAAATCTGGGTGAGAAACTTGAACTGACAGCTATGAAGGCTGCTGGAGTTTCGTTGTTTAAGATTATGTCGCCGCTGATTGTGTTTGTTTCGATGGTGTCGGTGGGTGCATTCTTTTTCCAGAACAATGTATTGCCAAAGGCGCAGGTTAAAATGTGGACTTTGCTGTTCTCGATGCGTCAGAAATCACCTGAACTTGAAATACCAGAGGGTGTGTTTTACGACCAAATTGAGGGATATAACATTTTCGTGAAGCAGAAGAACCCCGAGAACGGGCATTTGTATAATATGATGATATACGATGTCAGTCAAGGCTATGGTACGGCAAACATTATTGTGGCTGATAGCGGCAAACTCAGTTTTGCCGACGATAAGCAGCATCTTTTGCTCAATCTGCGTAGTGGCGAGTCGTTTGAAGACCTTAAGGACAGTCGTGCATCGGAGCGACGGATGCTTTATCGAAGAGAGACATTCAAATCGAAGGATATACTGATTCCTTTCGATGCCAATTTCAACCGTATGGACGACGATGTCCTCAGTAATCAGTATATAGGTAAGAATATCAGTGAATTGCGTGCGACAATCGATTCGGTTAACTGTAGAATCGACAGCATTGGAACCTTGTATGCCGGTCAACTCAAAGCAACGCCTTATGTCGGAATCCCTGCTGTAAAAAAGGTATACAAGGATGGCAAGTATATCGATGTGATCAATCAGGAAGTTAAACTTGACAAGCCTTTGGATATAGATACTCTGTTTAATGGAGGTGATTTCTCGTCGCGCAGACAATGTGTCAGCGGGGCTTTAAGTCGAGCCAAGCAGACAAAGCAGGATTATGAGTTTAAAGGCTATGTAATTGCCGATGAGCGTAAAAGCATACGTCGCCACGATATTGAGCTACAGAAAAAATTCACTTTAGCTATTGCCTGCATTATTTTCTTCTTCATTGGTGCCCCACTTGGTTCGATTATCAAGAAGGGTGGATTAGCTGTGCCTATTGTGGTGTCGGTTATTCTTTTTGTTTTCTACTATATTATTGATAACTCCGGTCTCCGACTTGCGAAAGAGGGTATCTGGCCCGTTTGGCAAGGACTTTGGCTCAGTACGGCTGTATTGTCGCCAATTGGTGTGTTCTTTACCTATAAAGCCGTTAACGACAGCGCAGTGTTCAATGCTGATGCCTACGTGATATTCTTCCGTAAACTCATCGGTAGGGCAGAGGTCCGCAATGTTGAAATGAAGGACATCGTCATGGATGACATGTCGAAATCTGAAGCCATCGACCGAACCAATAAACTGATATGTTTATGCAACGAGTTCCTGTCGGCACACAAAAAACGTCAACGATTCTATGAGTATTGGACTCAGGGATACAGTGCATTGGAAGTGAGAACTGTGTCAGAAACCCTGGAATCGCTTGTTGAATACATATCAAACTCAAAGGATATACTCGTTGTTCATCGCCTTTCCGATTATCCTATTTTGAGAAAACTGTTGCTTTATCAACCGTTCCGCAATCAAAAGTTTGGAAAAATTGCCATTTTTGCAATTCCTTTGAGTGTTCCGGTCTATTTAATTGGAATCAATCAGCAAAAGATTTTAAAACAAGATATCAACAAAGTAGTGAATGTTTCAAAGGAATTGATAACTTTGCTACAGAAAGATAATAACGATATTGAATGACATATATGGATACTATTAAGTTAGATTCGATAGAAGAAGCAATTGCCGATTTCCGCGAAGGTAAATTTGTCATTGTAGTAGATGATGAAGATCGCGAGAATGAAGGCGATTTAATTGTTGCAGCAGAGAAGATTACTCCTGAGCAGGTGAACTTTATGCTGAAGAATGCTCGAGGAGTGCTTTGTGCACCCATCACAATATCGCGTTGTAAAGAACTTGGTTTGCCGCATCAGGTAATCGACAACACTTCGGTGCTGGGTACGCCATTTACCGTAACGGTAGATAAACTGGAAGGTTGCTCAACCGGAGTTTCCATCTACGACCGTGCCGCAACTATCCGAGCCTTGGCCGATCCAGAAGCGACACCTAACACCTTTGGGCGTCCTGGTCACATCAACCCGCTTTATGCGCAGGATAAGGGAGTGCTTTCTCGGGCAGGTCATACCGAAGCCGGCGTCGATATGGCCCGATTGGCGGGGTTGTATCCGGCAGCTGCGCTTATGGAAATAATGAGCGACGATGGTTCTATGGCACGATTGCCTGAACTGCGTCGTCGTGCCGATGAATGGGGCATCCGTCTGATTTCAATACGTGACCTTATATCATATCGTTTAAAACGTGAAACTATAGTTGAACGAGGTGAGGAGGTTGATATGCCTACACAATACGGACATTTCAAACTTATTCCTTTCCGTCAGATTAATACCGATGTAGAGCATATTGCCCTTATTAAGGGTACTTGGGAGCCCGATGAACCGGTTCTTGTGAGAGTGCACTCGTCGTGTATGACAGGCGATATATTTGGCTCTATGCGTTGCGATTGTGGTGAACAGCTTCATCTGGCAATGCAAATGATTGATAAGGAAGGCAAAGGTGTAGTGCTATATATGAGTCAAGAAGGCCGTGGTATAGGTCTGATGAACAAAATAAAGGCATATAAACTTCAGGAGAATGGGCTTGATACAGTAGAAGCAAATCTGCATCTTGGCTTCAAGGCCGATGAACGCGATTATGGAGTTGGTGCCAATATTCTCCATGAACTTGGAGTGAGAAACATGCGGCTTATTACCAATAACCCGATGAAGCGTATAGGCCTTGAAGGCTACGATTTGAAAATAGTCGAGAATGTGCCTGTTGAAGTGGCTCCTAACCAATACAACAGGTTCTATATGCACACCAAGAAGGCACGTATGGGGCACGTGCTTAATAAAGTAGATTGATAAACGGTTGAATACCTGATAGATAAGCTGGTAGCGATTGTCGCTCTGCCAGCTTATCTGCATTTTTGCTTTTATAGGAAAAAATAAATTTTTAACTTTGCACCGCAATTAACATATTTATTAGGGGTGCCGAAAGGCTGAGATTATACCCTTTGAACCTGATCCGGTTAATACCGGCGTAGTGAAAATATAACAATGAAGAAGACTAAATTTCTCTTCATTGCTTCGCTGATATATTCAGCGAGCAATGTGTATGCAGTTGATTCTGCAATCGATTCCACTAAAGTAGTTAATCTTGATGAAGTGTCGGTAGTGGCCTCGCGTGCTACTGATAAAACTCCTGTGGCTTTTACAAATGTATCGGCCAAAGAATTGGAGAAAGTTAACTACGGACAAGACGTTCCCTACCTTTTGCAGTACACCCCGTCCGTTATCACCACAAGTGATGCCGGTGCCGGTGTGGGCTACACATCAATTCGTGTTCGTGGTACTGATGCCACTCGTATTAATGTTACAGCAAACGGTATTCCTATGAATGATGCCGAGAGCCATGGACTGTTTTGGGTGAATATGCCTGATTTCGCTTCATCGCTGAAAGATATTCAAATTCAACGTGGAGCTGGCACATCGACCAATGGCGCAGGAGCTTTCGGTGCCAGCATTAATATGCTCACCCAATCAGCCGGCTTCTCACCATCGGCTGAATTCAATGCTTCTTATGGTTCGTTTAACACACATAAGGAGACCGTGAAGGTATCCTCGGGTCTACTTAACAATCATTGGACCGTTGACGCACGCATTTCGAACATTGGAACCGATGGATATATCGACCGTGCTTCGGTTAACTTGAATTCATATTTCCTTCAGGCTGGTTATTTCAATAATAACACTACCCTGAAGTTCATTACCTTTGGAGGTAAGGAAAAGACATATCACGCATGGAACTATGCATCGAAGGAAGAAATGTTCAATTACGGACGCACCTATAATTCTTGTGGCGAGTATATCGACGATAATGGAAATGTAGCATACTACGACGACCAAACAGATAACTATGCGCAGTTCAACTTCCAGTTGATTCTTAATCAGCGTTTGTCATCTTCGTTGTCGCTTAATGCTGCATTACATTACACTAAAGGTGATGGCTATTATGAGGAATACAAGACAAAACGCACTCTTGCCGAATATGGCTTTGATCCTGTTGAAATAGGCACCAAGAAATCTGACCTTGTTAGAAAGAAAGAGATGGACAACCATTTTGGTGGTGGTATGCTCTCGCTTAATTACAAGAAAGGACGTGTAAATGCTCAGGCTGGCATGGCCGCAAACCACTATTATGGTGACCATTTCGGTAATACCCCGTGGGTGAAAGCTGTAGGCTTGTTGCCTGAATATCACGAGTATTACAGAAACACAGGCAAAAAGACCGATGTAAATATGTATGCACGCTCTACTGTCGATATTGTTTCCGGTCTTAATGCATTTGTCGACCTCCAGTATCGCCACATTAACTATACAATTGCCGGTGTGAACGATAATTTCGATTATAACATCGACGACATGCAGAAGCTTGATATCAACGACAATTTCAATTTCTTCAACCCAAAAGCCGGTCTTAACTGGCAATTCTGCGATTATAACCGTGCATATTTCTCATTCTCGGTTGCTCAAAAAGAGCCAACCCGCAACAACTATACCGATGGCAAGGTGGCTCAATATCCCAAAGCTGAGAAACTATACGATTACGAGCTCGGTTATACATTCAACAACAATTGTTTCAGCATAGGTGCTAACCTTTATTATATGTGGTATCGCGACCAGTTGGTGCTCACTGGCGAACTCAACGAGATAGGCGAGGCAATGGCTGCTAATGTAGCTAAGAGCTATCGTATGGGTGTAGAACTCTTTGCCGATTGGCATCCGGCAAAATGGTTTACTTGGAGTGCCAATGCTACAATCAGCAAGAACCGAATCAAGGACTTCGTAGAAACTGTTTACGAGGATGAGTGGACAAATCCTGTTGAGATTAATCATGGCGATACCCACATTGCTTTCTCTCCTTCGTTTATTTTCAACAATTCATTCAATTTCAACTACAACAATTTCGATTTGTCGCTTTCAACCCAGTATGTTTCGAAACAATATATGACCAACGCCGAATATGAGGACCAGGTCCTTGATGCATATTGTGTTTCGAACCTTCATCTTGGATACAATTTCAAATTGCCTCATACAAAGAGCGTAAGAATTGGATTCTCAATTTACAATCTCTTCGACGAGGAATATGAAAACAATGGCTATGCTGGTGGTGGCTATTATGTTGATGGTGATGAGAAAGTGTTCTACCGCTATTCGGGATATGCAGCCCAGGCTGGTACCAATTTTATGGGAAGTGTTTCATTTAAATTCTAATTATGAATTGGCTTGAAATTGCCGGAACTATAGTTGGCCTCATATATTTGGTTCTTGAATATAGAGCCAACAAATTATTATGGATAGCAGGTGTCATTATGCCTGCTATCTATGTATTTGTGTATTATGATGCGGGACTGTATGCCGATTTCGGTATAAACATTTACTACCTGCTTATTGCAGTTTATGGATATTTGGCATGGACTTTTGGCAAGCGAACCGACAATGGGAAACAGACGGAGTTGCCTATTACCCGATTGCCTCGGCGCAGTTTGGTTGCATCATTGGTGATATCTTTGGCTTTGTTCTTTCTCTTTGCATACATACTGATTACATTCACCGACAGCAATGTGCCTTGGCTCGATTCGTTTACCACAGCTGTCAGTGTAGTGGGCTTGTGGATGCTTGCTCGTAAATATGTCGAGCAATGGATAGCCTGGATAGCAGTAGATGCAGTATCGACAGGCCTTTATATTTATAAAGAATTATATTTTACTTCTGCACTATATGCAATCTACACAATAATTGCTATTTTTGGCTATTATAAGTGGAAACGATTAATGCAAGACAACGATGATTGATCCTTTCGAACTGTCAAAAACAGTAATTGTCGGAAACGGAGATTTCCCTACAGCAACCTTGCCGTTGTCGGCTATCGATAACGCCAAAATGATTGTGGCATGCGATGGTGCTGCCGATACACTCATTAATCATGGTGTTACTCCTGATTTGGTTATCGGCGATGGCGACTCATTATCGCCTTTGTTACGTATTCAACTCGGTAATCGTTTTATTCTTGCAGAAAACCAGGAGATCAACGATCTAACCAAGTCAATACGTTATTGTGCCGACAATCTGAATGTCAACTATTTTTCTATCGTTGGTGCTACAGGAAAGCGTGAGGACCATACCATAGGCAATATCAGTCTTTTGATAGATTATATGCATTCAGGAATTAATGCTGCCATGCTTACTGACTATGGTTGCTTCATCCCCTGTACCGAGACCTCCGAATTCCGTTCGTTTCCCAATCAGCAAATTTCGGTCTTCAATTTCTCATCATCCGACTTTTCTTCTGATGGATTGGTTTACCCGTTACATCGACTTACGTCGTGGTGGCAAGGTACACTTAACGAGGCCCTGTCTGACTCCTTTGAAATTCATGCTGATGGCGATTATATCGTGTTTTTCTCATATCTACCTAAATAATGATTGTTATGACCGGTTTGAAGTTTGCAATTGTTGGATGTGGCGCTATAGGAGGATTCTATGGAGTAAAATTAGTGCAAGCTGGGTGTGATGTGCATTTTTTGTTTCATTCCGATTATGAAACAGCACTATCAGATGGCTTGAAAGTCGATTCGGTTGACGGTGATATTTATTTGCCTCATGTTTGTGCTTATCATAACTCTTCCGATATGCCAAAATGCGATGTGGTGATTGTGTGTCTTAAGACAATTAAGAACAATACGATGCCGCAACTCATAGCTCCGATAGTTTCACAAAACACGACTATTCTGCTTATACAGAATGGTCTTGGAATGGAACACGAACTTGCTGTGCATTTCCCGGATAATACTATTTATGGAGCTATGGCATTTATATGCTCCAACAAAATCGGTCCGGCCCATATCAGTCATCTCGACTATGGCGCTTTGACTGTGGGGTGTTACCAGCATGGTAATGATACTATTCTGAATTTTGCTGATAGTCTGAAATCGGTGAATGTGGATGTTGATATCGTTCCTGACTTGAATACTGCGCGATGGCGAAAACTTGTTTGGAATATTCCATTTAATGGGTTATCGGTAGTGCTTAATAAGACAACTGACCATATAGTGGGCAATGTTTCTACATATGAACTTGCACGCTGCATTATGATTGAAGTAATTGGAGCGGCTCGTTCATGTGGTGCAGAGATTCCCGATTCTTTTGCCGATAAAATGCTTGATGCAACTAAGAAGATGAAGCCTTATAAGCCAAGTATGATGCTCGATTTCCTTAACCGACGAGAAATGGAAATCGGTTATATGTATGATAATCCGGTTGAAGAGGCACGTGCTCATGGTTATGAAATGAAGTATACACATATGGTTGAATGTTTGTTGCGCTCCATTCAGGCCGGATATCTTAATCGGTGATTTATTTGCCCTTATATTAAAATGTGCTAACTTTGTAATCGAGACAAATGAAAATTTAACAATATACATTGGATATGAAATCAAGAGAAGAACTAATTGACGAGTTGCTTGAACTGTCATTTGCCGAAGACATCGGCGACGGCGACCATACAACATTGTGTTGCATCCCAGCTGATGCTATTGGAAAACAACGCCTTATTATCAAGGAGGATGGAATCATTGCCGGTGTAGAGATCGCCAAGATGGTGTTTCATAAATTCGACCCTGAACTAAAGGTAGATGTTTTCATCAACGATGGGGCTCGAGTAAAGAAAGGTGATATTGCTTTTGAAGTTACCGGAAAGGTTCAATCACTATTGCAGACTGAGCGCTTGATGCTTAACATAATGCAGCGAATGAGTGGAATTGCCACCACAACTCATAAATATATGGAACAGCTCAAGGGATTGAAGACAAAAGTGCTTGATACCCGTAAAACTACTCCTGGCATGAGAATCCTTGAGAAGGAAGCTGTGAAAATAGGTGGTGGTTACAATCACCGAATTGGCCTGTTCGACATGATTCTACTTAAGGATAACCATGTTGATTTTGCAGGAGGTATTGTAAACGCAATTACTAAAGCCCGCAAATATCTTGCCGAGAAGGGAAAGGAGATGAAAATAGAAATCGAGGTGCGTAATCTCGACGAACTGCAGCAGGTTTTGAATACTGGTGGCGTTGATAGAATAATGCTTGATAATTTCTCACCTGAACTTACAAAGAAGGCTGTGGAACTTATCGGTGGCCGTTTCGAGACCGAATCGTCTGGAGGAATCACCTTCGACACTCTCCGTGCCTATGGTGAATGTGGAGTTGACTACATTTCGGTAGGTGCACTCACACATTCTGTTAAAGGCTTGGATATGAGTTTCAAGGCTTGCTAAAGACGCTTAACATATCGTTAACATGGAAGTCGACAAATGAATTAATGATTTTGTCGACTTTCTTGTTTATGTCCTCAATTTTTAGAGTCGTTGCCAATGCAATCACTTTGGTGCCTGTGGCCAGCGCGGCTTCAATCCCAGAAGGAGAGTCCTCGAAAATAATACAGTCATTGATGGGTACACCTATACTTTGAGCTCCTTTATGGAAACATTCCGGGTCGGGTTTAGATTTGCTTACCATATCGCCCGTTATCATTCCTTGGAAATGGCTTCTGAAATCGGGATGTTGCTTAAACAAGTTGTTCATTTTGGTTATGTCGCTGCTTGTTACAATTGCGCACGGGATATTTGCAGCGTTAAGTTCGTTAAGAAAATCCATTACTCCCGGGAAAATAGGATAAATCATTGATTTTTCTCTGACGTCAATGCGCTTCAGAATATCTTTCTGAATCTCTTTGTCAGGGAAAAAGTTAAGAATGCGTTGAAGATTACTGCCTTTAATGCGGTAGGCAAATTCGTCAATCCCAGTCGGGTATAATTTGTCGATATTACTCCAGAATTCTGAATATATTGATTCTGAATCAATAAGCACGCCGTCTAAGTCAAATAAAACTCCAGTCATTTATATCATTTATATTAATTTTTGACAAAGATACGAATAATCGTTGCAGAAGCCCAAAAATAGTGTTTATTTTGCATTACATCTTTAAAGTTAGACGATTATGAAAAGACATCTGACAATTGCGCTTGTTGCACATGACAAACGTAAAGCCGACATGGTTGAGTGGGTTAAATTCAATGCACAGACATTATCAGCACACAAATTGGTGTGTACAGGGACAACTGGTGGATTGGTAAAGCAAGCATTTGCCGAGTTGGGCATTGAAGCTAACGTTCAATGTATGAATTCTGGTCCAATGGGCGGCGATGCGGAAATTGCAGCCATGGTGGTGCGTAAGGAAGTTGATTTGGCTATTTTCCTCATTGACGATTTGAGTGCACAGCCTCATGAAGCTGATATTCAGATGCTTCTGCGCCAGTGCCGTCTGCACAATGTGCCGATTGCTTGCAACAGAATCAGTGCCGACCTTATGATTTCGAGCCCGCTTTGGGACGATGAATCATATAAGCCAGCAGCCCAGACTTATACACCATTTGCTCGTG
The DNA here is from genome assembly GCA_016292745.1 of Muribaculaceae bacterium. Classification (GTDB taxonomy): domain Bacteria; phylum Bacteroidota; class Bacteroidia; order Bacteroidales; family Muribaculaceae; genus SFRY01. The sequence goes on along the minus strand of JAEDFO010000001.1, from coordinate 169,261 downwards.
AAGAGCAGCAATAATCTATTTTGATGATACAAGATTTCCAACTTCGGTTAGTGCCGGAGGTAGCCTACGATATGCAGCAAATAAAGCTGCATATCGCAAATACTAATGGCTTAAAAACTAAGGATATAAAATCGCTCAGAATTCTGAAGCGCTCCATTGATGCGCGTCAACGTCAGATATATGTTAACCTTACTGTTAAGGTTTGGATAAACGAAGAGCCTTCCTCAGAGCCGTTTTATGAGCGGATACAATATAAACCTGTAACATCAGAGCACTATGCCATAGTGGTAGGTGCAGGACCCGCCGGATTGTTTGCAGCATTAAGGCTAATTGAGTTGGGAATCCGTCCGATAGTTCTTGAACGAGGGAAAAACGTAACTGAACGTAGAGTCGATATAGCTGATATTTCAAAGCGTGGAGTTATCGACCCTGACTCAAATTATTGCTTTGGCGAGGGTGGTGCGGGTGCTTATTCTGATGGGAAGCTCTACACTCGTAGCAAGAAACGTGGTTCTGTTCAGCGAATATTGTCGATTTTCAACCAGCATGGTGCATCTGATAATATTCTTATAGATGCACATCCGCATATCGGTACTGATAAGCTTCCCAAAGTGATTGAAAATATACGTAACACCATTTTGTCGAATGGCGGTGAAGTGCATTTCCAGACAAAAGTCACTGATATTGTCGTCGACACTGATGGTAATACAAAGGGCGTCATTACAGCCGACGGAACTGAATATGCAGGCAAGGTAATACTTGCTACAGGCCATTCTGCTCGCGATGTATACGCTATGCTACACGATAAGCATATACCTATTGAAGCTAAAGGTATAGCTGTGGGTGTGCGTTTGGAGCATCCGCAACATATCATCGACCGTATTCAGTATCATTCACCTGAAGGTCGTTGTAAGTATCTTCCAGCTGCAGAATACAGTTTTGTCACACAAGTTGATGGTCGTGGAGTGTACTCGTTCTGTATGTGTCCTGGTGGATTCGTTGTCCCTGCGGCAAGTTCTCCCGGCCAGCTTGTAGTTAATGGTATGTCGCCGTCAAATCGCGGCTCATATTGGGCCAATTCTGGTATGGTGGTGGAAGTACGACCTGAAGATATCCCATCAAAATATGGCGATGATGAGCTTAAGGTAATGCGATTCCAGGAAGCGCTCGAGCATGAATGTTTTCGTCAGGCAGGCGAATCGCAGCGTGCCGGTGCACAACGTATGAAGGACTTTGTCAATCATAAGGATTCTCAACTTATACCTCCGTCTTCATATACACCCGGACTTCAACCTTCGCGCCTTGATAAGTGGTTGCCCCAATTTGTTGCAAAACGTTTGGCAAAAGGATTTGAAGTGTTTGGACGTCAGGCAAAAGGCTTCTTGACCAACGATGCCATTTTGATTGGAGTGGAAACAAGAACTTCGTCGCCGGTACGTATACCACGCGACGAAGTAACTATGAATCATATTACCATCAAAGGCCTATATCCATGTGGTGAAGGTGCAGGCTATGCCGGAGGCATTGTCTCGGCTGCTATAGATGGCGAACGCTGTGCCGAGAAACTTGCAGAATCGTTTGGTTGAGATTCTATTTTACTTTTTCGGCAAAAACTTTTGCAAATTCCTCGATACGATTATATAAATCGTTGTCGAGAATTGATTGCTTCATCTCTATTTTACAAGATACTGTATCGTAGTTCAGCGATTCAAAAGATTTCTCTATCTTAACCGAAATTCCAGGGCCCCAAGTATAACTGCCGAATGTCGATAACACACGGTTCTTTATACCTCGCGACACAATTGCCTCGATAAGATTCTGAATCGGCGGGAAAATGCTGCTGTTATATGTTGGTGCTCCGATTATCAGACCCTTGAATCGCATGATGTCGGCAAGCACAACCGACAAATCTGCTGTTGCGATATTGTGCATTCTTACGCTTACTCCGTTAACCGTCAATTCACGAGCAATTAGCTCAGCTATGTCCTCGGTGTTGCCATACATTGAGCCATATACTATGACTGCTCCGTTTTGTGGAGTGAAGTGTGCCAGTCGGTCGTATAGGTCGATAACGTGCATCATATAGTCTTGCCAAACCGGTCCGTGTGTAGGGCAGATTCGATTGATTCTCAAGCCTTTCAGCTTTTCTATAGCCTTGATTACAAACGTTCCGTATTTCGCAACTATAGCTGCATAGTAGCGATACATTTCAGGAATATAACTTTCTACATCGCATTCAGCATCGATGACGCCGCCGTTAAGTGCTCCAAAGCAGCCGAAAGCGTCGCCACTAAATAGGGTAGAACTGCTTTGCTCGAAGGTCATCATTGTCTCAGGCCAATGAACCATTGGGGTAATGACGAATTTAAGTGATTTCCCGTCACCTAAATCAAGCACATCACCGTCATTAATTACTTTTGTGTTAGATATTGAACCATAAAAGCCCTCAACCATTTCAATGGTCTTTTTGTTGCCAACTATTGTTACATCTGGAAATGATTTCACAATATAGTCTATAGCACCGGAGTGGTCGGGTTCCATATGATTAATCACAACATAATCGATTGGCGACTCTCCAATCGCAGTCTTTATATTGGCTATAAAGTTCTTAGCTTTTGATATGTGTACTGTATCTATTAATGCAGTTTTATCACCTTTTACGATGTATGAATTATAAGAAACACCAGCAGGAAGTGACCACAACGACTCAAATAGCGAGGAGGTTCGATCGTTTACTCCCACGTAATAAATTCCCTTGTTTAATTCTGATAGTATCATCTCAATCAAATTTTAGATAAATATATAGTTAACTCATACGGTTTTTATAATCCAGATAATTGAATTCACGGAGCAGTTTGATGTTTCCATCTGATTCCTGAAGATAAATCGAGGGATGCTGGATTCCGTTAAACATATTTGTTTTTACCGTCGTATAATGATTCATGTCGAGGAACACAAGTTGTTCGCCTACTTTTAGCTCGTGTTCGAAGCTCCAGTCGCCGATAAAGTCGCAGCTCAGGCAAGAGTTACCGCCAATGCGATAAGTCGGCATTTTCGTATCAACTTCTGCCAGCGCGGATTGAATTGCGGGTTTGTATGGCATTTCGAGCGTATCCGGCATATGACAAGCAAATGATACATCTGTAATTAATGTTTTTATTCCACCATTGTTCACAATGTCGACAATTGTTGCCACCAAGTCGCCCGTTTGCCAAGTAAATGCACTTCCAGGCTCAAGAATTACCGAAATATTCGGATGTCGGCTCTTGAATTCTTGCAGAATTTTCACAAGGTGGTCGGTGTTGTAATCGGCTCTTGTCATCAGATGTCCGCCTCCCATGTTTATCCATTTAAGCGAATCGAGATATTTCCCGAACTTCGATTCCACAGCTTCAAGCACTTTCTCCAAATCGTAGGACGTCGATTCGCAAAGTGCGTGGAAATGGAAGCCTTCGATGCCATCAGGCAGTGTTTCTGGCATCTCATCAATTATAACTCCAAAACGCGAACCTTTGATGCAGGGGTTGTAAATATCGGTGTCAACGACTGATACCTCAGGGTTGATTCTCAATCCACAAGACACAGTATGATTGCCACTTAGGTTGTATTGATTTACACGGCTATAAAACCGGTTGAATTGATGCAACGAATTGAAAGTAATGTGACTACTTCCTTCGATATACTTGTCGATGGTTCCGTCAGTGTATGCTGGGCAATAAGTGTGAGCCAATGAATGGAGCTCATCATTGGCCAGCATCATCTCGTTTAAAGAGCTGGCGGTGGATTTAACGCCGAATTCTCGGAAAATATGGAATGTCTTCCACAATGCGTTTGCCTTAAACGCCATAATAATTTCGGCACCCGACCGAGCCGATACCTCTTTTATCAACTTAAGATTATTTCTAATCTTATCCTCATATACAATATAATATGGTGATTTCAATTTGTCCATCGTCGATATTATTTCAATGCAAAGCGTGCAAACTTAAGTAATAACACTTTTTCTCCGCAATTACTAAACCTGACTGTTATTTTGTGGTCACTTGTAGAAGTGTCGATTGAAATGATAGTCCCGTCACCAAACCGTGAATGGCATATGTTTTGTCCGTTATGTAATTCATCGGCAGTGTGAGATGTGAATGATGAAGTTGCAGCTGTAGTAGCTACGGCCGATTTTTTTTGCTCAGTGGCAGCCATTAAGCTATCGCGAAGCGAAGGCTTTGGCGCTGTTTGGTATGACGGTTCCCGCCAACTGTTGAGATTCCGTTCAAAATAATCGGAATGAGAATCGGTTGGCGATGATGTTTGCGACATTCGAAGATAACGGCTGTCGATGTCTTTGATGAATCGACTTGGGTTGCATATCTTGGTTTGCCCATTGATGAATCGAGTGTTGGCGTATGTAATTACGCAATTTGTTTTTGCCCTTGTGATTGCCACATACATCAATCGTCGTTCTTCTTCAATGCCGGCAAGCGAATCGCTACTCATAAATGATGGAAATAACTCCTCTTCCAATCCACAGATAATCACATTGTCAAATTCAAGACCTTTTGCTGCGTGCACAGTCATTAGAGTAACACGTGCTCCATCATCTGATTCTGAATCGCTGTCTTGGTCGGTAGCCAAAGATATTTCCGACAGGAAGTGAGTCAGAGTAAGGTTGTCGTTCCCTTCTTCCATTCTTGTAGCCACAAATTCGTTGGCTCCAGAAAGCAATTCCTTTATGTTTTCCTGTTTGCTTATGTTTTCAGGAGTATTGTCCGACATTAATACCGATAACAGATTGGCTCGGCCGATTATCGTTTGTGCCATCTCGTATGCATTGGTCGATTTGTTGTTCTGCTCAATGAAAGTGCTTATGAGTGAACGGAACATTTCAACTTTTGTAGCAATGCCCTTGTTTAGGTTTGCTTTTGGAAGTTTTTCTTTCGAGATTGCTTCCCACAGACTGCAATCTTGTTCGGTTGCGCTCTGTTGCAGTTTCTTGAGAGTTCCTTCGCCAATTCCTCGTGGCGGGTAGTTGATTACTCGCCGCAGAGCCTCATCGTCATCAGGATTCACGGTAAGCCGGAAATAGGAAATCACGTCCTTTACCTCTTTCCGCTGGTAGAACGATAGCCCTCCGTATATTCGATATGGTATGCTTCGCTTACGCAGAGCCTCTTCGATGACGCGTGATTGAGCATTTGTGCGATAAAGAACAGCAAAGTCGTCGTAGGTGTCCGACTCTCGTTTTTTCAGCTCTACTATTTTGTTGGCAATCACATAGCTTTCTTCGTAGCCGGTGTATGACTGGATTACCTCGATTTTGCTTCCTTCCTTGTTTGTCGAGAATATCTGCTTTGGTATCTGTTGGGTGTTCTTGCAAATTAATGTGTTGGCAGCATTGATGATATTTTGAGTTGAACGGTAGTTTTGTTCAAGTTTGAATATCTTCAAGTCGGGAAATTGGCTATCGAGTGTAAGTATGTTCTTGATGTTTGCGCCACGGAATGAGTATATGCTCTGTGCATCATCGCCAACAACGCATAGCTTACGGTTTTTACGGCAAAGCTGAGCGATGATTATATGTTGTGCAAAATTTGTGTCCTGATACTCATCTACCAGTATATATTGGAAGAAATCCTGGTATTTTTGCAGCACATCAGGGAAATCGCGAAGCAATACATTAGTATAGTATAGGATGTCGTCGAAATCCATTGCGTTTGCCACTTTACAACGCTTCCAGTATTCGCTATATATCTGGTAAATCAGCGGGCGCTTGCAATCCTTGTCGGCTTTGAGAAGTTGCGGATTGCTTGCGTATTTCATTGGCGATATCAAAGCATTCTTTGCGTTTGATATCTGAGACAGCACGCTGCTTGCTTTGTAGTCCTTATCATCGAGTCCCAGCTCTTTGATAATGGTTTTAATCAGTGCCTTGCTGTCGGCAGTATCGTAAATTGTGAATGATGATTTGAAGCCAATGGCTTCTGAGTTTGTTCGCAATATCCTTAGGAAAATGGAGTGGAACGTCCCCATCCATAGCTTCGACGACACTTCCGGACCGGTGAGCTTGGCAATTCGCTCTTTCATCTCACGAGCAGCCTTGTTTGTGAAGGTGAGGGCAAGAATTCGATGTGCATCAAATCCATTGTTAAGCAGATGAACGATTTTGTATGTGAGTACACGCGTCTTTCCTGCTCCTGCTCCGGATATAACAAGCGATGGCCCGTCGATATACTCGACGGCCTTTCGTTGTTGCTCATTCAGTTGTGATAAGTATTCTTCCAATTCCTTAACCTAAATTTCCACAAAGGTAGTTATTATTGAGCTAATATATGACTTATAAAAACTATAAATTTATGTATTCAGGAATGTCATCCAAGAATGAATAACTATTGTTTTCGTAGTCGATACGGCAACAGTAGTGATTGATGCCGTTTGACACCAGTAGGTACTTTACACGGAAAACGGAATTGTAACGGACTATCTGGTTAAAAGTGTTTTGGCCGATTTCGATGCTTGGGGCTTTATATTCCACTATTGCAATTGGCTTGCCGCTATTGTCGGCAATCAGTGTATCGCAACGGCGCTTAATACCATTCTGAATCAATGGCACTTCATTCCCCATAAGCCCTCTGGGATAACCCTTATGAATTATTAGATATGATACGAAATTCTGTCGTACCCATTCCTCGGGTGTAAGCGCGACATATTTATTGCGCAACTGGTCGAAGATATACAGTCGTCCAGCTTCCTTTTTTATCTTAAAATCGTGTTGTGGTAAGTTTAGTTCGACCAACATTTATTATATTTGTATTACCATTTGTATCTCTAATGAAGATACATAACAAATATAATGATTTGCATCAACATGGCAAAGAAATTACAATATACATATTCGGCATTGGCCTCAGAAATTAAAGGTGGTACGTTTGCCCCCATATATTTGTTTTATGGAATGGAGTCGTACTATATCGATACGCTTTCCGACATGATTGTCGACCTTGCATTGACAAAAGATGAGCAGGGTTTCAATCTTTCGGTATTCTATGGCCTTGACGCAGATATGCGTATGGTGATTAATGCATGTAAGCGATTCCCGGTAATGGCACAACGTCAGGTTGTTGTGGTAAAGGAGGCTCAGCTCATCAAGGAGAAAGATTTTGAATTACTCCAGCATTATATTACCCATCCACTGAAAAGTACTATTCTGGTTGTTTGTTATAAATCTGAGAAAATCAAAGGCGCAGAGCTGGCTAAGGTTGCCAAAGCTTCGTCTGATGTCATTTATTTCGAATCGAAGCCGCTTAGCGACCGTGATGTGGCAAAAGTGATTCAAGAATATGTTAACGGTTTGGGGTTGAAGATAGCCGACAAGAGTGTTTCGATGCTTGGAGACTTTATTGGAACTGATGTGGCCCGTATTTACAGTGAGCTTGACAAATTATCGATAATTCTGCCTAAAAATTCTGAAATAACTCCCGAGGTGATTGAACGCAACATCGGTATAAGCAAGGATTTCAATAACTACGAGCTTCAGAGTGCCTTCGAGGTGAGAGATGTGAAGAAAGCCTTGTCGATAATCAATTTCTTTGAGAAAAACCCGAAAAACAATCCAACTATACTGACCACTGCAATTCTTTTCAGTTTTTTCTCCTCGTTGCTTCTTGTTCTTACAAGTAAGGACCGCTCGGAAGAAAAATTAATGCAGGCAATAAACACTACCTCTCCGTTCAGATTGAAAAAGTTTATTCAGGCCTCGCGTTATTATACTCCGGCCGCCTGCTTTATGGCTATAGGTTATCTTCGTGATTTCGACCGAAAAAGCAAGGGGATAGGTTCACGACGCAATGAATACCAACTTCTCAAGGAATTGGTTCTTAAAATAATGTATACTCGATAGATTTATTTAAGCCGGAACATATATCCGAGGCTAACTGAAATTGTCATTGACGACGAGGCCGAGAAATAGTCGGTCTTATGGTCGGGAAAAACATTGCCTAATCCGTAATAGAAACGACCTTCCATGAGTATGGAATGACGGCTTTTCATTACCAGTTCAAATCCGAGACCGGCACTTATTCCGTAATCGAATTTTTTAGTATCGGGGATGATATACTGTTCAGAGCGATGTGTCGATGGGAATGTATTATCACCTTCAACGTTGTTAACATCGAAATTCGTGGTGTGGCTGTCGCCAATCAACACACATATTTCCGGCCCTAAATTGAAGAACCCTTTAGCCTTTTTGCTTCCAAAGAAGATGTGTGTGAGCATTGGCAACTGAATATAGGTGAGTTTCCGGCTATATTGGTGAGGAGTATCCTCAAAAGTCTCTTTCCATCCGCGTTCAATGAAATTAAGTTCACATATAACACCGAAATGATTTTCTTCACAATACCTGAATGTTACACCTGCAGTTTTGCCGATTGCAAACGATTGTGGTACCGATGGCGAAAAATTGGTTCGAGCCAAACTTACGCCGCCTTTACCGCCAACATAAAAATGTGGCTCTACAGTACGCTGAGCGTTAAGTGAAGCGAAAGTTCCAATGCAAAGGATAGCTATAAGCGAAATCAGTCTCATTTCTCAATCAGTGTTATGTAGGCCGGAGTGAAATGAATCATCGACACTGCATTATTTATGAATCCGCCCCAATTGCTAACTCTTACAAAGTTGATTTCTGTCTGAATTCCTTTGTACTTGAAGGGTTGCTTGATGCCGGTAGTTGTCATTTGTTTGAGGAAGCAATAACCCATATCGAATCCAAGCACACCAAACTTTGGTACGGCATTTGTCATATCTTCACCGTACCAACCAACATATTTGTGAAGGAAGTCGAGATAATTGTCGGCTTCGGTATCAACAAAGAAGCGGCTGTAGACGTATGTGTCGGAGCTCTTGAAGAAATCGCGATAATCCTTTAAATAAGTCACCCATTCTGGATATCCAAATATCGACATGTCGAGGTCCTGTCGGTTCTCCTTTATGCGTTTATAAGCAACAGTGATGCGTGTGAGCATTGTGCGTGAACTGCTTGTTGGGACAATCACATATTTTTCGGCAGTAGATGTTATTGAATCGAGCAGCTCAGGTTGCAGGTTCTCGTCAATTGTATATTCGGAGTAAACGATACCTTTTTCGTTGAGTTGTCGTTTCAGCCCCATGATTATGTCCTTTTCCTCAGTTCCTTTAAGTGAAATGAATATGGTGCGTCGATCGTTGAACAATCGAGTAAACTCTTCGTATACATTGTCGTACATATACGAGTGAGGAATGTTAATCTGGTAGAAGTTCTCGTAACTATCGTAGAACCCATTTTTCACAATGAATGAGTTAACCACTGCTATGTCCTTTGTCCTTGCGAACGAACAGATTGTTTCCATCTGGTTAATGTCGTCGGGCCCGAAAATTATGTCCATGCTGTTCATGACAGTGTCAGCAAGAATTTTCTTCACATTTTCAAGTGAGTTGCCGGTATCGTAGGCATAGATGTTGATATGTTTGTCGGATTCTTTCATAACAGAGTCAACTGCAATTAGGAATCCTTTGTAGTATTCAGTATATAGAGTAGCCTGTTTGCTCGGTGTGCTTTCGTCGAGCTTGAACGGAAGCATCAGTGCAATGTTTATGGTGTCGGAGAGCGAATTTGCCTGTATAGAATCGTAGATTTCAGTTATTTCGCTCAAAACAGGCTCAGCATCGGTTGGTATTTCGGGTTGCTGAGGAATAATTGGCACAGTTAAGATGGTATTCTTCTTGATTTTGCCAACATTCGGATTGGCGTTCATTATTTCGTCGGCCGAAACATTGTATTGGTTGGCAATGTCGTATATATCCTCGCCTTTCTTTACGGTATGTGATATGAATTGAGGGTGCTCATCGGTTTTGTCGGTATCATCAACTTTAGTGTCGGGTTTGATTCTGACTACATCGCCAATTTTAAAGTTGGTGGGCGATACTCCTGGATTGAGCATGAGGATGTTTTCGATAGTTGTGTTGTATCGCTTGGCCACATTAAAGAGGGTATCGCCTGATTTAATTGTGTGAAATAGCAGCGACGAGTTGTTTGCTGTGTTAACGTCGGTTATGCTCTCTTCTCTGTTTTGCGGAATCACAATCGATTGGCCAGCTTTAAGCCCTTGTTCGGTTGAAGGATTACGACGGATAATTTCTTCCTGGCTTATATTGTACATTCTCGACAAGCCGTAGAGTGTTTCTCCTTTTTTTACTATATGGTGAAATTCTTCAGGAATCTCTGTAGCTGCGGCTTCTGCTGCCACATTATCGTTTTTAACTACAGGAATGTATATCTTTTCACCTTGTTTTATGCCGTCGGCAACTTTCGGATTTACTTTGGTGATTTCATCTTTTGAGATGTTCAGTTTCTTGCAGATTCCGTAAATGGTTTCTTTTTTGCCTACTACATAAACATAATATTGATTACCGGCAATTGTCTGGATAGGCAGATCAGACAGCGTGTCGGCAAAGCAGTAACTTGATAATAAGAAAAGAACAAACAGTAACTTAAACTTCATTGCAATATGTCTGTTTAGTTGAATTCGATTGTGCCGCCGATACCATTTTGGTCGACTTTACAAAAATAGTAAATAATCTGCAATAAATATCCGGTTAAGGAATATTAGTTTTTAGGTAGTATTACACGGTCGCCCAACACTGTGGCAAATTGAAGTTTGTAGGTGTTCAGTGTTTGCAACTGCTCTAAAAGCTGTTTCATCTCGTCGATGTCGGTAACAGTCTTTAGATGTTCGTTTATTTTATGGATTTCTTCGGTGATAATACCGTTTTTCCAATTGTTTATTGCCAACGGAATTAGTTCCTTAATTCGGGCATACTCAGGAACGACTTCACCGTTTTTCTTGTAAATCTTGCTTATTTGGTAACGTTCGCTAATCATATCGTTGGCAATGGCTCGCACAGAATTATCTTCGTGTGAACAAAGTATGCTAGAAAGATAACCCATTCGGTACTCCAATCGTTTTCCTTCAATGATTTCGTTCACTTTGGCATCGAGCATCTGCTCTTGAGTGCGGATGTCATCGATATTTACAGCCGACTTGCGTATTTCATCAATCCCATCTTCATGAAGCCTTTGACGCTCGGCCTCAAATTCATTCTCTTTTTCGAGAATTGAATTCTTGAAGTTCACTACATTTTCTACCGCTATCTTGTATAAGTGAAGATAGTTGGAGTTGGTAAATTCAATGACATCGCGATTAATCTCTGAGTTGATGTATTCAACTACAGTTATGTCGCTTGAAATGTTTGTGTCGTTAACTGCACTGCAAAACGACAGCATTCCGTAGCGAACGATAAGCCTTATGACTTCGCTTTCGTATTTCTGAAGCCCCGATTTTTTTAGATTCTCTTGAACAATCTGTTCGGAGGATGGGGTAGAGTTTTCATTAACAGTAATGGGCGGATTGTCGCTGTATCTTTCTTTCTCTGCTTGGCGTTGTTGCTGCTCTTTTTGCTGTAATGCTCGCTTAGCGTTTTCGTTCATTGCTTTTGCAATCTCTTTGGCAATGATGCGTTCGTCGATATCGAGCATTTGGCTGCACTGCTTTACATAGATTGCTTGAGTAATTTGCGAGGGAATAACAGCAATCGACTTAACGATGTCGCTGATTACCTCCGATTTTTTAATGGGGTCGTTGGCCGCTCCTTCAAGCAGTATTCGGGTTTTGAATTTTATGAAATCCTCTTCGTTGTCGCTGATGTATTTCAGCACTTCCGATGACGTGTGGCTTTTTGCAAAACTGTCAGGGTCTTCTCCAGGCGGAAGCAAAAGCACTTTTATATTGATGCCTTCGGCAAGTAGCATATCTATTCCTCGAAGTGCTGCCTTGATGCCGGCAGCATCGCCGTCGTATAGAATTGTCACGTCGCCGGTGAATCGGTGCAGCAATCGAATTTGTCCATCAGTTAGTGATGTTCCTGACGATGCAACAACATTTTCGATTCCCGATTGATGCATGGAAATTACATCCATGTATCCTTCTACGAGGAAGCACTTCTTGGCTTTTACAATTGCTTGCTTAGCTTGAAAAAGGCCATATAGCTCATTGCTTTTTTTATAAATCAGCGATTCGGGCGAGTTTACGTATTTTGCAGGATCGTGCTTAAGTGTACGACCTCCGAATGCTATTACCTTGCCGGCAATGTTGTGTACGGGAAACATTACTCTCCCCTTGAACCTGTCGTATCCGCCAGCTCCATAGTTGCTTTTCGAACACAACCCGGTTTCAAACAGCATCTTGTCGCTTATACCAGCCTCGGTGGCTGCCCTATAAAGTGCGTCCTTGCTTTCGAGCGAATAGCCTAAGTAATAGTCCTTTATTGATTTGTCCGACACACCACGTTCGCGGAAATATGAGAGACCAATCTCTTGGCCTTCAGTAGTTTCAAGAAGATTTTTTGAGAAATGCTTCAATGCAAAATCATTTGCATTAAGCATCGACTCGCGTTCAGTTTGTGCTTCACGTTCTTCGTCGGTTAGCTCACGTTCCTTAACTTCGATATGGTATTTGTTGGCAAGATATTTAAGTGCTTCGTAGTACGACATTTGTTCGTGCTCCATTATAAAGTTTACAGCGCTGCCGCCTTTGCCGCAACTGAAGCATTTACAAATACCTTTGGATTTTGAAACGTAGAACGATGGAGTCTTGTCGTTATGGAATGGGCATAGGCCAACATAGTTAGCCCCGCGTCGTTTAAGGTTGACAAAGTCGGATACCACGTCGACGATATCGGCGGCGTCAAGAATCTGGTCAACTGTGGCTTTGTCAATCATTGGCAACGATTTTAGTTCTGACAAAATTACTGAATTATTTGATATAAAAAAAGCGAGCGGCTATAATACCGCTCGCTATATATAAGTGCTGAACAAATATGTTATTCAGCGCTGTTGAGAATCTCCATCATCTTGATAGCAGAGTAGGGGATACGTGTACCTGGACCGAAGATGGCAGCTACGCCAGCTTTGTAGAGGAAGTCGTAGTCCTGAACTGGGATAACGCCACCGGCAGTTACGATAATGTCCTCACGGCCAAGTTTCTTTAGCTCGTCGATAACCTGAGGGATGAGGGTCTTATGACCTGCAGCCAACGAAGATACACCGAGAATGTGAACGTCGTTTTCTACGGCCTGACGGGCAGCCTCTGCCGGAGTCTGGAAGAGAGGACCCATATCGACGTCGAAACCACAGTCGGCATAGCCTGTAGCTACAACCTTGGCACCGCGGTCGTGACCGTCCTGTCCCATCTTGGCAATCATGATACGAGGTTGACGACCTTCGCGTTTTGCGAATTCTTCTGTCATTTTACGAGCCTTGATAAAGTCGGCATCGTTCTTAGTTTCTGCTGAGTACACGCCTGAAATAGTTCTGATTACTGCTTTATATCTACCAACAACGGCCTCGCAAGCATCGGATATTTCGCCAAGAGTAGCGCGGTGGCCAGCAGCGGTTACTGCGAGAGCCAGGAGGTTGCCCTTCTTTGTGCGAACACATTCAGTGATTGCTTCGAGATCCTTCTTAACTTGTTCGTTGTCGCGGTGAGCCTTGAGGTCTTCGAGACGTTCAACCTGCGATTTGCGAACTTCTGTGTTGTCGACTTCGAGAATATCGATTGGGTCTTCGTGGTCGAGACGATATTTGTTGATACCAACGATAGTCTGAGCGCCAGAGTCAATGCGAGCCTGAGTACGGGCCGATGCCTCTTCAATACGCATCTTCGGAATACCGGTTTCGATAGCTTTTGCCATGCCGCCGAGTTTCTCAATTTCCTGGATGTGTTCCCAGGCGCGTTGTGCAATTTCGTTGGTAAGAGCTTCTACATAGTAAGAACCGGCCCATGGGTCGATTTCCTTGCAGATGTATGTTTCTTCCTGGATGTAAATCTGGGTATTACGTGCAATACGTGCCGAGAAGTCGGTAGGAAGAGCAATAGCTTCGTCAAGTGCATTGGTGTGGAGCGACTGGGTGTGGCCCAGAGCGGCGCCCATGGCCTCGATACAAGTACGACCAACGTTGTTGAATGGGTCTTGTTCAGTAAGTGACCATCCTGATGTCTGGCAGTGAGTACGCAGAGCAAGCGACTTCGGGTTCTTAGGATTGAATTGCTTAACAATCTTGGCCCAAAGCATACGAGCTGCACGCATCTTTGCTATTTCCATGAAGAAGTTCATGCCTATAGCCCAGAAGAACGACAGACGTGGAGCGAACGAGTCGATATCCATGCCTGCGTTTACACCAGCTCTCAGATATTCGAGACCATCGGAGAGGGTGTATGCCAATTCGATGTCGGCAGTTGCACCGGCTTCCTGCATGTGATAGCCTGAAATTGAGATTGAGTTAAACTTAGGCATATTCTGCGAAGTATATTCGAAGATGTCGGCTATAATCTTCATTGAGAACTCCGGTGGGTAAATGTATGTGTTGCGCACCATGAATTCCTTAAGGATGTCGTTCTGGATAGTACCAGCCATTTCCTCGAGCTTTGCGCCTTGTTCAAGACCTGCATTGATGTAGAATGCGAGCACAGGAAGAACTGCACCGTTCATTGTCATCGACACCGACATCTTGTTCAACGGAATGCCATCGAACAGAACCTTCATGTCTTCGAGCGAGCAGATAGAAACGCCAGCTTTACCTACGTCGCCAACCACGCGTGGATGGTCAGCATCATAGCCGCGGTGTGTAGCCAAGTCGAATGCCACTGACAGACCTTTCTGTCCTGATGCAAGATTTCTGCGATAGAAAGCATTCGATTCTGCTGCAGTTGAGAAACCGGCATACTGACGAATGGTCCAAGGACGGATGGCATACATGCCACTATAAGGGCCACGGAGGAACGGAGGCAGACCAGCTACATAATTGAGGTGCTCCAGACCTTCGAGGTCGCTTTTAGTATAAATTGGCTTAACAGGTATGAGTTCTGGAGTTTTCCACAATTCACCCTCTTCGATTGCTGCGTGTTTTACGTTGAACGCGTCAGCAGTAATATTTATATCTTTAAAATTGGGTTTCATCTCATTATTTGTTTAAAAGTTTTGCATTGAACGCCTTGAGTGTGTCGAGGACGTTGCTTCTTACGTGGATAAACTCTGTGATGCCTTCAGCTTGGAGAGCTTCGGTGCAAGCAGGCGCTCCGGCAACAACAAATTCGGCCTTGCCGTTGATGAGTTTGAATGCTTCAGGTGCGTATGTTGCATATTCATCGTCGCTTGAGCAGAGAACGATTACATCGGCATTCTGCTCGAATGCAGCATTAACACCTTCTTCCACTGTCTTGAACCCGTTGTTGTCGATAATCTGATATCCTGCGCATCCGAAGAAGTTACCAGAGAATTGTGAGCGAGCCAAACGCATAGCCAGGTTGCCGATAGTGAGCATGAACACTTTCGGACGTTTGCCTGATTTTTCGGTTTCAAGGCGAAGAGCTTCGAAATCAGAGGCGGCGCGGTTGTAGTTAAGTTTTGTAACTGCATTTTCAGCGTTGGCCGAGCAGCAGCAAGATTTGCAGTTGTTCTCAGTTACCTTTTCGGCAGCGAATTCGTTGATGTTAGGATATTGGTTAGTGCCAAGGAGGATTTCCTTGCGACGCGAAACGTCGGCATGACGCTTTTCGTTTGAAGCGTTGACTGCTTCTTGAATCTTGCCGGCTTTGAGTTCGGCGTAGAAGCCACCCTTGTCTTCGATTTCGAGGAAAGTCTTCCAAGCCTGTTCTGCGATTGCTACAGTAAGGGTTTCAACGTAGTAAGAACCACCTGCGGGGTCAACAACCTTGTTGAGGTGTGACTCTTCGCGAAGCAGTGCCTGCTGATTGCGAGCAAGACGTTCTGAGAAATCGTCAGGAGTTTTGTAAGCCTTGTCGAATGGGGTTGTTGTCATGGAATCAACACCACCGATTACAGCCGACATTGATTCGGTTGTAGAGCGAAGCAGGTTTACGTATGCATCGTATACAGTTTGGTTGTATTCTGTAGTATTGGCGTGGATACGCATTTTGCATGAGCAGTCGCATTTTGGTTCGTATTTCTTTACAATCTGAGCCCAAAGCATACGAGCAGCTCTGAATTTAGCGATTTCCATGAAGTAGTTGCTGGAAACGCCCATATTGAACTTAATCTGACGAGCAGCAGTATCAACATCAACACCAGCATCGGTGAGCATTTCCAACCATTGGTTACCCCATGCCAGTGCGCAGCCAAGTTCCTGGTAGATATAAGCGCCGGCATTATTGAGGAGATATGAATCAACGGCGATAACACGAATGTTCTTTACAGGAGCAACGATTTCAATCAATTGCTTTGCGGTTTCAACCGGGCAAGCTTCGAAATCAACACCCTTGTTGAGCAGACGCTTGAAAGGATTGAAGTTCAATGAGCCGTTGAATTTGTCGAGACAGTTGTTCTTGGTGAGATATTCAACCAATGCCTTAGCTGTTTCAACAGATGTAGAAGGACAACAAACGAAATTCACTTCAACAGCATCGAGGTAAATTTCGTTAAGGAGAACGGCGATTTCGTCGGCGTTCAGTGCTTTATGAAGATGGAAGCCGAGCGAGTCAACACCTTTGTTGAGAACTTCTTTGGCTTTCTCATTAGCAGCAGCTAAATCTTCTGCACAAATTTCTTGGCGAGTGTGCCAATCGTTGTTTGTCTTTGTGCCACGAACGTAGGGGAATTCACCTGGTAATGAATCGGTGGTTTTCAAGTCTTTAATATCATCGGCCATATACATTGGCTGGACATTAAAACCTTCATTAGTCCGCCAAACCAATTTTTTCTGAAAATCTGCGCCTTTCAAGTCGGCTTCAACTTTCGCCTTCCATTCCTCTTTTGAAATGGGCGGGAATTGGTCGAACAGTTTTTCTTTTTCTTGTGCCATAACTTGTGTAAATAAATTTATTGTAACTTATGTAATGTTCGGTTTTGTGCCAACACGATAATAAGGTAATTTCATTTGGTATTATTAAAGTGCTTCACGGCTTTTTAGCCGTGCAAATATAACAATTTTTTTGAATCGAAATATATTTACGACATATAATAAATATAAAAAGGCTGAAGAAGTGAATCTCCAGCCTTAATATTAAGTTAATGTGATTATTCACCCTTAATGGCTGCAATGCCTGGAAGCACTTTGCCTTCGATAGCCTCGAGGAGCGCACCACCACCAGTCGAAACGTATGATACCTTGTCGGCCACACCGAATTTGTTAACACAAGCTACAGAGTCACCACCACCTACAAGTGAGAATGCGCCGTTGGCTGTAGCTTCAACAATTGCATCGGCAATGGCACGAGAGCCAGCTGTAAAGTTGTCGAATTCAAATACGCCTGCAGGACCGTTCCAGAGGATAGTCTTTGCGCCCTTGATTGCTTCGGCAAAGAGCTTTCGAGTCTCTGGACCAGCGTCGAGACCTTCCCAACCTTCAGGGATGTTGTTGGCAGGAACGACCTGGGTGTTTGCGTCGTTGCTGAATGCATCGGCGGCCACGCAGTCGGTGCCAAGAACCAAGTTAACACCTTTTTCCTGAGCTTTCTTTATGATATCGAGAGCGAGGTCGAGCTTGTCGTTTTCGCAGATTGAGCAACCTACATTACCGCCTTGAGCCTTTGCAAATGTGTAAGTCATGCCACCGCAAAGAATCAGGTTGTCGACCTTGTCCATAAGGTTTTCGATAATACCGATTTTGGTAGAAACCTTAGAACCACCCATAATAGCAGTGAACGGACGCTTAATGTCGCTGAGTACATTGTCAACTGCCTTTACTTCTTTTTCCATAAGGTAGCCAAGCATCTTGTTGTCAGCATCGAAATAATCGGCGATTACTGCTGTAGAAGCGTGTTTGCGGTGGGCAGTACCGAATGCATCGTTAACGTAGCAGTCAGCATAGCTTGCAAGTGTCTTTGCAAATTCTTTCTGACGAGCTTTCATTTCCTTCTTGGCTGCATCGTATGCAGGGTCGTCTTTCTCAATGCCAACTGGCTTGCCTTCTTCTTCTGGGTAGAAACGGAGGTTTTCGAGCAAGAGGACTTCACCGGGCTTCAAGGCTGCAGCTTTGTCGGCTGCCTTTGCACAGTCAGGCGCAAACTCAACGGCTACACCAAGAGCAGCTGCAACTGCGTCCTTAATCTGGGCAAGAGAGAATTTTGCATTTACTTTGCCTTTCGGCTTGCCCATGTGCGACATGACAATAAGGCTACCGCCATCGGCAAGAATCTTTTTTAATGTTGGGAGTGCACCGCGGATACGGGTATCGTCGGTGATTTTACCATTTTCATCCAACGGAACATTGAAATCGACACGTACTATCGCTTTCTTTCCGGCAAAATTGAAGTTATCAATTGTTTGCATGTTATTGTTATTTAAAGAGTTGATAATAATTCTGTTTTGACTACAAATTTATAAAAAAGTTCTTCAATCACAAATATTAAAGAATATTATGCTCAATAAGAAGTTTTTCCATTTGAAGTTGCAGTTCTTTGGCTTTAGTTGCTGCAACTGTATCGAAATCGTCGGCATTCGATGCATGGATAATTCCTCGCGATGAATTTACGAGCAATCCGCAATCAGAGTTCATACCATATTTTGCCACCTCTTCAAGGCTTCCACCTTGTGCGCCTACTCCGGGAACCAGCAGGAAGTTGTCGGGTGCGATTTTACGGATGTCCTCAAACAATTTACCTTGGGTAGCACCTACGACGTACATCATGTTGTCCTCATTGCCCCACAGCTTCGAGCGAATAAGCACTTTCTCGAACAGACGTGTGCCTTCAGGGTCGGTTGTCAACTGGAAGTCGTGCGAGCCTTTGTTTGATGTGAGGCAAAGGAGGACTACCCATTTGCCTTCATATGAAAGGAATGGAGTGACGCTGTCTTCGCCCATGTATGGAGCTACGGTAACAGCATCGATATCGAGTGTCTCAAAGAAACTTTTGGCATACATTTTCGATGTGTTGCCTATATCGCCACGCTTGGCGTCGGCAATTATGAAAATTTCGGGATATTTTTCCTTGATGTATTTAACAGTATCCTCGAATGCCTTGTATCCTCCAACGCCCAGACATTCGTAGAATGCCAAATTGGGCTTGAATGCCACTGCATATTGTGCTGTGGCATCGATTATCCGTTTGTTGAATTCAAGCAGGTTGCCTTTGAGCGATTCGGGCATCTTGCTGCAGTCGGGGTCGAGCCCGACACACAAAAATGAACGTTTGGCCTTGATTTGGCTTACCAATG
The DNA here is from genome assembly GCA_016292745.1 of Muribaculaceae bacterium. Lineage (GTDB taxonomy): Bacteria > Bacteroidota > Bacteroidia > Bacteroidales > Muribaculaceae > SFRY01. The sequence goes on along the minus strand of JAEDFO010000001.1, from coordinate 150,007 downwards.
ATTTCTTGTCCATATTATAATTCGCTTTCTTTAAGTTTTTCGGCATTTTCGGCAACAATCAGATGGTCGATACAGTCTTGTATGTCACCATCCATGAATGCTGACAGGTTGTAAATAGTATAATTGATGCGGTGATCGGTGATTCGGCCCTGTGGATAGTTGTAAGTGCGGATTTTAGCCGAGCGGTCGCCAGTCGATACCATGGTTTTTCTTCTCGATGCTATATCATCGATATACTTCTGGTGTTCTTTGTCGTAGATGAATGTTCTAAGTCGCGACAGTGCGCGTTCCTTGTTCTTTGGCTGGTCGCGGGTTTCGGTACACTCAATAAGTATCTCTTCGGTGACACCAGTGTTAGGGTTTTTCCACATATAACGCAAGCGGACACCCGACTCAACCTTGTTTACGTTCTGTCCACCGGCACCGCCGCTACGGAAAGTATCCCATTTAATTTCACCTTCATTGATTTCCACATCGAAAGGTTCTGCTTCTGGCAAAACTGCTACCGATGCGGCTGAAGTGTGCACTCGTCCCTGGGTCTCAGTAGCCGGAACGCGCTGCACTCGATGCACCCCCGATTCGTATTTAAGAGTGCCGTAAACTTTTTCACCTGTTACAGTGAATATTATTTCCTTGTAACCGCCTGAAGCTCCTTCGCTGAAACTCGACACTTCAGTGTGCCATCCTTTCATCTCGCAATATTTGGTGTACATTCTGAAAAGGTCGCCGGCAAATATTGCAGCTTCATCACCTCCTGTGCCTCCGCGTATTTCGACAACGGCATTTCTGTCGTCTTCGGGATCTTCAGGAATAAGCAACAATTTGATTTCCTCTTCAGTTTCCGCCAATTTTGATGTATTGGCCTCAATATCTTCTTTTGCAAGTTCGCGTAGTTCTTCGTCAGATTCAGTCTCGAGCACTTCTTTGGCATCGTCGATATCCTTGAGCATTTTACGGTATCGGTTTGTGGTTGCAACAAGCCTTTCCAAGTCCTTGTATTCCTTGCTGAGCTTGACGTAGCGCTTCATGTCGGCTATTACGTCGGGGTCGGTAATTAGTGTTGATACTTCTTGAAATCTGGCATCGATACCTTCTAATCGGTGTAGTAGTTCTGAATCGGACATAAAAATTTGTATAGTCGAATAAGTTTTTGCAAATTTACAAAAAAATTGGATTATCACATGTCTAAAACGCCATTGTGATAGTAGAATTTCTTAATATTACTTTCTTTCGAATAATCAGAACGCAATATGATGAAAAAATGTCTGTTGGATTTCCGTGTTGTTGAGAATGTGCGCATCAACAGCAATTATGGGCTTCTGAAGTTATGTGTTGTTTATGGCACAATGCCGCAGCTTGATGGTGGCCAGTTCGTTGAAATTGAAGTGCCTGATTCTAAGTCAACTTTCTTGCGTCGGCCGATATCGGTGTGTAATGTTGATGGCGGATTGTTGTGGCTTTTGATTAGAAATGCTGGTGAGGGTACACGCCATTTAATCAATCTGCCGGTGAACTCTGTTGTCAACCTTATGTTGCCGTTGGGCAATGGCTATTCCCGCCCTACTGACAAGGAGCGTTTGACTTTGCTCGTTGGCGGTGGTGTAGGTGTTGCGCCATTGCTTTATTTTGGCAAATTTCTTAGAGCGGAAGGATTTAATATAGCTTTTTTGCTTGCAGCAAAAACCAAAAATGATTTGTTGCTGCTCGACGAGTTCCGAAAAGTTGCTAAAGTGTATGTTTCGACCGATGACGGCTCGATGGGAGAGAAAGGCTTGATAACAAAGAATTCAATTCTTGAATCGTCGGAAATATCCCATATATCATGTTGTGGCCCCCTTCCTATGATGAAAGGTGTGGCAGCAATTGCACGTGATAGAGGCATCACTTGCGAAGTAAGTCTCGAAAATGTAATGGCTTGCGGCTTAGGAGCCTGTCTGTGTTGTGTGGAGGATACAGCTGATAAAGGGAATGTGTGTGTATGTAAAGATGGTCCGGTGTTTAATATAAATAGATTGAAATGGTAAATTATAGTGTTAAAATAGGGCAGATGTGTCTTAAGAACCCAGTGATGACAGCCTCAGGCACTTTTGGCTATGGCAGTGAGTTTGCTGATTTCATCGATTTGAACCGTCTGGGTGGATTCATCATTAAAGGAACTACGTTGAATCATCGCGAAGGCAATCCGTATCCACGTATGGTGGAAACGCCTTCTGGTATGCTTAACGCAGTAGGCCTTCAAAACAAAGGTATAGATTATTTCATTGAGCATATATATCCCGAAATAAAGGATTACGACACAAATATTGTGGTAAATGTATCGGGAGCCAGTGTCGACGATTATGTAAAGGTGTGCGAAAAACTCAACGACCTCGAGCGTATTCCGGCAATTGAACTCAATATTTCGTGCCCCAATGTAAAGCAGGGTGGTATGGCATTCGGAACTACATGTTCGGGAGCAGCATCGGTTGTGAAGGCATGTCGCAAAGCCTATAATAAGACGATGATAGTGAAACTTTCGCCAAATGTGACCTCAATTGCCGATATCGCTTTGGCTGTTGAGGCTGAAGGTGCTGATTCAGTTTCACTTACAAATACTTTCCTTGGTATGGCCATCAACACCGAGACACGGAAGCCGTATTTGTCAACTATCACTGGTGGGCTGTCTGGCGCTTGTATCCGTCCTATTGCTGTCAGAATGGTGTGGCAGGTTGCAAATGCGGTGAAAATTCCCGTTATTGGCTTGGGGGGAATTATGAATGGGCGCGATGCAATTGAATTCATTCTTGCAGGTGCTACTGCCGTTCAGCTTGGTACTGCAAATTTCATTGACCCATCCATAACAGTAAAGGTGGTTGACTACATTGCAGATTATATGAAACGTCATGGCATCAACGATGTGAACGATTTGATTGGTGCGATGGAGCGTTGATATTCATTTTTTAATAATTGCTGTCCGGTCCTTGAAACAGGATTCGGACAGCTTTTTTATTAGCGTGTAAACATATCAATTGGCATGGCATCCATGATGTTTAGCGGGCTGAATGTTCCATTGATATAAATGAAAGGATTGAATAAGGTGGAATTGCCGTCGTCGATTATTTCGTATCCACAAGCAGCCGCACAGTTGCTGATTGAGCCAATGCCTGTAGCAAATAGTTTTGATGAATAATTAGTTAATTCGTTGATTGTGCCGTTGCTGTATATGAAAATGTTTGATGCGTTATCTCCAATTGAGTTTCCGCAAGCAATAGGTGAACATTCAAATTCAGCTATTGCAGTGAACTCCGATTCGCTCTCTGATATGAATGACACCGCTGTGCCTTTCCATATGGTGGCTTTCTTTTTGGTATTCAGTACTGTGTATCCTGCAATGTAAACGTCGTCATCGATTATAACAAGTTGTGACGCATGACAATTGTCGCCTTCAAGTTCGGTGATAATTCCATTATTGTAAATCAATGCTTTTTCATCCTTGTTGCCGCAGGCAAGAATTATGTTGTCTGAGGCTTTGATGTCGGTGATTTCTGAAAATTGCGGTAATTCAATAGCTTCAGCGGCTTTCCATATCACTCCTTTTGATGATGTTCCATCAGTTATGTAGCCAGCTGAATAAGTTGTGTCGTTCATCACGGTAATGGCAAACGCCTCGGAATTGAGTTCGCTCTCATCGAGTTGTTTCATCGAACCGTTTTTCCAATATGTGGCGTGAAGTGTAGTTGTAACTGTAGGTTCGTGTTCTTCATCTCCCGGGGTTGTTACCTCCTTAATATATGTGCCGGCAATATAATTGTCGGATTTCTCAATGTGTAATCTATGAGGTGTTGATTTGGTTGAAGAACTGGCGATGATTTCGTCGTTGCAGGAAAGCGAGAAACCACCGGAACTGCCACTCCCAATGGCATAAAGTATGAATGTCTGAGGCTCTACTGTTATCTCACACGTGGCAGTCTGACCAGCACACTCTAGTGTTATTGTTGCGGTGCCGTTTCGTAATGCTGATACTACACCCATTGAATCAACAGCAGCAATTTCGGGGGCAGAACTGCTCCAATACATTTCCGTGTCGCCATCTCCAGAATATGATATGGCGGCCTTTATCTGAAGCGTTTCGCTTACATGCATTACTGCCGACTTGGTGCTGATGTCGAAATACAGCACTTCGAACTTTCCGCAAGAAACAAATGATAGAAATATAGGCAGAAAGGATATGTAATATATTATTTTACGCATATGCATTTGTTTATAATGCAAACTTAACGAATTTTTGCCTACAATTATAGACATGACAAAAAAAATGGCATGAAATTTGTGTATCGACATTATAAAATGTAATTTTGCATTTCGAAATGTGCGAAGCCGCACGAATCATTAAGTAAATTAACAAAATCATATATTTTACACGATGAATGTAACATTTGACAAAATCGACAATGTTAATGCAACTCTAACTGTATCGATTGAAGAAAGCGATTATCAAGGCAAAGTGACTCAGGAACTTAAGAAAATCGGACAGACTCACCCAATCAAAGGTTTCCGTCCCGGTCATGTTCCTACCGCTATGCTCAAGAAACTTTTTGGCAAGAATGTGCTTGTTGAAGTAGTAAACAAGGATGTTTACGATGCTCTTGTAGGTTATATTGAAGATAATAAGGTCGCAATACTCGGCGAGCCTTTGATTGCCAACTCTAACGAAATCAATTTTGATGCCGATAAGGATTTCAAGTTTGTTTTCGAACTTGGTCTGTCTCCTGAAATAAATGTAACAGTTGACAAGTCGGTAAATATACCATATTATAATATAACTGTAGACGATGAAATGGTTGCTCGTCAGGATGCTCAGTTTGCAGAACGTTTTGGCAAGCAGGTGCCTGGCGATGAAGTTGATGCCAAGGCTCTCGTGAAAGGTTCAATGCAGGAACTTAACGAAGATGGCAGCGTGAAAGAAGATGGCGTAAAAGTTGAGAAGACAATTGTTTCGCCTGAATATTTCCGCACCGAAGACCAGAAAGCATTGTTTATGGGCAAGAAGGTTGGTGACCACGTAGTATTCAATCCATCGGCGACTTGCGATGGCAATATAGCTGAAATGGCTTCTATGCTTAACGTCGACAAGGATAAAGCTGACGTAAAGAGCGACTTTGAAATGGTAATCGAGGAAATCATCGTTCTCAAGAATGCTGAACACGGACAGGAACTTTACGATGCTGTATTTGGCAAGGATAAGGTTACAAGCGAAGAGGAGTATCTCGATAACCTTAAGAAGATGATTTCAAGCCAGTTGGTAAACGACAGCAATTATCGTTTCTCTGTTGATGCCGAGAAAGTTCTTACAGAACAGGCCGGCGATATTCAACTCCCTGTTGAATTCTTGAAGAAGTGGCTGGTTCGTAAGGAAGACAGCAAGTTTACAGCTGATAATGTGGATGAAGAGTTTGAAAAGATGGTTCCTGGTCTGAAATGGCAGCTTGTAAAGGAACAAGTGGCTAAGCAGCTCGATGTTAAGGTTGACGAAGCCGACCTTAAGGAAGCAGCCAAGGTTCTTGCAGCACAGCAGTTTGCTCAATATGGACTTACTAATGTTCCACAGGATGCTCTCGAAAGATATGCCAACGATATGATGAACAATGAAGATTATCGTCGCAACCTCGTTGAACGTACTGTAGAGACTAAAGTTTTTGATGCAATAAAGAATGCTGTAAATCTTGACAACAAAGAAGTTACTACTAAGGAATTCGAAGCTCTTTTTGCTGAAAAATAATTAATTCCAAATTAATATAATGCAGCCTACGCCATATTACGACGTGGGCTGTATTGTTATGGTAAGGGATATTGAATAAAATTTTGCTAAATACATTTTCGTGTTTATCTTTGTCAGGCATTTGCATTTGTCCCGGCACGTACTGACACGGGGACTGTATAGGTAATAATTAAGCAATTGGCGTTTTTCGCATTAATCACTTACTTATTTGTTATATATTTGCACAACCAATAGCTAAACAATACACTTACAATATTGATTTATATGGATAAAGACTTCAGAAAATATGCAGTCAAGCATCTGGGACTTAATGGCCTTGCTCTCGACCAGTATGTGTCACAGATTAGCGATAACTATTATGTTTCTCCAACTATTATAGAGGAGCGTAAACTCAATATGGCGCAGATGGATGTGTTCTCACGTCTGATGATGGACCGTATTATATTCCTTGGCACACAGATCGACGATTATGCAGCCAACGTAATTCAAGCCCAGCTGCTTTATCTCGACTCGAGCGACCCAGGTAAGGATATTTCTATCTATATCAACTCCCCTGGTGGCTCGGTTTATGCTGGTTTGGGTATTTACGACACTATGCAGTATATTTCGAGCGAGGTGTCGACAATTTGCACTGGCATGGCAGCTTCCATGGCCGCTGTTCTGCTCGTAGCTGGTGAGCGCGGCAAACGATTTGGCCTTCGTCACTCACGAGTGATGATTCATCAACCACTTGGCGGTGTTCAGGGACAGGCTTCTGATATTGAGATTACTGCTCGTGAAATAAAGAAAATTAAGGATGAACTCTATACGATTATATCTAACCATTCAGGGGTACCTTTCGAAAAGGTAGAGCGCGACAGCGACCGCGATTACTGGATGATAGCTTCTGAAGCCAAAGAATATGGTATGATCGACGAAGTTCTCATTAATTCCAAGAAATAATCATTTAGATAATGGCTAAAAAGCAAAATGAATTGGTGTGTAGTTTCTGCGGCCGGCATGAGTCGGAAGTGGAACTAATGATGCCTGGATATACCGCCAACATTTGTAACGACTGTGCTGAGCATGCAGCTCAGCTGGCTAAGGAATATCTGCAGAAACTGCATCACAACGACAACTCCGACATCGATTTAAAGTCGATGCCTACTCCAAGGGAAATTAAAGACTATCTCGACCAGTATGTTATTGGTCAGGATGAAGCTAAAAAGTATCTTTCTGTAGCGGTTTATAATCATTATAAACGTTTGGCTCAAGGAAAGGACGATGATGTAGAGGTTGAAAAGTCAAACATCATTATGGTTGGCCCTACCGGTACAGGCAAGACCCTTCTTGCAAAAACCATTGCCCGCCTGCTCAAGGTGCCATTTGCTATAGTTGACGCCACTGTACTCACCGAGGCGGGTTATGTAGGCGAGGATATCGAAAGCCTTCTAACGCGTTTGCTTCAGGCATGTGACTATGATGTGGCCCAAGCTGAACGTGGTATCGTTTTCATAGATGAAATCGATAAGATAGCACGCAAAAGCGACAATCCATCGATAACCCGCGATGTAAGTGGCGAAGGCGTTCAGCAAGGTTTACTCAAGTTGTTGGAAGGCTCAATAGTGAATGTGCCACCGAATGGCGGACGCAAACATCCTGAGCAGCGCATGATAGCTGTCGACACCAAGAATATCCTTTTCATTTGTGGTGGCGCTTTCGAGGGTATTGAGCGTAAGATAGCATTGCGCCTTAATACTCATGTTGTGGGTTATGGTAACGATGCCGCCCGACGCAACTATCAGCGCGACAATCTCATCAGGTTTGTGGCACCTCAAGATCTGAAATCGTTCGGGTTGATTCCCGAAATCATTGGCCGTCTGCCAGTGCTTACCAATCTTGAGCCACTCGACCGTGCAGCTTTACGGCGCATACTCACCGAGCCGAAAAATGCTATTGTCCGTCAGTATATTAAGCTTTTCGAAATCGATGGCATAAAGCTGACAATCGACGATGATGCTCTAGATTTCATTGTCGATAAAGCAATTGAGTATAAACTTGGTGCCCGTGGTCTCCGTTCAATTGTTGAGACCATAATGATTGACGCTATGTATAGCATGCCTGGCGGTAAAGCAAAGAAATTCGTGTTAACCAAAGACTATGCTGCTTCGAAACTGGAGCAGGCAAATTTTGATATTCTAAAATAATAAAAGAATACTCACAATTATTTACTGAAAAAAGTTGGATTTCTAGTTGGTGAAGTTTATTTTTGTTGTATAGAAGTATAATTTCATCAAGGTATAACGATGCAAAGCAAAGATTTTCTCCATACAGAGCTTAAAAAGCATTTCGGTTTTGATTCGTTTAAAGGTAATCAAGAGCAAATAATCGAGAACCTGATAAACGAGAAGGACACCTTTGTGCTTATGCCAACCGGTGGCGGCAAGTCGCTTTGCTACCAGTTGCCATCGTTGATTATGGAAGGAACTGCTATTGTAATTTCACCGTTGATTGCCTTGATGAAGAACCAGGTGGACGCAATGCGTAATTTCAGCGACGAAGATGGAGTGGCTCACTTCCTGAATTCATCGCTCAATAAGCAAGCTATCGACATGGTTAAGAGCGATGTTTCCTCGGGAAAGACTAAACTTCTTTATGTCGCCCCCGAATCCCTCACAAAAGAGGAGAACATCGATTTTCTTAAAACGATTAAAATCTCGTTTTATGCCGTCGACGAAGCTCACTGTATTTCGGAGTGGGGACACGATTTCCGCCCCGAATATCGCAGAATTCGCCCGATTATCAACGAAATCGGTCCTCGTCCGCTTATCGCTCTCACTGCAACTGCTACGCCTAAGGTTCAGCACGACATACAGAAAAACCTCGGTATGACCAAGGCCGCTGTGTTTAAGTCGTCGTTTAACCGGCCAAACCTTTATTATGAAGTAAGGCCTAAAACAAAGGATGTAGATAAAGACCTCATTCGCTATATCAAATCGCAGGAAGGCAAGAGCGGAATAGTCTATTGCCTGAGCCGTAAGAAAGTCGAGGAATTGGCCGAGACCTTGGTGGTTAACGATATTAATGCCTTGCCATATCATGCTGGCATGGACAGCGCCACTCGTTCTGCCAATCAGGATGCGTTCCTTCTTGAGAAGTGCGATGTCATTGTGGCAACAATAGCTTTCGGCATGGGTATCGACAAACCGGATGTTCGCTATGTGATTCACTACGACATTCCCAAGAGCCTCGAAGGATACTATCAAGAAACCGGTCGGGCCGGCAGAGATGGCGGTGAAGGACAATGCATCACCTTCTATACCAATAAGGATTTACAGAAACTTGAGAAATTCATGCAGGGGAAGCCTGTGGCTGAACAGGAAATCGGTAAGCAGTTGCTGCTCGAAACAGCATCGTATGCCGAGTCATCGTTGTGTCGCCGCCGCACTCTTCTGCATTATTTCGGCGAGGATTATAATCAGGATAATTGTGGGAACTGTGACAACTGTCTAAATCCCAAAAAACAAGTGGAAGCAAAAGACGATTTGTGCGCAATTATTGAAACCATTCTTGCGCTTAAGGAAAAATTCAAGGCTGATTACATTACCAATATTCTTATTGGTAAAGAAACTAACGAAATTAAGTCGTATAATCACGACGAACTTGAGATGTTCGGTACTATGGGTGCCGACGACGAGCGTCGTCTTATGGCTGTAATCCGTCAAGCCATTATTGCTGGATATCTTGATAAGGATATCGAGAATTACGGTTTGCTCAAGGTTACAAAAGCCGGACATAGTTTTTTGAAGAAGCCTGTGTCGTTCAAAATTGTTGAAGATAACGATTATAGCGAGAACAACATAGATGAAATACCTATTAAAGGCGGTGCATCGTGTGCTGTTGACCCTGAACTATACTCAATTCTGAAGGATTTGCGTAAGAAAATAGCAAAGAACCTTCAATTGCCGCCTTACGTAATTTTCCAGGACCCATCGCTCGAGGCTATGGCTACAACTTATCCAATAAGTATCGAGGAATTGCAGAATGTTCCTGGCGTCGGTGCCGGCAAGGCTAAACGCTATGGTGAAGAGTTTGTCAAGGTTATCAAACGTCATGTAGAAGAAAACGAGATTGAACGTCCTGAAGACCTTCGCGTACGCATTATGCCGAATAAGAGCAAACTTAAGATTTCAATTATTCAAGCCATCGACCGAAAGATAGCTCTCGATGAGTTGGCCGAGTCGAAAGGCCTTGAATTCGATGAATTGCTCAACGAGGTAGAAGCAATAGTGTATTCTGGAACTAAAATCAATATCGACTACTTCCTTGATGAGGTAATGGACCCCGACCACCAGCTCGATATTTTTGAATATTTCAAGGGTAGTGAAAGCGATAACCTCGAAGACGCCATCAACGAGCTCGGCAACGATTACACCGAGGAGGAAATAAGATTAATCCGAATAAAGTTCCTTTCGGAACTGGCAAACTAATCACTCAGTGATAGAATCGTATTAGGCTGCTGCTTTCCATGTGGCAGCCTAATACTTTTTCAATAAAATATTGGCAGAAAAATACAACATATTTGTCCGAAAATTCTTAACTTTGCGTGCAATAAAAACAATACATATATCTTATGTCATCATTTATTGCAGATAGAGTTAAAATGGATGGTCTCACTTTTGATGACGTCCTGTTAATCCCAGCTTATTCAGAGGTACTTCCAAATCAAGTAGATTTAAAGACACGCTTTTCCCGTAACATTGAATTGAATGTTCCGTTGGTTTCTGCCGCCATGGATACCGTGACCGAGTCGAGCCTTGCCATTGCAATTGCTCGAGAAGGTGGTATCGGCGTAATTCACAAGAACATGCCAATTGAGGAGCAAGCACGTCAGGTGCATGCCGTAAAACGTGCCGAGAACGGTATGATTTACGATCCTGTAACCATTTCTATTGCCTCCAAAGTTGGTGATGCCTTGAATATGATGAAAGAATATCATATTGGAGGTATCCCTGTTGTAGATGCCGAAGGTATTCTTTGTGGTATCGTCACAAATCGTGATCTACGTTTCGAGCGTGACATCAATCGCCCCATTTGCGAGGTGATGACTAAGGAAAATCTAATAACTACAAGTCAATCGACGAATCTTGAACAAGCTGCTGAAATCCTGCAGATGCACAAGATTGAAAAGCTTCCCGTTGTTGACAAATCTGGTAAACTCATTGGCCTCGTTACTTACAAGGATATAACAAAGGCAAAGGACAAACCAAATGCATGTAAAGATTCGCTCGGCCGTTTGAGGGTGGCTGCTGGTGTTGGTGTTACAAAGGACAGCATGCAGCGCGTTGAGGCTTTGGTTAATGCCGGTGTAGATGCGATTGTTATCGACACTGCACACGGACACTCTCGTGGTGTTGTCGGCGTTTTAAAAGAGGTTAAAGCTAATTTCAAAGGAATTGATGTAGTTGTTGGTAACATAGCTACTGGTGAAGCTGCTAAGTTCCTTGCCGATAATGGCGCTGATGGTGTTAAGGTTGGTATTGGCCCCGGTTCAATTTGTACAACTCGTGTTATTGCCGGTGTTGGTGTTCCGCAATTGAGCGCTGTGTACGACGTGGCTAAAGCTTTGGAATCGTATGGAATTCCATTGATTGCTGACGGTGGTATCCGTTACTCAGGCGATATAGTTAAAGCTCTTGCTGCTGGTGCATATTCAGTTATGCTTGGCGGTATGCTTGCAGGAGTTGAAGAGTCTCCGGGCGAAACAGTTATTTTTAATGGCCGTAAATACAAGACATATCGTGGAATGGGCTCGCTCGAGGCAATGGAAAAGGGCTCGAAAGATCGTTATTTCCAAGCTGACCAGACCGACAACAAAAAGCTCGTTCCGGAAGGTATTGCTGCACGTGTCCCATATAAGGGCTCTCTCTACGAGGTAACCTACCAGATGCTTGGTGGCCTTCGTGCCGGTATGGGTTATTGTGGCGCTGAAAACATCGAGAAACTGCATACAGCACAGTTTACTCGAATCACTGGTGCCGGTGTGGCTGAAAGCCATCCACACGATGTGACCATAACAAGCGAAGCTCCGAATTACAGCAGAGGCTAATGCTTATACAATAAAATCTATAGTTGTTACGTTACTATTTTTGTAATGTAATAAATATTTGATTAACATGAAAAATAGTTTATTAGCAGGTTCATTGGCATTATTTGCACTCTGTGCATCGGCCAAAGACCCCGTTGCAATGACAGTTAACGGTAAAGATGTAAAACTTTCTGAGTTTGAATATCTTTACAATAAAAATAAACAACAGCAATTGGAAGAGCAGCCCTTCGATAAATATGTAGATATGTTTGTTACATATAAGATGAAGGTTGCTGATGCCGAGGCTGCAGGTATTGATACCACCAAAACTTTTATCGACGAATTCAATGGCTATCGAGCCGATCTTGCCAAGACTTATCTCGAGGATAAGACTGTTAACGATCGATTGGCGCACGAAGCATACGAGCGTAAAAAGGAGGAAGTAGAGGTGGCACATATAATGCTCCCATTGAAGGACCCTGCAACGCAAAGTGCCTTAGTATCGAAAAACCGTTTGGACAGCATCCGTCAGTGTGTGCTCAATGGTGAGGATTTCGGTGAATTGGCCGCAAAGTATTCAATCGACAAGAGCGCACCTCGTAATAAAGGAAATCTTGGCTTCATTATGTCGGGTTCGCTGCCATACGAATTTGAAGTGGTTGCATATAACACTCCTGTGGGTGGTATATCTGAGGTATTTAAAACAGCATTCGGATATCACTTTGTAAAAGTATTGGATCGCCGCCCAACAAGAGGCCAAGTGTTTGTTCAGCACATCCTTAAGTTGGTCGATAAAAATGCAACTGACGAAGTGCGTAATGCAGCTAAAGCAAAAATCGACAGTATTTATGCTGAGCTCAAGGCTGGCGCTTCTTTTGATGAATTGGCAAAGACCGAATCTGATGACCCAGGGTCGAAGAGTCAAGGAGGACGACTCCCTTGGTTTGGCTCTGGTAGAATGGTACCTGAATTCGAGTCTGTTGCATTCGCCTTGAATAATGGAGAAATGAGTGAACCGATTGCTACAGCCTACGGATATCACATTATAAAGAAACTTGATTCGCGTGGTGTACAGGATTTTGAATCGGTCAAGGACAACATCATGATGAATATCGAACGCGACAGCCGTGCTGGTGAAGCACGGGCAGAGAAATTGCGTCAGCTCAAAGAAGAGTACAAATTGAAACTCGATCCAAAAGGTCGTGATGCTATACTTAATGCTTTAACAACAGCTGTAAGCGATTCTGCGGCTATTGCATCGCTGAGTAACAGCAAATTGCCGGTAGCAACTTTCGTCAAGAACAAAGTTACTGTGGCAGATGTCGTTGCTTCATGGACTGCCAGTCAAGATCCAATGGCATCTAAAGAATCTGTTGTCGACGATAACATCAACACCGCTGTAGAGAAAGCAATAATTGATTACGAGATAAGTATTCTCCCCAACAAATATGCTGATTTCTCTAATTTGCTGAATGAGTATCGCGACGGTTTGTTGTTGTTTGAAATTAGCAATCAAAAAGTATGGGATCGTGCATCGAAGGATGCTGAAGGACTTGAGAATTACTTCAATGAGAATAAGGACAAGTATAAATGGGAATCACCAAAATATAAAGGTTTCCTTATCCAGACCGAAAATGACAGCATCGCATCGTTGATTAAGTCTGAATTGCCTTCAATTGGTGTTGACAGCCTTGTCTCGACTCTTAAAAAGGCTCATAAGCATCATGTGAGAATAGATAGAATGCTTGTATCGGAAGGTGAGAACAAACTAATCGATGCTCTTGTTTTCAAGAAAGATTCAACATTCGTAAATCCTAACAAGAAATATCCTGTCTATTTCACCTACGACGGTAAAATTGTTTCAGTTCCTGAAAATGTAAACGATGTTCGTGGTCAAGTAACTTCTGATTATCAAAATGTTCTTGAGGCACGTTGGGTTGAAGAACTCAAGACTAAATATAAAGTAAAGCTAAACAACAAGGTCCTGAATAAACTGAAATCGAAATAATATCTCAATGTTCAGGGCATAATACTCTGAGTTATGCTTAAGAATGTCTTCTTTCTATCTCTCCTTTTATTCTTGGTGGTTTCGTGTGCCAACGAAAAGGAAGTGAAGGAAGACATTCTTGTATCTGTTGGTGGCGAACAGCTCAGTAGGAAAGAGGTGGTTGACAATATTGAAAAAAAACTTCAGCCTACCGACAGTATTAAACAGGCTGACGCTTATGTCAGGAACTGGATTGAAAACCGTTTGCTCAAGCAAGTCGCCTTAAGAAACATTCCCGATATGTCGGCTATTGACCGTCTTGTCGACGAATATCGAACCACACTAATAATATATGAATATCGTAGGCAGTTGATGCTACAAAACGATACTATATACTCCATACCAGAGAGTGTTATGCAAGCTTTTTATGAGCAAAACAGTGCAGAATTTGTTCTCACGGAACCATATGTGGAAGGGCTGATGCTTCGAGTCCCAGCTTCGCATAAAGATCTTAAAAGTATAAAATCGTTACTTAATCATTCGAATGTCAAGGTTTATATCGATAAAATCGAGAAACTTGCACTCGACGAAACCATCGAATATTATTATTTTGGCGATGAATGGACACGATTGAAAGATGTAATAAGTAGATTCCCCGCTTCATTAGAAAATGCTGACAATTACGTTAAAACAAATAAAACATACGAATTATCTGATAATGGTTTTGTATATTTGCTAAACTTTTTCGAATTACGTAATGTAGGTGATATAATGCCGTATCCTGTGGCAAAACCTCAAATAAAGGAGAAGTACGTGAATATCAATCAACGCCAATTCGACAAAGAGTTGAAGAAGCATCTTTACGACGATGCTTTATCATCGGGTGATATAAAATTTTATATAGATAAAACCTATTAATTTGTTAACAGTGAAATCAAAGTTTAGCTTTCTCGTGCTCATGCTGGTAGCTTTTACTGCAATGGCCAATAATATAGTCGAAGAAATTGCTTGGGTAGTTGGAGACGAACCGATTTATAAATCGGAGATTGAGGAGCAGTATATGCAAATGCAGTATGACACCGAATCGTTAGAGGGTGACCCTTATTGTGTTATTCCCGAGCGTATGGCTGTGGAAAAATTGTTTCTCCATCAGGCTAAAATCGATACAGTAGAAGTTCAGGATGCTATGGTGCTTCAGGAAGTCGACCGCCGAATCAACTACTTTATCACTAACATTGGCTCGAAGGAAAAAGTTGAAACTTATTTCAAGAAACCTCTTCCTGAAATTAAGGAAACACTTATGGAAACTATCCGCAACCAATATACAATTCAAGAGGTGCAGCGTAACCTTACAAAGAATGTTAAGGCCACCCCTTCGGATGTAAACAAATTCTATAAGAGTCAGACCGAGGACAAGATTCCGTATGTCGCCAAACAAGTTGAGGTACAGATTATAACACTTAATCCAGTGATTCCAAAACAACAAATCGACGAAGTTAAGTCACGTTTAAGAGATTTTGCTAATCGTGTTAATTCAGGAGAAAGTGAATTCTCTACTCTCGCAATTCTCTATTCCGAGGATACCGGATCGGCTATGTATGGTGGCGAGCTTGGTTTTTCTGAACGTAGTCGTTTCGTGCCGGAATTTGCAAGTGTTGCTTTCAGTTTGAACGACCCGAAGAAAGTGTCGAAGATTGTTGAAACAGAATTTGGTTTCCACATTATTCAGCTTATTGAGAAGCGCGGCGACCGTATTAACTGCCGTCATATATTACTCCAGCCTAAGGTGGCAGAAAAGGACTTGACCGATGCTTTGCATCGTCTCGATTCGCTTCGAAGCGATATCATGGAAAAGAAATTCACTTTTGAGGATGCTGCTCAATATGTTTCACAAGATAAGGACAGCAAGAACAATAAGGGTATTATGCTCAACACCAAGAGCGATGAAGGTTCCACCAGATTCCAGATGTCGGAGTTGCCTCAAGAAATAGCCAAAAAGGTTGATGAGATGCAGGTGGGCGACATATCTGAGCCCTTTATTATGCGTGATCCAAAAAGTAATCGTGAAATCGTTGCTATCGTTAAGCTTAAAAACCGTATCGAAGGCCATAAAGCTAATATGTCCGACGATTATCAAGTGCTGAAAAACATGTATGAAGAATCGCAACGAGAAAAGATTATAGAAGACTGGGTTAAGAAAAAACAGAAAGAAACATTCGTAAGAATCGAAGAAGGTTGGAAGAATTGTGAGTTTAAGTATGATGGTTGGTCAAAACAGCAATAATTACATATCACGAATAAGGTATAAGTTCAATATACTCAGGCATAAGACTCCATTTTGGGTCTTATGCCTTTTGGGTATTTTTTCAGTGTATGTTTCATTGTATGCACAAAACCAGATATTTACACCTCAGATACCTGATGCAGACCGAAATCAGAAAAATAAGGTCTTTCTCGAGTATGCCGACCGTTTGTCGATGGATGAGCGAATAAGCCCTGATTACCAGGTATTGAATGGCAATGTGAAGTTTCGCAAGGAGGGTATGTTCATGTACTGCGATAGCGCTCATTTTTACGAAAAGACCAATTCACTGGATGCTTTCGGCAACGTGAGAATGGAGCAGGGCGATACGTTGTTTGTATATGGCGATGTGCTTTACTACAATGGCGATGACGAGTTAGCTCAGATTAGGTATAATGTGCGCTTGGAAAACCGCAACGTGACCCTCTTTACCGACAGCCTCGATTACGACCTTAATGCTAATATTGGCTATTATATGGAAGGTGGTAGAATTGTCGACGAGAAGAACGAACTCTCATCGGTTTTCGGACAGTATTCGCCCGATACCAAGAATGCTGAATTCCTCTACGATGTGGAATTGGTCAACGAACAGTTTGTTCTTAATACCGATACGCTAAAGTATAACACAAACAACCATATTGCAGACATAGTAGGCCCCTCGATAATCCACGCTCAGGACACCACAACAATTTACTCCGATTTAGGCTGGTATAACACTGATACCGAAGAGTCGACTCTATTCAATAGATCGCGCGTGGTAACCAAAGATAACCAAGTGCTTACTGGCGATACCATATTCTACGACAAGAAGAAAAATTTTGGCGAAGTATTCGGCAACATGGTGTTGACTGATTCGGTTAATTCATCGATTCTTGAAGGAGGCTATGGATATCATGACGAGGCCAACAAACGCTCTTTTGCAACTATTCGTGCACGTGTGATGGAATTTTCTCAGGGCGATACACTTTTTATGCATGGCGATACAATCCGCACTTTTGTCAACTCTGACGATTCCACTCGCATAATGACAGCATATTATAAAGTGCGATTCTTCAGAAAAGACATGCAGGGTGTTGCCGACAGCATTAGTTTCACAGCATCCGACTCGATAATGTATATGTATCGTCATCCTATTATATGGAACGACAATAAGCAGGTGACTGGTAATATCATTATGGCTCATCTCAACGATTCAACTGTCGATTGGGCAAAATTACCGGAATTTGGGTTCCTGTCCGAGCAAATTGGCGAAGGGCATTTCAATCAGCTCTCGGGCAACAGTATGGAAGCATTGTTTGAAAACAAGGATATCCGACAGCTTGATGTAAGTGGAAACGTTTTGGCTTTGTTTTATCCGACTGAGCGCGATTCCACTTACAACAAACTTATAAGTACTGAAAGCAGTTTCTTGAAAATCCTATTCATGAAACGTGAGATTGAAAAATTGAATATGTGGCCAGAAGTTACTGGTAAGGCAATTCCTCTTTTCTTGGCAAAAAAGAACGACATGTATCTTCAGGATTTCGCTTGGCATGAAAAAATCCGGCCTAAAGACAAAGACGATATTTTCGTAGTTCCTCCTGAGATGGAATCATTGCTTAAGGAACCGGAAAAAGTGTCTGGCCGTAACAGAAAATCAAAGCCGGCAAGTAATACTGCTCCTGCAGTAAATCAACCTATAGCAGCTCAGGAACAAAAAACTGATGCAGAAACAACAGAAACGGATAATATAGAAAAAGAATCCGATAATAGTGTAGAGCAGCAGGCAACAACAGAAGACAATAACGAATCAAAAACTGAAGAAGAGAAAAATAATGAGTGATGTAATTAGATTATTGCCCGATTCGGTGGCTAATCAAATAGCTGCCGGTGAAGTTATTCAACGTCCGGCCTCAGTGGTTAAGGAACTTGTTGAGAACTCGGTCGACGCTGGAGCAACTTCTATTCAGATTGTACTTAAGGAGGCTGGCAAGAATCTTATTCAAATCATTGATAATGGTTGTGGGATGAGTGCAGCCGATGCACGCTTGGCTTTCGAGCGCCATTCCACTTCTAAAATCAGTCAGGCATCCGACTTGTTTTCATTGCACACCATGGGGTTCCGTGGCGAAGCGCTTGCTTCGATTTGTGCAGTCGCCCAGGTAGAGTTGCGCACACAACGTGCCGATGATGAAATGGGAACTGTAATAAATATAAATGGTTCGAAAGTAGAACGACAAGAACCTTTCATGTATGGTAAAGGAACAAATTTCATGATAAAGAATCTGTTCTTTAATGTTCCAGCTCGTCGTAAGTTCTTAAAGAACAATCAGGTTGAATTGAGCAACATCCTGAGAGAGTTCGAACGGCTTGCCATAGTTAACCATGAGATTGAGTTCCTTCTTGTTCATAACGATTCTACTCTTCACCATTTGCTCCCTGGCACTCTTAAGCAACGTATCAGCAGCCTTTTCGGCCATTCATTCGATACTCAGCTTATACCAGTAGAGGTGTCAACCTCTATTGCTACAATTAATGGCTTTATATGCAAGCCCGAGAATGCCCGTAAACGAAATCAACAGCAATTCATGTTTGTCAATGGCCGTTTCATGCGTCATCCTTATTTCCATAAGGCTATTATGCTTGCCTACGAGCAGTTGATTCCCAACGACCAACAGCCAAACTATTTTTTGAATTTTACTGTTGAGCCATCTTCGATAGATGTAAATATTCATCCCACAAAGACTGAGATAAAGTTTGAAAATGAGCAAATGGTGTGGCAAATCCTATCAGCTGCCGTTAAAGAGACACTTGGCAAATTCAGTGTCGCACCATCAATAGATTTCGATACTGAAGATGCCCCTGATATACCGGTATTTACCGGTTCCTCTAATCTTGTAGCTCCAAAAATTGCAGTTAACCCTTCATACAATCCGTTTACTGCAAGTTCTAAGTCACATTCGGTTAAGCAATCAGCTAATCCTTCTGCACAAAACTGGTCGCAGCTTTACGATTCGTTCCTATCCGACAAATCGGAGCGAGAAGTGCAACAGCCAGATAATTTCGAAAGCAAATTGTCGTCACTGATTGATGACAATCAACCAATTTCGCCCAAACTTGTCAATGAAACGGATATTGTGAGGAAGTTGATGCAAGTTAATAATCGCTATATCATACAATCAAGCAATTTGGGGCTGATGCTTATCGATCAAAACAGGGCTCATACAGTTATTTTGTATAATAGGTTTATGTCGCAGCATCAAAACAGCATTATCTCTTCTCAAAGTGTTTTGTTTCCTGAGGTTTTGCATTTGTCAGCTGCACAGAATGCAATTCTTGAATCGGCAATCGACAATATTCAAGCAGTTGGATTCGAAATGGGATTTCTTGGAAATAACACATGGTCGATTAATGCAGTGCCGTCTGCTATCCGCAATATAGATTCAAAAGATGTGATACTCTCGGTTATTGACAGCTTTGCTCATTGTGGCGATAATCTGTCAACAAAGATTTATAGCGATATAGCTCTTACTATTGCACGAAAGGCAGCAATTCAATCTGGAAAATCACTATCCGACGACGAGATGAATCAGCTTGTGAATGATTTGTTTTCGCTCGAGGAACCCAATTACACTCCTGACGGTAAGCCTGTGTATAAAGTGATGTCGGTAGACGACATTGCTAAAATGTTTTCTTGAAATTTATGCAACTCATTCTATCGCCATCCAAGCAAATCAAAATAACCCATCACAATCATGTGGTTGGGACTAAGCCGGTATTTGACTCTAATGCTAAATATTTGCTATCTAAATTGCTTGCAATGAATATTGAAGACATCACGAAACATCTTAAGGTTTCATCCCAATTAGCCATTCATGCAAAGCAATTAGCTTATCATTTGTGCGATGGTTCTGCAGAAAGGGGCATGGCAATCGACAGTTTCAGTGGTGTTGCATTCAAGGCTTTTCATAATTTAGGCAATCTTTCAGAACCCTCTCGTGAATTTGCTCAATCGCATTTGCTTATAGGCTCAGGAGCTTATGGCTTGTTGCATTCGAACGATTTAATTTGCGAATATCGTCTTGATTTTGAGTCGACACTAATTGATGATAATAGAGCCTCCGTTTTGTCGATGACAAATTATTGGAAACCAATAGTCACGCCACTACTTATAGAAATTGCAAAAAATGATGACTCCATAGTTCTTAATCTGGCAAGTAAAGAAACCACTGATTCGTTGGATATGAGTATCCTACGAAATTCTGGCGTGAATTTTATCGATGTCAGGTTCTTGCATCATGGACCTAAAGGGCTTAGGATGCTTCCGTCTGTTGAATTGAAGAAAATGCGCGGTTCATTTGCCCGCTTCTTCGTTGATAATCGTTGCTGCAGTATCGATGAACTTAAATGTTTCGGAATGGGCAACTTCGAAACAGTTGAATTTGTTGATAATGAATTAATTTTTGTCAGATGAATAAATTATTTGCATTATTGTCATTGTTGCTTTGTTTCGCTTGTAGTAATCAAGTTGAATTCAAAAGAATTGATGCTGAATTTAAACATCGCTATAATCTAACTGATGCTCCTGGCGCAGCAATTATTATTGCAAAAGGTGATTCAATATTGTATGAACAATATGCTGGTGTGGCCGATTGCCTTTCCGGGCAAGCAATTGACAGTCTTACGCGTTTCAACATAGCATCGATATCGAAACAGCTGACATCGGTATCTATATTATCACTTCAGAACGAGGGCAGGCTTAATATTGATGACCGCATACTAAAATACTTGCAAAATGTTGATACAATTGTCTTTAAGGATGTGAAGTTAAAGCATCTGATGAGCCATTCGTCAGGCATTCCTGACAGCCGTCCACGTAATGACAGAGAGTGGATGCTCAAGGCTACCGATGAAGAAAGCATATTATATCTTGACTCTGTTCACTCGCTACACTTTACACCGGGCACAGCTTATGAGTATATAAATCCAACATTCCAGATTCTCTATAGCATTATTCAACAAAAATCCGGACATTCATTTGTCGATTTCCAGCAAGAAAACATATTTGACAAGGCTGGTATGTGCAATAGTTTCTACTTCGACTGCAATGCCCATCATGATAATGTTGCCCATGGCTATGTTTGTGAGGGTGCCGAGGAATCAGATGACCGTGACACATCAAAGCCGACAATATTTTCTGATAAACCAATTATCGACTCTTCCGGCAAGAAATGGCATGAATATGATTATGGTGAAGAAACATTTTTTGCAACAAAGGCTGATGGCGGATGCTATTCAACTGCTCGAGATTTGCTTAAGTGGAATATTGCATTGAATTCAGGTAAAATCATTCCTCAGAATTTGCTTGACAGCGCATACTCCAAATTTACTGTCGTATCCGGCAGTGATTTTTGTAATTATCAGAATCGGCCAAACACTTTCTATGGATTCGGATTCTTTATCGACAGCACTCCAGGATTTCCCACTAAGATTTATCATACTGGAGATAATGGCGGGTTTCAGGCATATTTGGCTTATTATCTGGAACAAAAAATCAGCATAATTATTCTCGAAAACAGAAATGATTACGACAGGTGGGATTTTGTAAAATTAATTGATGCTGAATTGCGAGAAAAAGGGCTTATATAATTGTAAATATCTTTTCGATTCGCTAATTTTGAAAAAAAATATTATGAAATTTAGATTTATATTATATATCATTCTTTCATGCTTGTTTTTGTCGGCGTCTGCCGATAATCTTACTACAGCAAAGCAACTTTACTCAGAAGGTAAATACAGCGAGGCCTTGCCTTTGTTTATGGAGCAGTATAAAAAGAACCCCAAAAACGGCTCAATAAATCATTGGATAGGAGTCTGCTTGTATTATGAAGAACGTTATTCGGAATCGGAGAAATACTTCAAATATGCCGAGACCCGAAAGGTGAACGATGCAACCTATTTTCTGGCACTTGCCAACTATAAGCAATTTAAGTATTCTGATGCCAATGATTATGTTGATGAATACACCGAATTGATGGCTAAATCGAAGAAGACCATCCCGAATGCCTTTCAAGCAAATATGCAAACTATTACTCAGGCATCGATAATGCTTGATCATGTTGAGAACATAGCAATTATTGACAGTCTAATTGTACCTAAAGATAAATTCTTCAAGTACTTCAAGATTTCACCCGAATCGTTCAGTCTTAATGATGTTGAAGTGCTTCCGGCTATGGAAGAGGAGTGCATTGCTCCGGTGTTTATGCCTGAATCGCAAAGCCGTATGCTTTGGTCGGCAAAAGATACAACAGGTTATTATAATATTTATCAAACAACAAAGCTTTTCGACGGTAGTTGGGACGCACCAAGAGTACTCGACGAAAATCTTGTAGAGGAAGATGGGGATATGATTTGTCCATATATCAAATCGGATGGTACATCATTGTACTTCGCTTCGAATTCCGATAGTTCAATTGGTGGTTACGACATATTCACATCATCGAAGAATCTCGACGACGGTAGTTTCTACAAACCACAGAACTTGGGTATGCCATACAACTCGCCTTACGATGATTATATGTTTTGTATTGATGAATACACAAATGTGGGGTGGTGGGCTACTGACAGGAATCTTATCCCTGACTCGCTTACAATATATATTTTTGTCCCGTCAGATATCCGCAGTAACTACAGCGTTGAAAATCCCAATCTAGAGGCGCTTTCGCATGTCAATAGCATAAAGGACACATGGCCAGAAGGTGCCGACTATTCATCGCTAATTGACGAAGTACGAAATATCTCGATGGAACGTGTCGTGGTTAAAAAAGATTTTGAATTCTTTGTAAATAACAATACCATATATACTTCACTCGACGATTTCAAAAACAAGGAGTGCCGAGCAATGGCACAAAAGTGGCAATCGCAAGTTAAGAAGCTTAATTCAGTTGAATTGAAACTTGCCGATTTGCGACAACAATATGCCAAGAAAGCATCGACAACGTTGGGTGATACTATTCTCAAACTTGAAGCTGAACAAATTAGCCTGTCGGAAGATATCCAACAGATTTCAAACAATATCAGAAAAATCTTAAACAAAAAATAACATGGGACCTGAATTTGTGATTTTCGTATTCTGCTTAGTTGCAGTCTTATTTTTGGTAATATTCTTCTATTACGTACCTTTCTTCTTGTGGATATCAGCGCGAGTGTCGGGTGTGAGAATTTCCTTGATTCAGCTTTTCCTCATGAGAATTCGTAAAGTTCCTGCCAATGTAATTGTACGGGCAATGATAGAAGCTCATAAGGCAGGTCTTAGTGAAGTTAATCGCGACGACCTTGAGGCTCACTATCTTGCAGGCGGTAATGTTGAGAAAGTAGTTCATGCGTTGGTATCGGCAGCAAAGGCAAATATCGATTTGGGATTCAAGATGGCTACAGCCATCGACTTGGCCGGTCGCGATGTGTTTAATGCTGTACAAATGTCAGTTAACCCCAAGGTAATAGATACACCACCAGTAACTGCCGTGGCAAAGGATGGTATTCAGCTAATTGCTAAAGCCCGAGTGACAGTTCGAGCCAATATCCGTCAGTTGGTGGGTGGCGCCGGAGAGGATACAGTACTCGCACGTGTTGGCGAGGGTATTGTTTCGTCTATCGGCTCGTCGGAAAGTCATAAACAGGTACTTGAAAACCCTGATTCAATTTCCAAACTCGTTTTGAAAAAAGGCCTCGATTCAGGTACAGCATTCGAGATTCTTTCGATTGATATCGCCGACATCGATATAGGTAAGAATATTGGTGCAACGTTGCAGATCGATCAAGCACAAGCCGATAAGAATATAGCGCAAGCCAAGGCCGAAGAGCGTAGAGCAATGGCCATAGCCCTCGAACAGGAAATGATAGCTAAGGCACAAGAGGCACGAGCTAAGGTTATTGAGGCAGAAGCCGATGTTCCCAAGGCAATGGCAGAAGCATTCCGCAATGGGAATCTCGGCATTATGGATTACTATAGAATGAAAAATATGGAGGCTGATACCACAATGCGTGAAGCAATTGCAAAACCCCAGAAATAAACGCAACCACTGCAAATTTAGACTAGTATGTATTCATTCCTTATTGCTCTGGCTGTTCTTATAGTTGGATACTTTTTCTATGGCAGTTTCGTAGAGAAAGTATTCGGTGTTGATAATAACCGCAGTGTGCCTGCATATACCAGAACTGACGGTGTTGACTTCGTTCCGATGCCAACATGGAAAGTTTTTCTTATCCAATTTCTTAATATTGCTGGTTTGGGTCCTATTTTTGGGGCAATTATGGGCATCCAATATGGGCCGGCAGCGTTCCTTTGGATATCACTGGGCACCATCTTTGCCGGTGGCGTGCACGATTTCCTTACAGGAGTAATTTGTGTTAGAAGTGACGGTACTTCCATTCCGGAGATTATCGGAAATGAATTAGGCATTACGGTTAAGCATTGCATGCGCTTGTTTGCTTTACTTTTAATGATACTTGTGGCTGCTGTATTTGTCATAAATCCGGCAGAACTTCTGAAATTACTCACTGCAGGTGTTGCCGGTGGTATTCTGACAACAGATTTTTGGATTTTTGTAATTTTCGTCTATTTTATTCTTGCGTCATTGTTGCCTATCGACAAGCTTGTTGGCCGATTATATCCTGTTTTTGGTTTTGCATTGTTGTTTATGGCAGTCGGGATTCTAATTGTTTTGATTTCCAGTAAGTTGGAATTCATTCCAGAGTTTTCAACTGGATTACAAAACCGTTTTGTAAATCCAGAAACCAACCGAATGTTTCCATTGATGTTTGTATCAATAGCGTGTGGTGCAATATCCGGATTCCATGCAACCCAGACGCCAATGATGGCACGATGTCTGAAAAATGAGAAATATTCCCGTCCTGTATTTTACGGAGCTATGGTTGCAGAAGGGATTGTTGCTCTCATCTGGGCTGCTGCTGCAATTGCATTTTTCAGAGGCGATTTCAGTGCATTGTCCGATTTCCTGCATCAATCGAAGAGCGCATCACCATTGGTAAATACCTTGTCGCGAGAATGGCTTGGCACAGTGGGCGGTGTATTGGCTGTTCTTGGTGTTATTGTTGCTCCTATTTCCTCTGGTGATACTGCGTTGAGAAGCGCCAGATTGATTGTAGCCGATATCTTGAAGATTAAACAATCTAAGTTATGGCATCGATTATCCATATCATTACCAATATTTGTGCTTACATTTATAGTTATGAAAATTGATTTTACTGTCCTTTGGCGATATTTTGGATGGTGTAATCAAACCTTGGCAATGTTTTCTCTATGGGCTGTTACAGTTTATCTTAAACGAAACGGCCGTAGATATATTTTTGCATTATTGCCGTCATTATTCATGACCATGGTATGTATTTCGTATATAATTTTTGCTCCTGAAGGCTTTTCATTGGATAACTCATTAGCTGAATGGCTTTCAACCAAGTTTAACTATACGGCAATATCCATCGATTATTACATTTCAATAATTACAGCAGCAGTAATTACATTAACATTATTATTTGTCTTCATTGCAAAAACCAAACAGTACAAGACAATTATTAATAACTGAATATGAATTTTTTAGATATAATTGCCAGTAACGATACCAGATATAATTTCCATTCCCATACACAATTCTGTGATGGCAGAGATATAATGGAAAATTTTGTTACATCGGCAATTGCAAAGGGTTTTCATCATTACGGATTTACACCACATTCGCCTGTCCCTATTGCATCGTCGTGCAATATGAAATTTGAGGCAGTCGATTCTTACATTAAAGAATTCAATCGGCTCAAAGGATGCTATGGCGATAGAATTAATCTGTATCTTTCGCTGGAGATAGATTATTTAAGTCCGGAGTTCTGTGCATCAAACAGTTATTTTTCATCACTTCCATTAGATTACAGATTAAGTTCGGTGCATTTCATCAAAAGCCAGGATGGTGACTTCGTCGATATTGATGGCAAGTTTGATAATTTCAAGCGAAACATGTCGATGTATTTTCATGATGATATTGAATATGTCGTTAATCAGTTCTATAACCAATCGGTTTCTATGGTTGAAGCCGGAGGATTCGACATTATAGGCCATTTCGACAAAATTGGCCATAATGCCTCACATTATAGGCCAGGAATAGAAGATGAGTCTTGGTATAACAAACGAGTGGTTGAACTATTCGAGGCAATCATGGACCATCATCTCATTGTGGAAGTGAACACGAAGGCTTTAGCTTTGTACAACCGTCTTTTTCCAAATGTGAGATATTTCGATATGTTGCGTAAGTATAATGCTCCAGTATTGGTGAATTCTGATGCTCATTATCCCGACTTGATTGATGCGGGACGAGATTTTGCTATAAAATTATTAAAGAAATAAACATATTCAAGTATTACCTATGCCCGTAAACGTACCATCTTCATTACCTGCAGTCGAAACACTAAGAAACGAAAACATATTTGTTATCGACGAACAACGTGCTTCGTCGCAGGACATCAGACCGCTTAAGATTGCTATTCTTAACCTTATGCCTTTGAAGATTATGACAGAAACCGATTTGTTGCGTCTTCTGTCAAATACACCTCTTCAGATTGAGCTTGATTTTCTGGATGTCGATGGCCATGTGTCGAAGAACACTCCACGCGAACATATCGAAATGTTCTATAAGCGTTTTGCCGAAATCAAGGACCAGAATTATGATGGTTTCATCATAACTGGCGCACCTCTTGAGAAAGTGGATTTCGAATCGGTGGATTATTGGAATCAACTTACCGAAATTTTCGATTGGGCCAAGCATCACGTGACTTCAACTTTGTATATTTGTTGGGCAGCTCTTGCCGGTCTATATTATAATTATGGTATTCCGAAATATGTGTTTGAGAAGAAAATTTCAGGAGTTTTCAAGCACACCATCAACGACCGAACAAATCCTATTTTCCGTGGATTCGACGATGAGTTTTATGTCCCACATAGCCGTTACAGCGAAGTTCATAGAGATGATATTGAAAAGGTCGACAGTCTGAAGATTCTATCAGAAAGTCCCGATAGTGGTATATACATTGTGATGGGCAATGGCGGACGTGAGTTCTATATAACTGGACATTCAGAGTATTCGGCAAATACGCTCGACTTTGAGTACAAACGCGATTTGCAGAAAGGATTACCTGTAGCAATCCCCGAGAACTATTACAAAAATGATAATCCTGAGGAAGGCCCAGTTGTGAGATGGCGCTCACATGCCAATCTGCTGTTTACAAACTGGCTGAATTATTTCGTATATCAGGAGACTCCATACGATATTCGTGACATCAAGTGATGCATAACACTCGGAAAATAGAATTACTTGCACCTGCCCGCAATAAACAGGTAGCCATTTCTGCCATAAACAGTGGTGCAGATGCTGTGTATATCGGACCCCCGAACTTTGGAGCACGCCATGATGCCTCTAACAGCATTGCTGACATTAGTGACGTGGTTGAATATGCACATAAATTCGGTGTTCGGGTTTATGTCACCTTCAATACAATTCTTATGGATGATGAACTTGATGTGGCGCAATCATTAATTAACCAATTGTATGATATTGGAGTGGATGCGCTAATCGTACAGGACTATGGCATATTCCGTCTTGATATTCCGCCAATAGCGCTGCATGCAAGTACTCAGTGTGATATCAGGACAGTTGAAAAGGCACAATTCCTGGAGAAGATAGGCATGTCGCAAATAGTGTTGGCTCGCGAGCTCAGTTTAAGTGAAATTGAATCTATATCATCGGCAGTTAATGTGCCTATTGAGGTATTTGTTCATGGTGCTCTATGTGTGAGTTACAGTGGTAAATGCCATGCAAGCGCTTATTTCAAATCGAGAAGCGCGAATAGGGGAGAGTGCTCTCAGATTTGCCGACTTCCCTATGATTTGGTCGACAGCAATGGTGCCGTCATAATCAAAAAACGTCATCTCCTTTCGTTACGCGATTTGAACCAGAGCCAGAATTTAGAGAAACTCATACAGGCCGGTGCATCATCGTTCAAAATTGAAGGGCGCTTAAAGGACGAAAACTATGTTGTTAACGTTGTACAGAATTATCGTCTTATCCTTGATGACATAATCAAACGCTCAAATGGTAGTTTGCAGCGTTCCTCGTTTGGGACAACCGTAAATAACATTGATGGCTCTCTCTCTCAAAGTTTCAATCGAGGTTTCACACCTTATTTCCTTGTCAATAGGACACCCGAGAATGGATATAATATGGCTTCGTTGGGTACACCTAAGTCTATCGGCCAGCCAATTGGTTCAGTTGTTAGATGCAAGGGCAAAGAACTGGATGTGAAGACCAAGTTCGAGTTGCACAATGGTGACGGTTTGAGCTACTTTAATGACGACGGTATTTTTGAAGGTTTCAGGATAAACTCAGCCGATGGCAATGGTAATGGCAATGTGCGTTTGCGCTTGCTAAATTCAGTGAATATTAAGCCCGGTACGCAATTGTTTCGTACTTATGATAAACAGTTTGATGATACCATATCGGCAAAACAACCAATGAGATACATTTCGGTTGATATGCATCTTATTGAAGAAAAGGATAAAATATCGCTGCAATGTATCGATGAACGTGGACTTGAATGTAAAGTTACTGTTACCACTGATTGTAAAGTGGCCGATAAGAGTCAGTTATTTAACCAAAGGACAATCCTTTCAAAATTAGGAGGAACTATATACAGGGTTGGCAATGTGTCTACGTTGGATAATTCCTTTATCCCAGCTTCGGTACTTGCAAATGCACGACGCGAAGCTCTTAAAATAATTGACGAATTGAATGAATCAAGCTATGTAACTGATATACGTCGTAGCGAGGACCTTGATGCCAAGTACCCATTAGATGTGTTGCCATTCAATGAGAATGTTTCTAATAAGAAGTCGGAATTATTCCTTAAAAGCCATGGAGCTGTGCGCATTGAACCGGCAATTGAAACTAAAGTCAATAATGAAGTGCCTAATGCTACAGTATTGATGACAACTCGCTACTGTATTCGTCGCGAGTTGGGAATGTGCAAGAAAATCTGCCGTAACGATAATATTAGAGAACCATTGTTTCTCAAATCACAAAATGGTGTTGAAATGCATATTGAATTCGATTGCGCCAATTGTGAAATGAAACTTTTAAGCGTCAAAGGTTGATTGAGAAACTGTCAGCGTCGCTAAGTGCTGTGAATTTCTCATTGAATTTTGAGTATTTCTCGTAATCAAGGCTGGCAAAAATAATTTCATTCCGTTTTTCCGAAATGATGTTTCCCTTGTAATCTATTATGTATGAGCTGTCGTCGGGATATACGATTGAGTTACCGTCTGTTCCTGTTCGGTTAATTCCACAAACGTAGCACTGGTTCTCAATTGCTCGAGCTATGAGCAACTGATCCCAAGCACGTTCCCTCACTTTCGGCCAGTTAGCCATTACAATCATCAAGTCGTATTTTCGTCCAACGTTTCTGCACCATACCGGAAAGCGAAGGTCGTAACAGATAATTGGCATTATGTTCCAACCTCTGAATCTGATAATCGGTGGCAGTGAATTACCTGATGAGTATACGGTCTGTTCATTGCCGTACGAGAAAAGATGGCGCTTGTCGTAATATACTTCATCGCCCGATGGCTCAATGAAGAATGCTCGATTGTAGAATCGAGTGTTAGTGCGTGCTATATGTGAACCGCAAATGGCTATATTATATTTAGCCGACAGCTTTTTTATGCAATAAATTGTGTCGTCGATATTACGTTCGGCCAGCTCAGCTACTTGTTTTTTATCGTTAATTACGAATCCAGTAGAAAACATTTCGGGCAACACAACAATGTCGATAGTTGCAGGCTGTGTTGACAAATTTTGTTCAAGCGCTTCAAGATTCGACTGTTTGTCGCACCAAACACTGTTGAGCGGTATGCCGCATATATTCAGGTTTCTTGACATTATAAATCGTTTATTGCGGTTCTACAGAAAACTTTTCGGGTCGTTTGCCAGAAAATCCTTTATAGAATTCTTTTATTGAGGCAATATCGGCTTCGATATTGCCGGTGGGTTGGAATACATCGTTCAATTTAATCTCCTTTTTTGAGTAATCAATCGAAGCAAGCTGAACCGGTACATTGGCTCCATTTGCAATATATAAGAATCCCGTGCGCCATTTGCTCACCTTCTTTCTTGTCCCTTCCGGTGTTATTGCAATTGTCATTGATTCAGATTCATTGAATCGCTTTATTATCTCATTAGTGAGGTCGCTCCCCTTTTTTTTAGGAACAGGGATGCCACCCAGTGCGCGGAAAATGTATCCCAACGGAAACGCAAACCAGGCTTCTTTCATAAGAAAGCCCGATTTGCGTTTTACTGAACGAATTGCCAATTCACCTAATATAAAATCCCAATTACTTGTATGAGGGGCTACACAAATAATACTTTTCTTAAAATCCGGAGTCGACACTTCAACTTTCCAGCCGAAAGTCTTAAGAATTAGTTCATAAAGGTTCATATGGATGAAAAGGCACTTATTAAATTCTTATTATTCTTTCGAGAGTTTGTTTATATCATTAATTATTTCGCCTAACGATTCGTCAAAATCTTTCTTGAGCGTTGCATATGCAGTACGGAAATATTTTGAACGTGCTGCACGATATGCCTTGCTGTTGTCGAAATCCTTTGGCGTACGGTCAAAAGAGAATGAAACGTTTTTCTTTGTTGCTGCCTGTAAGCTGGCAATATTTACAATAATCTGAGCTACTTTCTCTGGGTCAGCATTTTGCAACTTTTCCGAGAATACGCATACGCCTGCAACATCGCCACATGCGTAAGCAATGTTTTTCTTTAATGTTCTTTTATTTGCCATATCAGTTAATTTTACGTTCTATTGTCAGAACACATTATATTGCTAAGTTACTACAATAATTCGTATATTCATAATTAACTCACATTTTTTAAAAAATTGAATCAAACTTTACTTTAATATTTTCCTAGTCATTTTGCTCTTATTTATAATTATTCTAAATTAATGCTTGAAATTTTTCGTTATTACAATAATAATAGCCATATTTGTACCGATTAATGATTTGTGTATGCGTTTGTCTGAACTTCAAACCGGTGAAGAGGCTACAGTTGCTAAAGTTCTGGGCCATGGTGCATTTCGGAAAAGAGTAATGGAAATGGGGTTCGTTACCGGTAAGACGGTTAAGGTCGAGCTAAATGCTCCGCTAAAAGACCCTATTAAATATAAGATTCTTGATTATGAGGTTTCGTTGCGCCGCAGCGAAGCTGAATTGATTGAAGTGGTTACAGATATCAACAACGATTACGATTCTGTGCCAAGTGTAGTGCAAAGTGTAGACGAAGTGATGCAGCGTCCGCCACGTGAAGATCATGTTATTAATGTGGCTTTGATTGGCAATCCCAATTGCGGTAAAACTTCAATTTTCAACTATGTGAGCGGGGCTCACGAGCATGTTGGAAACTATAGCGGAGTAACCGTTGATGCCAAGAGTGGATTCGTTGATTTTAAAGGATACAGAATAAAGATTATCGACTTGCCAGGTACGTACTCACTTTCGGCATATTCACCTGAGGAATTGTATGTCCGTCGTTATCTTCGAAACGAAATTCCCGACGTTATTGTTAATGTAGTTGTAGCTTCTAATATCGAGCGAAATCTTTATCTGTCGACCGAGCTTATCGATATGGACCGAAGCATGGTGATTGCTTTGAACATGTACGATGAATTTGAAAAGTCGGGAGCAACGCTTGATTATAAGACCTTAGGTGGAATGATTGGCGTGCCTATGGTGCCAACAATTTCGAAAACCGGAGAAGGACTTGATGAATTGTTCGATACTATTATCAAAGTTTTCGAGAACTCTCATGAATCTGTCCGACATGTTCATGTCAATCTTGGCTACGACATAGAAACTGCAATTACAGAGATAAAAAATCAGATAAAAGCTTCGGTGTCGAGCACTTCACTTGTATTCTCTCCACGTTATTTGGCAATCAAGCTGTTGGAACACGATAGTGAGGTCGAAGAAATGCTTAAAAGCAATCCAGATTATCCCAAGTGGATTGCATTGCGCGATAAATATATTCAATCAATAGAGCGCTCGCGTAATGAGGATGTGTCGAGCATTGTTGCCAGTGAGAAATATGGATTTATAGCCGGTGCGTTGAAGGAGACGATGACAGCTCCGAAGAATGAAAACAAAGATGCCACTAAAATTGTTGATTCTATAGTAACGAGCAAAGTGTTTGGATTCCCGATTTTCATATTTCTGATGTGGCTAATGTTCTGGGCAACATTCGAAATTGGAGCATATCCGGTTTCATGGATTGAAATGTTGGTTGGATGGGTTTCTTCGTTATTACGGGAGGTTTTGTCGCCAGGTCCGATAAAGGATATGCTTGTCGACGGAATTATTGGTGGAGTAGGGGGAGTTATTGTGTTTCTTCCTAATATTCTTATCCTTTATTTCTGCATCTCATTTATGGAAGATTCGGGATATATGGCACGTGCAGCATTTATTATGGATAAGATAATGCATAAAATAGGACTTCATGGGAAGTCGTTTATTCCACTTGTAATGGGTTTCGGATGTAATGTCCCGGCTATTATTGCCACACGCTCAATTGAGAGTAAAAGCAGCCGCCTAATTACGATGCTCATAAATCCTTTCATGTCGTGTAGTGCACGTTTACCTATTTATATACTGCTGGTGGGTGCGTTTTTCCCAAATAATTCATCGTTGGTATTTCTGTCGCTTTATTTTATTGGCATACTGGCAGCTGTGTTGACAGCAAGGCTGTTGCGTAGATTCTATTTCAAGAAAGATGAGACTCCGTTTGTAATGGAACTGCCTCCATATAGAATACCAACCCTGCGGAATTCATTGCGCCATATGTGGGGAAAGGGCTATCAATATTTGCAAAAGATGGGAGGCGTGATATTGGTGGCCAGCATAATTGTATGGGCTCTGAATTATTTTCCGCGCGACTTGAATGTGTCAGACGAACAAATGACAGGGCAACAGGTGATTGAACACCAGCAGAATTCATATTTGGCTCAGATTGGTAAATTCATTACTCCTGTGGTAGAGCCTCTTGGCATGAATTGGAAAATGTCGATTGCGCTTGTGTCGGGTTCTTCGGCCAAGGAGATAGTGGTTTCGACATTAGGCGTGCTCTATCCATCAGAATCTGCATCAGGAAATCCCGAATCAAGCCTTGGCGACCGTTTAGCGCAGATTAATCCCCAAACTGGCAAGCCTGATTTCACACCACTTCAGGCATTCAGCTTCATGGTGTTTGTGTTGCTGTATTTCCCGTGCATTGCTACAATTACGGCAATTGTGAAGGAAAGTCACAGTATTAAATATGGAATATTTGCTGCACTTTATAATACAGTAATAGCTTGGCTATTCTCGTTTGCGATTTATAGAATAGGCTTACTGATTTTGTAGGTAGATTATTCTCTGGTTGCTGCTGCCACGGAATGGCAATGAAGTATCGCGAAGGTTGAGTTTGAAAGGACCGTCGACGAGAACATCTATATGCGATAGCAACTCGGCATATTTTGTGTCGTCTTTGATATCTTCGTATATGTATCCTGTGTAGCACCAAATGGTTTTGCCAAGCATTTGCTTTATTGCTTTCGCAAGTATGGTTACCTCTTTAATTTGGTACAATGGGTCTCCGCCGGAAAATGTAACATTGAAGTCATTTTCACGTATCACTTCAATTAATTCTCTAATGCTAACCATGTTGCCGTTGGTGATATCCCATGAATGCGGATTATGGCAACCCTCACAATGATGGCAACAGCCTGCGAAATATATTGATGTCCGCAAGCCAACACCATCTACAGAGGTCCCTTCTATTACATTCAGAACAGAAACCTTTGTGTTGAGTTCCTGTTCTGAAATTATTTCATTAATATGTTCCATTGTATTATTTGTGTACCACACGGTCGCGAAGCTCAGCCAATTTGGCTTTGTTCCAACGGTCGGTAGTGCCTACAAGATATCCGGTAATTCTTTGTAGCTTATCGATGTTGTGGCTACCGCATTTCGGGCATTCGGTAAGATTGTCGGTTGCATCCTCATAACCGCAATCCATACATCTGTTGCGATTGTGGTTAACAGAGCAGTAGCCAATGTCGTACTTGTCCATCAGGTCGACAATGTTTGCTATAGCGTCTGGGTTATGGGTTGCATCTCCATCGATTTCAACGTAGAAAATATGACCTCCGCCAGTAAGTTTGTGATATGGACTTTCAATCTTTGCTTTGTGTTGTGGCGAGCAGTGATAATACACCGGAACGTGATTAGAGTTGGTGTAGTATTCCTTATCGGTAACTCCTGCAATGACGCCAAACGTCTTTTTGTCGCGCGCGGTGAATCGGCCCGACAAACCTTCGGCTGGAGTTGCCAGGATACTGAAGTTGTGCTGGAATTTCTCGCAGAATTCATTGGCACGACTGCGCATGTGCGAAACGATTCGAATGCCAAGTTTCTGGCTGTCCTCGTCCTCGCCATGATGGTGTCCGGTCAAAGCAATGAGACATTCTGCAAGACCAATGAACCCAATGCCAAGTGTGCCTTGGTTAATGACGCTTTCAATGGTATCGTTCGGTTTCAGATTCTCACAGCCATTCCACAAGCGCGACATCAATAGCGGGAACTGCTTGGCGTAAGCCGTTTTCTGGAATTCAAAGCGGTCGCAAAGTTGTTTGGCGGCTATGTCGAGCATTTGATCAAGTTTTTTGAAGAACATTACAATTCTCTCTTCCTTGTCCTGCACATTCATAACCTCGATGGCCAGTTTTACGATATTGATAGTGGTGAATGATAGATTGCCACGGCCTACCGATGTCTTTTCGCCATATCTGTTCTCAAAAACTCGTGTGCGACATCCCATAGTTGCAACTTCATATTTATAGCGTTCTGGGTCATTTTCGTCCCATTTCTCGTGCTGATTGAATGATGCATCGAGGTTTACGAAATTCGGGAAGAAACGGCGAGCTGCAACTTTACATGATAGTTGATAAAGGTCGTAGTTGCGGTCGGTTGGAAGATAGCTAACACCACGTTTTTTCTTCCATATCTGTATCGGGAAAATGGCGGTAGCTCCGTTGCCAACTCCACGGTATGTGGAATTGAGTAATTCCCTGATTATACAACGTCCTTCTGCCGATGTGTCGGTGCCGTAATTTATCGAGCTGAATACAACCTGGTTGCCTCCACGACTGTGAATTGTATTCATATTGTGGATAAAAGCTTCCATTGCTTGGTGTACACGGGCAACGGTGCGGTTGATTGCAAACTGCAATACACGGTTATCTCCATCGAGGTTTTCAAGGTCACGTTTAATGTAGTCATCAATCTTGGCATAATAAAGATGCTCATAGCTCTCACCATATAGTTCCTCAAGATTCTTTAATTCCTCAATAAAAGATGACCTTACGTATGGTGCAAGATAAAAGTCGAATGCCGGTATTGCTTGACCGCCATGCATTTCATTTTGTGCTGTTTCGAGCGAGATACATGCAATAATGCTTGCTGTTTCAATGCGCTTTGCCGGTCGTGACTCTCCATGACCCGCCACGAATCCATATTTCAAGATACGGTCAAGTGGATGCTGAATGCAAGTCAAACTCTTGGTGGGGTAGTAGTCCTTGTCGTGAATATGTATATAGTTGTGCTTGACAGCATCTTTCACTTCAGGAGCAAGCAGATAGTCGTCGACAAATGGCTTTGTAGTTTCGCTTGCGAATTTCATCATCATACCCGCCGGAGAATCGGCATTCATATTGGCATTTTCGCGAGTTATATCATTGCTCTTCGCTTCAATGATACTAAGGAATATGTCGCGAGTGTGAGCGCGACGTGCAATACTACGCTGGTCGCGATAGGCAATATATTTTTTTGCGACTTCCTTTCTTGGGCTGCCCATAAGCTCGATTTCGACCAAATCCTGAATCTCTTCCACAGTCATCCGCTCGTTGCCTTTCATGACAATTCGGTCGGTGATTTTTTGAATCAACGATTCATCTTCTCCTTTCTCTGTCTGGAGCATGGCTTTGCGAATTGCCGCTTTTATCTTTTCTTCGTTAAAGCCGACAACTCTTCCATCACGTTTTACGACAATCTGTATCATCTTGTTTATGGTATGTAGTTATTGCTCTTAATAGATTTGTTTCTGCAAAAGTAATTAAGAAAACAAAAATGCCAAAAAATATTCTACACAAAATAAATAAAATTTTTATTTTGGAAAACAATTTAGATTGTCTAAATTTTTAATTTATTGAATATAAGCAATTTGGAAAATTTTCTGGCAAATTTTCGTGTTGTACAATCTTGTGGCGTTTTACAATTTGTTGATAATTTTGAGTGTTGTGTTCATCTTGTTTTCAATTTCGATCCATTCATTTTCGGGAATTGAGTCGCATGTTATTCCACCACCAGCATATAAGCATATGTGTTTTCTGTCGAACTGAATGCAACGAAGATTTACAAATATGTTCATCGAAAATCCATCAACCATTGGCCCGATATATCCGCAATATAACCTTCGGTCGTGTTTTTCTGTGAAATTGATGAAATTATATGATTCTGAGAATGGTAATCCACATAATGCAGGAGTTGGGTGTAATGTTTCCAATAAGGACTTGATACCTGAGAATTCTCGACATTTACAGGTATATTGTTTGCACAGGTGGTCGATGTGACCTGCATTTTTTGTGAAAACTGGCGTGCATTCAAACTTTATATTCGATTCGTTTAATATATTTTCGATATAAGTGCATACAAAGCGGTGCTCTTCAATTTCTTTTTTGCCCCATTCGCTTGGCGGGTTGCTGAGTTTTGTCCCTGCAAGCGCCATTGTTGTGAATGCAGTGCCTGTAGCGTTTACAAGAACTTCCGGTGTTGCTCCAATCCAGAACCCTGTTGATTTTGAGTAGAAGAACGATACAAAAGCGTTGGGATATTTTATGCACAATTCGGCAAAAGCATCGGCCCATTGTTCAGATGACAATCTGTTATCGATAATTTTCGTATTGCTTATAACGGCTTTCTGCATTGCCCCAGATTTGATTCGGGCAACTGTTGAATTGATGATTTCAATGTATTCCTCTTTTGTAGCCGTCGAATTTGATGCGGTAATTATGTCATTATTTATATTAATTTCAGCATCTATAAATTCATCGGCTGACATATTGCCGTTAATAATGCGTGAAGGTGCATCTACAGCAAATGGATGCACTACGAATACTTCCTGGGCATCAGCAGCGTTGCCTTCAGCCCTGAATATTACATTGTCGGAGCCAGGTAGTCGGTAGGCATAAAACGGATGCGCGTACTCAACAGCCTTTGCTATGGCCTGTTTAATTAAACCATCAATCATTTATTGCAACTTCTCCAATCAATTCAAATGGCATGGCCTCTTTGATGGCTACGTTATAGAATTGGCCTATAGCCAGCTTCCTCGTTTTCTTGATAAGCACCTCTGGGTCAACTTCAGGGGAGTCGAATTGAGTACGACCTACATAATAATCAGGTTCTTCGCGATCGACAATAACCTTTTGTACTGTGTTTATTTTAGTTTCATTTAATGACAATGCAATACTTTCTTGAAGAGCCATCAGTTTCGACAATCGTTCTTGCTTGACTTCTTCGGGAATTGTGTCGTCGTAATTTTTTGCAGCGTACGTGTCGTCTTCTTCGCAGTATGCGAAGGCACCCATACGGTCGAACCTGACATCCTTAACGAATTGCAGCAGTTCATTGAATTCCTCTTCGCCTTCACCAGGGAAACCAACCATAAGTGTGGTGCGGATGTGGATTCCTGGGACCTCTTCACGCAATCTTCTGATGAATTGGAGCGTTTCCTCCTTATTAATATGTCGGCGCATTGCGTTGAGCACATTGTCGCTAATGTGTTGCAATGCCACATCGATATATTTGCACACGTTGTCGTGCTTACGAATTACTGGGAGAATGTCGTATGGAAATTGGGAAGGGTAGGCGTAATGCAATCTAATCCATTCAACACCATCAACGTTGGCCATTGTGTCGATTAATTCCGCCAATTTCATTTCACCATACAAATCGATGCCATACGACGACAAGTCTTGGGCAATGACGTTGAATTCTTTTACGCCGCGACCGACTAGCATCTTGACTTCATCAAGGATTTCGTCAATTGAGCGAGACTTGTAACGTCCGGTTATTATTGGTATTGCACAGAACGCACAAAAGCGGTTGCAGCCTTCGGCAATTTTTATGTATGCGTGATGTTTTGGTGTTGTTATTATCCTGTCGTACGATTTGGTTGTTGGAACGGATTTCTTAAGCTCGTCGATAATACTATTCCAGTCGAATTTCCCATAAAATTTGTCCACCTCAGGTATTTCGGCTTCCAATTCTTTGCGATACCTTTCCGAAAGACATCCCATAACATATAGTCGCTCAATACGATGTTCTTTTTTGGCTTCTACATACTCGAGAATAGTGTTTATAGACTCCTCTTTAGCGTCGCCGATAAACCCGCATGTGTTTATGACAATTGTGGCTCCGCATACGTTGTCCGAATCGTGTGCTACCTCGAAGCCAAGATCGCTGAATCTCTTTAGAAGTCGTTCTGAATCAATAAGATTCTTAGAGCAACCTAAAGTGATGATGTCAATTCTATTTTTTCTCATATATATAATAAAGCGCGAAATGGTTTCCCATTACACGCGCTGTTCGATTGTATTTAGTTAACTATTTGCCAAACAATGACTTTACGAACTCTTTCTTATGGAATACTTGAATGTCTTCCATTCCTTCGCCTAATCCGATATATTTAACAGGAATCTGGAACTGGTCGCTTATTCCTATAACCACACCGCCCTTAGCAGTACCATCGAGTTTGGTTATGGCCAGTTCATTTACTTCGGTGGCAGCAATGAATTGCTTGGCCTGTTCAAAGGCATTCTGTCCGGTAGAGCCATCAAGAACCAGAAGGACCTCGTTTGGTGCGGTTGGAACAACCTTCTGCATCACTTTCTTTATTTTTGTTAGCTCATCCATCAAGCCTTTTTTGTTGTGAAGGCGTCCGGCTGTGTCAATAATAACAACATCAGCATTGTTAGCTTTGGCAGAACTGATTGTGTCGTAAGCTACAGAAGCTGGATCACTACCCATTTTTTGCTTGATTACTGGGACCCCAACACGTTCGCCCCAAATGTCAAGCTGTTCAACAGCAGCAGCTCGGAATGTGTCAGCAGCTCCAAGTACAACCTTGTTGCCCGCCTTTTTATATTGATAGGCTAGTTTGCCGATTGTGGTTGTTTTGCCGACACCGTTAACACCAACTACCATTATTACATAAGGAGTTTTAGAGGCATCGACCTTAAAATCATCGGAGCATTCATTATCGCCTTCAATCAGCATCTCACCAATTTCATCGCAGAGCAGTTCGTTGAGTTCTGATGAGTTGATGTATTTATCGCGAGCAACTCTTTTTTCAATTCTGTCAATGATTTTCAACGTTGTTTCAACACCAACGTCTGACGTTATAAAGACTTCTTCAAGCTCGTCAAGAATACTGTCGTCGATTTTCGATTTGCCTGCAACAGCACGAGTTAGCTTTGAGAGAAAACCCTCTTTGGTCTTTGTTAAACCCTTGTCGAGGGTATCCTTTTTATCTTTTGAGAAGAAACTGAAAATTCCCATATGAAAAATTTTTCTGCAAAATTAGTACAAAATAAGGCATATTCAAAGCGTGATTAGCTAATTATTTGATTATTAATATGTCTATAGGTCGTAAAGCTGGATATCTTGGTATTAATATAAATAATTAAAGAAAATTTAGTGTGAACGATAATATTTTATTGCAAAACACTTGCGTATTGATAACAATTTGCTAAATTTGCAGCGTTAAATGATAACAACATGAAGAATTTATGTCTAATTTCACTACACCTTATTATTCTATTGGCGATTATACGACAGTGGTTAGAAAGGTTTGTATGCTGACATAAATTGTTTTGATTAATTTATTTTTGCTTCAACCTTTCCTAAAAAGAAAGGTTTTTTTAATGTTATGGATAATAGATTATTTATTTTCGACACTACATTACGCGACGGCGAACAAGTGCCTGGATGCCAGCTCAACACTGTTGAGAAGATAGAGGTGGCCAAGGCCTTGGAAAGCCTTGGCGTTGATGTAATCGAGGCTGGTTTCCCTGTGTCAAGTCCCGGCGATTTCAAGTCGGTGGTGGAAATCTCTAAAGCAGTTACTTGGCCAACAATATGCGCGCTCACACGTGCAGTGGAAAATGATATAAAAGTAGCAGCTGAAGCACTACAATATGCAAAACATAAACGTATTCACACTGGTATTGGAACGAGCGATTATCATATTAAATACAAGTTTAATTCCAATCGAGAAGAGATACTCGAGCGTGCCATAGCATGTGTAGCATATGCTAAAAAATACGTTGAAGATGTGCAGTTCTATGCCGAAGATGCCGGCCGTACTGATAACGAATATCTTGCACGTGTGGTTCAAGCCGTCATTAAGGCAGGTGCAACGGTTGTAAACATTCCAGATACTACAGGATATTGCTTGCCTGAAGAGTTTGGCAACAAGATTAAGTATCTTTTTGAACATGTCGATGGAATCCATAACGTAACAATAGCAACACATTGTCATAACGATTTGGGTATGGCAACGGCCAATACAATTTCGGGTATCCTCAACGGCGCCCGACAAGCCGAGGTGACAATCAACGGCATTGGTGAACGTGCAGGCAATACGGCACTTGAGGAAGTTGCAATGATATTCAAAAGCCATAGGGATTTAGACATAGTAACCAACATCAATACCCAGAAAATCACAGGAATAAGCAAAATGGTTTCGAACCTCATGAATATGCCTGTTCAGCCAAACAAGGCAATCGTTGGCCGAAATGCATTCGCCCATTCGTCGGGTATCCATCAAGATGGTGTGCTGAAGAATCGTGAAAGCTATGAAATCATCGATCCTAAGGATGTTGGCGTTGATGAAAACTCTATTGTTCTCACTGCTCGAAGTGGCCGTGCTGCTTTGAAACACCGGCTTCATGTTCTAGGCATTGAAATGCCCAAGGAAGACCTTGATAAGGCATATGAATCCTTCCTTAAACTTGCTGATAAGAAGAAGGATATCAATGACGACGATGTGCTGATGCTTGCTGGCAAGCATCGTATCAAGGACGCCCGCATCAAACTTGACTATCTTCAGGTTACAAGCGGTGTGGGAATACATTCGGTGGCCAGTGTAGGCTTGATAATTGCCGGTGAGAAATTCGAGGCCTGTGCTTCGGGCAATGGCCCGGTTGACGCTGCAATCTCAGCAATCAAGAATATAATCCATCGGAAGATGCTTCTTAAGGACTTCCTCATTCAGGCGATAACACGAGGCAGCAACGATGTGGGTAAGGTTCACATGACGGTTGAATATGACAATAACCATTATTATGGTTTTGGCGCTAACACTGACATTATCGCTGCATCTGCTGAAGCTTTCATCGACGCAATCAACAAATTCCCTAACTAATACATTTTTTTATTAATATGAATACCTTATTTGATAAGATATGGGACGCTCATGTGGTGAATTGTATTGAAGGTGGTCCAACTCAATTGTATATCGACCGCCACTATTGCCACGAGGTTACAAGTCCACAGGCATTTAACGGATTGAGAGAACGAGGCCTTAAGGTATTCCGTCCAAGTAAGACATTCTGCTCACCCGACCATAATATTCCAACGCTCAATCAAGACAAACCGATTGCGGACCCAGTATCTCGAAAT
The DNA here is from genome assembly GCA_016292745.1 of Muribaculaceae bacterium. Lineage (GTDB taxonomy): Bacteria > Bacteroidota > Bacteroidia > Bacteroidales > Muribaculaceae > SFRY01. The sequence continues at coordinate 108,017 of JAEDFO010000001.1, read as the reverse complement.
CAGGTGGAGACTCTCACCAAGAACGCAACTGAATTTGGCGTTACACTTTTCGGTTTGGGCCATCCAAAGAATGGTATAATCCATGTTATTGGTCCGGAAAATGGATTGACTTTGCCGGGGTATACTATTGTTTGTGGCGACAGTCATACTTCAACCCATGGAGCCTTTGGTGCCATAGCTTTTGGTATTGGCACAAGTGAGGTTGAAATGGTGCTTGCATCGCAATGCATTCTTCAGCCTAAGCCAAAGACGATGAGAATCACTATAAACGGAAATTTAAAGCCATATGTAACTGCTAAAGATATAGCTCTATATATAATTGCCATGATGACTACAGGCGGCGCAACAGGATATTTCGTTGAGTATGCGGGCGACACTATTCGCTCGCTCTCGATGGAGGAACGAATGACTGTGTGCAATCTAAGTATCGAAATGGGTGCGCGCGGAGGTATGATAGCCCCAGATGAAACCACATTTGCATATGTGAAGGGCAGGGAATATGCGCCTAAAGGTAAGGATTGGGATGATGCCGTAGCATATTGGAAAACTCTGAAAAGCGATGATGATGCAGTTTTCGACAAAGAAATTACATTCGAGGCTACCGACATTGAGCCTCGTATAACCTATGGCACTAACCCTGGAATGGGTATCGGTATTGAAGAAAAAATACCTTCGCTCGAATCAATCGACGAAGCTGGAAAGATTTCATTCATGCGCTCGCTTGACTATATGGGATTCAAGCCCGAAGAAAGTTTGCTTGGGAAGCCGATAGATTATGTATTTCTTGGCAGTTGCACTAATGGTCGTATTGAAGATTTCCGTGCATTTGCATCATTTGTGAAAGGGAAGAAGAAAGCCGATAATGTTGTTGCATGGCTTGTTCCCGGCTCATGGAATGTTGACAAGCAGATTCGTGAAGAAGGGCTCGACAAGATTCTTGAAGATGCTGGTTTCGAAATCCGTCAGCCAGGATGTTCGGCATGCTTAGCAATGAACGAAGACAAAGTGCCAGCCGGCAAATATGCAGTGTCGACATCAAACAGAAATTTCGAGGGCCGTCAAGGACCTGGCGCACGCACAATTTTGGCGGGGCCATTGGTTGCGGCAGCTGCTGCAATAACCGGCAGAATCACAAATCCTTCAACTATTTAATTTCTTAAAAGCAATGAAAGAAAAATTCACTACACTCACATCGCGTTGCATACCATTACAAAGAGAAAACGTAGATACTGACCAGATAATTCCAGCACGTTTTTTGAAAGCAACATCAAAACAAGGATTTGGTGACAATCTTTTCCGGGATTGGCGCTACGACGGAAATGGAAAGCCCATTGCATCGTTCGTGCTTAACAATCCTGATTACAGTGGTTCGGTGCTTGTTGCCGGGAAAAATTTTGGTTCAGGCTCAAGTCGTGAGCATGCAGCATGGGCGATTGCAGGATATGGCTTTAAGGTCGTTGTTTCAAGCTATTTTGCTGATATCTTCAAAAACAATGCACTCAATAACTGCGTTCTGCCAGTTGTTGTGTCGGAGAAGTTTCTTGCATCTCTATTCAAGTCGATAGAGGCCGACAATACATCAACTGTAACCGTTGATTTGAATGCTCAGACCATTACCAACAATGCCACTGGCGAGAAGGAATCGTTCGATATTAATCTTTACAAGAAAAATTGTCTTCTTAACGGCTTCGATGATATAGATTTCCTTCTCAGTAAAAAATCAGATATAGAAGGTTTCGAGCATAACCACAGCAAATAACTCTGTATGAAGATAGAACTATTAGATACCACTCTCCGCGACGGTGAACAAACCTCTGGGGTGTCGTTCACACCATCCGAGAAATTGAGTATTGCGCAGAACCTACTTACAGAGCTCAATATCTCTCGTATCGAGATTGCGTCGGCACGCGTATCGTCGGGTGAGTTTGAATCGGTAAAAGGCATCTGTGAATGGGCTCAACGTGCTGGATTTATTAATCGCGTAGAGATTCTTGGGTTTATCGACAATGGAAAATCCATTAAATGGGTTTCGGACGTTGGGGGAAAGGTGATAAATCTTCTTGCAAAAGGTTCGTTGCGACATTGCCGTGAGCAATTGGGGAAATCGCCTGAGGCACACTTTGCCGACATTGCCAATGAGGTGAAGAATGCTAACGCTGCCGGCCTTACAGTGAACCTGTATCTTGAAGATTGGTCGAATGGCATTAAGTATTCGCCTGATTATGTATTTAATATGGTTGATACTTTAAAGGAGTTGCCAATAAAACGCTTCATGCTTCCCGATACACTTGGTGTGTTCAATCCGAATCAGGTGTATGGCTATGGCAAGAAAATGACCGATAGATATCCCGACATTCATTTCGATTTTCACGGACATAACGATTACGACTTGGCAACCTCCAACTCATTTGCTGCTGCTCTTGTTGGTTTCAAGGGGCTTCACTGCACCATAAATGGTTTAGGTGAACGCGCAGGAAATGCTCCTCTTTCAAGCGTGGTTGCTGTAGTCCACGATATGTTACGTCTTGAAACCGGAATTGATGAAAAGAAGATAAATAAAGTTAGTCGTTTTGTCGAAGCATTCTCCGGCGTTATTATTCCGCAGAACGAACCTGTTATTGGTGAGAACGTGTTTACTCAATGTGCCGGTGTGCATGCCGACGGCGATAAGAAGGACAATCTTTACTGCAATGCCTTGTTACCCGAACGTTTCGGCCGCGAGCGAGAATATGCCCTTGGCAAGACATCCGGTAAAGCTAACGTGAGGAACAATCTGGAGGCTCTGGGTATAGAATTGAGCGAAAGCGACATTAAGAAAGTTACAGAGCGTGTTATCCAACTTGGCGACAAGAAAGAGATAGTAACCCAGTTTGAATTGCCTTATATCGTGTCGGATGTCCTAAAGCATGACTCCTCGCATTCAAAGGTGAATGTCATTAATTATGCCCTAAGCTTATCGCATGGATTGCGCCCAACTGCTACAGTAAAGATAGAAATCAATGGCAAAGAATATCAACAGAGTGCTGCTGGTGACGGACAGTACGATGCATTCATGAAGGCCATCAAGCGAATTTACAACGATTTGCTCGACCGAAAATTCCCTATGCTCACCAACTATATTGTCAACATCCCGCCCGGTGGCCGAACTGATGCTCTTGTTCAAACCACTATTTCATGGGATTATAATGGGCATCAGATAAAGACACGTGGCGTAGATGCTGACCAAACTGAGGCAGCCATACAGGCCACAGTGAAAATGCTTAACATTATCGAAAACCTTTAATTTTTATAGATATGAAACTGAAAATTGCAGTCCTTCCAGGTGACGGAATCGGACCAGAAATAATGAATGTAGCTCTCGATGTACTTAAAGCTGTGTGCGAGAAGTACAATCATGAACTTGAATACAAAACAGCATTAGTGGGAGCTTGTGCCATCGATGCAACTGGCAACCCTTATCCTGAAGAGACACATCAGCTTTGCATGGAATCTGATGCAGTGCTTTTCGGCGCAACCGGCTCTCCGAAATATGACAACGACCCCACTGCAAAGGTGCGTCCTGAACAAGGTCTTCTTGCTATGCGTAAGCGCCTTGGATTATATGCCAACATACGCCCGGTTACGACTTTCAAGAGTCTTGTCAAGAAATCTCCTCTCCGTACCGACTTGATTGATGGCGCCGACTTTATGTGTATCCGTGAACTCACTGGTGGCATGTATTTTGGTCGGCCACAAGGAAGAAGCGAAGACGGTAAAACAGCCTACGATACATGCGTATACAGCACATACGAGATTGAGCGTATAGTTCGTCTGGCATATGAGTTTGCCCTAAAGCGTCGAAAGAAGGTCACTGTTGTTGATAAGGCTAACGTATTGGCTACAAGCCGTCTGTGGCGACAGGTTTCTAAAGAAATCGCTAAGGATTACCCTGATGTTACAACAGAATTCCTCTTTGTTGACAATGCCGCTATGCGCATTATCCAATGGCCAAAGGATTTCGACGTGCTGGTAACTGAAAATATGTTTGGCGATATTCTTACCGATGAAGGCTCGGTTATTACCGGTTCACTCGGCATGCTCCCATCGGCTTCAATAGGCGAGCATACTTCGGTATTCGAACCGATTCACGGTTCCTGGCCGCAAGCTGCTGGTAAAGACATTGCAAATCCATTGGCAACTGTGCTTTCTGCCGCAATGATGCTCGAATATGCTTTCAATCTTAAGGATGAAGCACTGCTTATCCGAGAAGCTGTAGAGGCATCACTTTCGGCAAAATTTGTAACAGGCGACATTGCTGAACAGGGTGAACCATCATACAAAACCTCAGAAGTGGGCAAATGGCTTGTAGATTATGTGTCAAAGCATTAAGAAACATTAAAGACTATATGATGGTGGAGCGTCTATTTATGTGTAGACGCTCCATTTTTATCGGCTAAAGAGCATAATTCGAAAATTATTAGTAATTTTGTAACAGACAATGATTGGGCTAAATGCGCTATACAACTTTTTTAGGTATATTCTTGTTTAATTCAACAATACGGGATTTAAATCGTAATTTTTAACTGAACTATTATAATAATGGCAAAAGTAACTAAAGAAATGGCCTTGGATTATCATTCGCAAGGCAAACCAGGCAAAATTGAGATTGTGCCTACAAAACCATATTCATCGCAGATGGATTTATCGTTGGCTTATTCGCCAGGTGTTGCATATCCATGTCTGGAAATTGAAGAAGATGCACAGTCTGTGTATAAGTACACTAACAAAGGTAATCTTGTAGCTGTTATCTCAAATGGAACGGCAGTTCTTGGACTTGGTGATATTGGTGCGATGGCCGGTAAGCCTGTTATGGAAGGTAAGGCTTTGCTGTTTAAGATTTTTGGAGGTCTTGATTGTTTCGATATCGAAATCAATGAAAAAGACCCAAAGAAATTCATTGAGGTTGTCAAGGCTATAGCGCCAACTTTTGGCGGCATTAATCTTGAAGACATCAAGGCACCTGAATGTTTTGAAATAGAGCGTGAGCTCAAGGCCCAGTGCGATATTCCGATTATGCACGACGACCAGCATGGCACTGCTATAATTTCAGGAGCTGGACTGCTCAATGCTCTCGAGATTCAAGGGAAGAAAATCGAGGATGTTAAGTTGGTTGTCAATGGTGCTGGCGCAGCTGCAATTTCGTGTACTAAACTATATATTGCCCTTGGAATTAAGAAGGAAAACGTGGTTATGTGCGATAGCAAAGGTGTGATAAACACTAAGCGATCAAATCTTAATGCACAGAAACTTGAATTTGCCACATCTCGCGATATCGATACTTTGGCCGATGCAATGGTCGATGCCGATGTTTTCCTTGGCCTTTCAGTTAAGGATGTAGTGACACCGGAAATGCTGAAATCTATGGCTCCCAATCCTATAGTTTTTGCTCTTGCTAATCCTGATCCTGAAATTGAATACCATAAGGCAATCACCACTCGCGATGATTTGATTTTTGCAACCGGCCGCTCGGATTATCCTAATCAGATTAATAACGTGCTCGGTTTCCCATATATTTTCCGTGGAGCACTCGACTGTGGAGCAACTACAATTAACGAGGAAATGAAGCTTGCAGCAGTACGAGCCATTGCAAAATTGGCAAAAGAGCCTGTTCCGACAGTTGTTCGTGCTGCTTATGACAGCGAGACAATGAAATTCGGCCCACAATACATTCTGCCCAAAGCTCTCGATCCGCGACTCATAACTGCAGTGTCGCCGGCAGTTGCAAAAGGTGCAATGGAATCGGGAGTTGCAACTCGTCCGATAACCGATTGGGACTCCTACGATTTGCAGTTGAAGAAACTCATGGGATACGATGATCGCTTGGTTCGTCGCCTCGCTGATTTGGCTAAGACTCAACCTAAACGTGTGGTATTTGCAGAAGCTAATACAGACAATATGCTTCAGGCTGCAGTATCGGCATACAATCAGGGAATATGCCAACCTGTGCTTCTTGGCAATGAGGAAATGATTGCTAAGCGTGCCAAGAAATTGAATCTTGACATATCAGAGCTCGAAATTGTGAATGTCCGTCACGACCGTGAGGCCCGTCGCCGTAAAGCTTTTGCTTTCCGACTGGCAGAGAAGCATCAACGCAATGGCCTTACTTATCCTGAAGCCTACGACAAGATGTTCGACCGTAATTATTTCGGTATGATGATGGTTGAATGCGGCGATGCCGATGCATTGATAACCGGTTCTTACTCTGGTGGAGGCACCCCAATGAAAATTGCGACTGAGGTGGTTGGTATTCGTGAAGGCTTCAAGCACTTTGCTACAATGCATATCATGATATCCAAGAAAGGTACATATTTCTTGGCCGATACTTCAATAAATCACGAAAGTGATACTGAAACTCTTGTCGATATTGCAAGATTGGCAAAGCGGTCGGTTGAATATTTTGCAAAAGACCCTGTAATGGCTATGGTTTCGTTCAGCAATTTTGGCTCAAACACTGAATCGAGCCCCAAAATGGTGCACGATGCTGTTGATTTCCTTCATGAGAATTATCCCGATATGGTTGTTGATGGCGAAATGCAAGTACATTATGCACTTAACCGGAAACTTCGCGACAAAACATTCCCATTCAATAAACTGCATGGCAAGAAAGTCAACACACTAATCTTCCCAGATTTAAGTGCAGCCAACACTGCATACCGCATGATGCTCGAAATGGGTCTTGCCGATGCTATTGGCCCAATTCAAATGGGGTTGAACAAACCGATTCATTTCATCAATGTTGATGCTGCAGTTCGCGACATCGTCAACTTGACGGCAGTAGCAGTTATTGATGCAATCTATAACTTAGAAAAGTAAGGCTATTTCAGTGTAACATTTCGTTCATAATTATATTAATATAGCAAAAGGGCGTAAACGTTTCCTTTTGCTATATTTTTATTACATAATGAATATATTTTACGCAAAAAATAACAGATATATCGTTTTTTTGACCGAAACGGCTTGTGAAATGATTTTAATTTCCTAATTTTGTGCTGTATAGCATTGTTGTAAAGCAATGAACTGCTGAAATGATAAAGAAAAGTACATTAGAAAAAGTAATTAGTGAAGATTTAGCCGAACTTTGGGCAACTCTTTCTCAAGATGAAAAGAGAATTATTGTTGATAATTTTGAAATTCATAATTTCAAAAAGAATCAAATAATATATGCAGAAAGTGAAAACCCTGAGTATTTGTGGTGCTTACTTAAAGGCAAAGTAAAACTTTACAAGGACGGTATAGGCGGACGTCAACAGATTCTTCGTCTCTATCGACCTATACAATATTTTGGCTATCGTGCTTTTTTTGCCAAAGAGCCGTATGTGTCGACTGCTGCAGCGTTTGAGACATCAACTTTGGGAGCTATAAAGATGAGCATTGTAGCTGAATTAATCGACCATAATATTAATCTGGCATGGTTCTTCATCCGTGAATTGTCGAAACACCTTGGCGGATCCGATACCAAGATTGTGAACCTTACCCAGAAGCACATTAGAGGACGTTTGGCCGAAGCCCTGATTTTACTGATTGAGAGCTATGGATTTGAAGAAGATGGCGAAACCCTCAAGATATACATGGCTCGTGAAGATATTGCCAATCTTTCGAATATGACAACTTCGAATGCTATCCGGACGTTATCGAGCTTCGTTGCAGAACATATAATTACTGTTGATGGGCGAAGAATAAAGATTATCAACGAGAGTCAACTTCGAAAAATCAGTAAATTCGGATAACACAATGTTCATTTCGCAGCAGCGCCGTAAAGAGAATGTCGCCGAATATCTGCTATATATGTGGCAGATTGAGGATATAATTCGTGCAAACAATTTCAGCATTGAAGAAATTGAAAAAAATCTGATATCAGTTTACGAACTTTCTGACAAACAGCGTCACGACTATGTTGAGTGGTTCGATAACCTTATAAATATGATGCGTGCTGAAAATGTAATTTCTCAAGGGCACCTTCAAATAAACAATAATGTACTCATAAAGCTGACCGATTTGCACAATCAGCTGATTAAATCGGACAAGTTTCCAACATATGTTGCTGAATATTATCGAACACTGCCAATTATCGTCGAGCTTCGTGCAAAGTCAGGACAACATAAATCTGGCGAAATTGAAACCTGCTTCAATGCATTATATGGGTTGATGATGCTTCGATTGAACAAAAAGGAAGTGTCGCCAGAGACATTGATTGCATTTAACCAAATATCAAAGTTTGTGGCAACATTGGCTGCATATTTTAAGAAAGATGAAGAGAAACCGCTTTTTGATAACGATGATGAAAAATAATTCGTTATGAAGAATGTTCTTATAACTGGGGCAAATGGACAATTAGGCCGAGAGTTGCAATTGCAGTTCTCCGGCCATGACAATTTTAAAATATTTGCAACCGATGTATCTGAACTTGATATTACAGATAAACTTGCTGTGGCAAGTTTTGTTGAGTGCAACAATATCGACTTTATAATTAATTGTGCTGCCTATACCGCCGTAGATGCTGCCGAAGACAATGGTGAGTTGTGCAGAAAGCTTAATGTCGACGCAGTTGCAAATTTAGCAGAAATAGCTGCAGAATATAGTTCAAAGCTATTGCATATCTCAACCGATTATGTGTTTGACGGATATGCCTACAAGCCATACAATGAGGATGATACGGTTAATCCGCTGTCAGTTTATGGGAGAACCAAGAGCGATGGAGAGATTGTCATCAAACAATTAGCTCCTAACTCCATAATTATCCGTACGGCTTGGCTTTATTCTCCTCATGGGAAAAACTTTGTCAAGACAATGTTGAGCCTCGGAACTACGAGAAGCGAACTAAATGTGGTTTACGACCAGGTGGGAACTCCTACGTCGGCAACAGATCTGGCTCATACGATTCTCCTTATTTTATCATCAGGGAAATGGGAGCCTGGAATATATCACTTTTCTAATGAAGGGGTAGTTTCTTGGTACGACTTTACTAAAGCAATTCACCGTATTGCCGGTATCGGCACTTGTCACGTCCGTCCTGTGCTGACGGCAGAATATCCTACGAAAGCGCACCGTCCATGTTACAGTGTGCTTGACAAGTCGAAAATCAAGAGAGTATATAACATAGATATCCCTTATTGGGAAGATAGCTTAATTAAGTGTATTAATCGCATAAAAGAATAAATTGTTGTGGCAACTTTACAAGAAGAGATAAGCAAACGCAGAACTTTTGCTATAATTAGTCACCCGGATGCCGGTAAGACCACCTTAACGGAAAAGTTATTGCTTTTCGGTGGTGCCATACATGTGGCCGGTGCCGTAAAATCGAACAAGATTAAAAAGACTGCTGCTTCTGACTGGATGGAAATAGAGAAACAGAGAGGTATTTCTGTAGCCACTTCGGTCATGGGGTTCAATTATGGTGACTATAAGATTAACATTCTTGATACTCCTGGCCACCAGGATTTTGCTGAGGATACTTACCGCACTTTGACCGCCGTCGACAGTGTTATCATTGTCGTTGACGTAGCAAAGGGTGTGGAAATGCAGACGCGGAAACTGATGGAAGTTTGCCGAATGCGCAACACTCCAGTTATCATTTTTGTGAATAAGCTTGACCGCGAAGGTCGAGATCCGTTCGATATTCTCGACGAACTCGAGGCAGAACTTAAAATCAGTGTCCGCCCATTGTCATGGCCTATTAATATTGGTGCAAAGTTTAAAGGCGTCTACAATATCTACGAGAATACTCTCGACCTGTTTACACCTAACAAACAGAAGGTAACTGAACGCGTGGAAATCGATGACGTAAACAGCAGTATAGTTGATGAAAATATCGGAGAAGACGATGCTCAAAAACTTCGCGACGATTTGGAACTTATAAATGGCGTTTATCCCGATTTTAATACAGAAGATTATCTGAAGGGCGAGATTGCCCCGGTATTTTTCGGCTCGGCCTTGAATACGTTCGGTGTTAAGGAGCTCCTTGATTGTTTTGTAAAGATTGCCCCATCGCCAAAACCAGTTCAGTCGCTTGAACGCACTATAAATCCCGACGAACCGGAATTCTCCGGTTTTGTGTTTAAGATTCATGCCAATATGGACCCTAACCATCGCAGCTGTATCGCGTTTGTTAAGGTTTGTTCTGGCAAATTTGAGAGAAATATGAACTATAAACATATCCGTTCGGGAAAAATGATGCGATTCTCGGCACCTACTGCTTTCATGGCGCAAAAGAAATCAGTGGTCGATGAAGCATATCCCGGCGATATAGTCGGTCTGCCTGATACCGGTAATTTCAAGATTGGCGACACCTTGACATCGGGTGAAGAAATTCATTTCAAGGGTCTTCCAAGTTTCTCTCCGGAAATGTTCAAGTATATCGAGAATACCGACCCAATGAAAACCAAGCAGTTAAATAAGGGCATTGAACAGCTTATGGATGAAGGTGTCGCACAGTTATTTACCAATCAGTTTAACGGTCGCAAACTTATTGGTACAGTAGGCCAACTTCAATTTGAGGTTATCCAATATCGTTTGTTGCACGAATATGGTGCACAATGTCGCTGGGAACCAATAAGCCTTTATAAGGCATGCTGGATTGAAAGCGATGATGCCGATGCTCTTGAGGCATTTAAGAAACGCAAATATCAATTCATGGCAACTGACCGGGAGGGTAGAGATGTATTCCTTGCCGATTCAAATTATGTACTTCAAATGGCTCAAACCGATTTCCCAAAAATACGGTTCCATTTTACGAGCGAATTCTGATAATTGGTATACATACAAACAAAGGGGGCAGTTCATCATTGAACAGCCCCCTTTGTTTGTAATGGCGTTTAGAAGTTTATACCGATACGGATGCTTACGGCATGCATATCCTCAGCATCTACATTTTTGTCGTCATCGGTTGTAAAATCATTAATCTTATAGAAATTATAGCTCAGAATTATGTGGCTGCTGAACTTACTGTTTCTATAAAGGTTGCATCCTAGGCCAATCGACCCAAATGGAGCACTTTGCGACACATTGCCTAAAGAATTAAACGAGTAGCCGCCCTTTAACTCAAGGAAACACAATTTCGGCTTCGACGAAAATGATGTTCGCAACAATGCAAACACAGGAATGAATGTGTTGTTGCTGCTAAGGCAAGTATGGATGCCTGCACCGACACCAATCACTTTAAAATAGGGGCATTTATATCCAAAATTCATTTCTGCATCAATCGATGATTTACCTGATGATGAAAAATCGATGGTGCTGCCTATGTCGCCGCCCCAGGTGAATCCTTTGGCTGGTACTATATCATCTGCTGCGTTGCTATATAGAGCTGAGACTATGACAATTGATAATATGATAAATATTTTCTTCATATTGAGTTCACTCCTTACACAGGTGAAGTTTATCCATCAAATCGAAATCACTTTTGATTAGTCCTATTTCATTTAAAGGGACAGGGTCATTATGGTCGTTAAGATAATCGCGATGCTTTATGGTAAAGGATTCTGAAGCAAGCGAATTAGTATCGTCGGAATAGTCTGTAACGATGCCAGCCATTGAAAGCAATGTGTGGAATGCCACACGGCTGGTGGCAATAGGTTTGTCTATGTTCATTATCATATTCTTGCAATTCTCCGGATGAATATCGTTATATCTTTCAGAAGTCCAGACTATGAATGGAACATATATTTGGTAAATGGTAGGAATCGGCGATGCATGGAGAAACATCTTGCGCTCGTCGTCGAATATGTCTTCGCCATGGTCGGAAGTGTAAATTACCGATGCTGCCACATTTGTGGCCTTTACGGCATCAATTACTTTCCGAACCACATAATCGGTATACACAATAGTGTTATCGAAGGCATTTACCATATTATCACGATACTTCAATTCAGCCGATGGTACCACATCAGGCTGGAATCGGCGCATACTGTCGGGATATCTGTCGGAATAATTGCAATGTGAGCCATATGTGTGGAGCACGATGAATTTCTTGGTTTTCAGTGTGTCACTCAATGCATTTTGCAGAAGAGGAATGATTTTCTCGTCGTATACGTTAGCGGTATCGCTAAGATTATCCTTAATAAATATAGTTTGGTCGGCTTCTTCTCCAAAGAAATCGATTAAAGAATGGTTTCTACGCTGATTTGAGATAAAATATGTTGAGTATCCGGCTTCTTTAAATGCAGTTATTATGCTTCGTTGGCTATAAATATCGTTGAAATTCGAGGCATCTACAGCCGATAGAAGCATTGGCACACTCTTGTGTGTCGTATTTGATTGTGTCAGAGCATCGCGATATACATATAATTCATCTTTAATTTCATTCAGTAGGGGAGTGGTATTTCTCTCATATCCATATAATCCCCAGTTCAGTGCACGAGATGTTTCGCCAATGACGAAAACGTACACTTCGGCATCTTCTGCTTGATGTGAGTAATGAGAATTAAATTTAAAGTCTTCTACATTGTCGAAATATTTGTTTGCCATTATTTCACGGTCGATGGCAAGACCAAAGTTGTAGCTCACATTTACTGGATAGATGTCGTTGACAATAGAGAATCGACTGTCTAATATAAGATTAATAACAGTGAAAACTGCAGCAATTGCAAACACAACAATCGATACCATCCGATTCCGGGATATGAATTTGTGGCTTAAAACCTTCTTATTCTTTATTGAGAAAATGCTTAGCACAAGAATTCCGCCATAGAAAAATATCACAGCCAGCACAGGTGCCAATATATTATCGAGCAATTCTGTTGCTTCCACAGGGTTGGTTGTCACCACATTAAGGAACATATCGACTGCAATAACCGAATTACCGAATATCCTTAATAGGACCAATTCGAATGCGGCAAAAAATATGAAGATAAATAGCCACCACACCATCTTTCCAGGCTTCTTGTTCAATGTACACAAAAACAAGAATGCCGAAGATGGTAACAGCAAATTGCAAATCCTTGTGAGAATGCTAACGTTTTCAGTGAATACCAAAAATAGGTTGGGGAGAACCAACCCTATAAACAACAGATAAAAGAGTGTTTTTTGTTTGAATAAATATTTAATGTATTTGAAATTCATATTGTTTTTCTTTAGAATGCTTCGTTAACATTAAAGGTGAATCCCATTTCGCCCTTTCTGCCAAAGCCTACGTCAAGACGGATATTCATGTCTTTCTTGAATTCCCATCGATATCCTATACCATAATTCGGTAAGAAATGCTTGAACGATTCTTTATCGTGGAACACGGTGCCAGTGCCCAGCCAAACGGCTATACCATTTCGACGCCAAACATGCTGACGAAGTTCAATCTGTGTCTGAATGGCATGTTTATCTCGATACCTTCCTTCGTAATAGCCACGCATCGCGCCACTCTGGCCGATTTGCGCCATCAGCGCCCATATAGGATTGCCGTAATTGAACGAGCCACGGATTTCACCGGCCAATATACCGCCTTTCCATACACGGCCATATGCCGAGGCTCGTATTTCTGTCGATGAGAATGCATAGTCGTTGCCAAGCCACGAAGGGCGGAACATCTGTTCGATATTCACATATATTCCTTTCGATGGATTGGTAAGCACATCACGGCTATCGTATGTTAGTACTAAACCGGCACCGTAATTGCGTGTACATAAATCCATTCCTTGAAGCAGCTCAGGCTTCTCTATTTCATTGCCTTTGACATAATCCCATACAACAGCTGGGCCAAAATAAAGATTATTTGCCAATCGGAAAGTGAAATCGGCACTAACCTTCGACTGAAAACGCTTCATCTTGGTCTTGTTGTCGTCGATAATCCCGTTGTCATAGCCAATGCCCCAGAAATACGACGGAAAAGAATAAAGATATAATTTATAGTTCAGTCGATATCGGTTATGAGGGAAAATATTGGTTCCACGGATGCCAATCATTACAAATCCAACAGTTGAAATGTCACCGAAAAGAGTAACATTCGATGGTGGCAGAGTCTTATCGTTGCGGTCCATTCGGTAAAGACCGGCACCAACAAGTCCAAGACCTAATTTCGTGTCGGTGGAATAGTGAGGACCGCCTATTATGGAGAAATCAAAAGCTTTATGTTCCTTTTCTTTGTTTGAATCCTTGAAATATTGTTTGAACTTATCAAAGAATGATTTCTTTTTGGGCGTCTCTACCAATGAGTCGGAAACGACTTCTATTTTGTTCTTATCGGCCAATAACGAATCCACGTCCTGATTGTCGATAATTGTTTGGGCCGACAGTTCACTAATGCCAAGTATGATGATAAACAGTGATGTTACAAAAAAAGCATACATAAGTTTTATTCTTTAGCAATGCATTTTACAAAGTTATTACAAAAAATTCACTTGACGTGCAGAGATAAACTAATAATTACTCAATATGTTACATTATGAACAGTTATGCGGTGAAAATTGTTTTAAAACCGACATTGATTTTGCTAATATAAATACAATGTATAATTTTGCTGGCGACAGTGAAGCGGCTTGTCGCTCATTGCATCAGCAATGTGAGGAAAGTCCGGGCAACATAGAGTGTCATACTTCTTAACGGGAAGCTATTCGTGAGGGTAGGGTTAATGTGACAGAAAACAACCGCCTCGCAAGAGGTAAGGGTGAAAAGGCGGGGTAAGAGCCCACCGGGTTGTATAGAAATATACAGCGCCGCACATCCTATGAGTTGCAAGACCAAGTATATCGGCATTTAAGGGTTACTCGTCCATTGCCGAGGGGTAGGTTGCTTAAGTTTGGTGGCGACATCAAATTCAGATAAATGACAGGCAGTACATTGTAATTCGAATCATTTAGAGGAGATAATGCATGTATACATAACCCGGCTTATAGCTTCACTGTTTTTTTGTATAAATACCGAGCAGTATGAATAAATTGCTTATTAATACCAAAAATACGGTTCTCAAAGTCTACGATTATTGCACTATGGGTGTTTGGAACGACACTCGCGATAAACTATGGATTAACTTAATCAAGACGCTGAATCTGCTTATAGGCTCTTTCCTTGACAAGAAATTACAGCAAAAGGCAGCATCGCTCACCTACAATACTATTTTAGCTATTGTGCCCGTGCTGGCATTGATATTCGCCATTGGCCGCGGCTTCGGCTTCCAGAATCTACTTCAGAGTGAGTTATTCAAATATTTCCCAGCGCAGAAAGAGGCTTTGACCACAGCATTTGTGTTTGTCGATTCATATCTTGAGCAATCATCTCAAGGTGTATTTCTTGGTATCGGAATCATCTTCCTGCTATGGACCTTAATAAGCCTTATGAATAACGTAGAGCAGGTGTTTAATCAAGTGTGGAACATACGCAAATCGCGAAGTATGGCACGAAAGATAACCGACTACACCGCAATATTCATGATTTTGCCAATATTAATGATTTGCGAAGGTGGTGTATCTGTGTTTTTATCCACAACATTTTCCAAATCAATATTTTCGCCTGTGCTGCTTAAGGTGCTCGACGCTATCCCTTGGTTGCTTACATTCCTTTTCTTCACAGTTTCGTTCTATATTATACCAAACACTAAGGTAAAACTGTCATATTCCTTGCTTGCTGGATTGGTATGTGGCACTGCATTTCAGGTTCTTCAATGGATATTCGTTTCAGGTCAGATGTATGTTTCGAAATACAATGCTATCTATGGTAGTTTCGCATTCTTGCCGTTGCTGCTTATATGGATTCAGTTGATTTGGATAATCACGCTGGTGGGAGTGGGCATAACATATTCTGCACAAAATGCGTTCCGCTTTAATTTCAGATACCGGATTGAGAACATATCGGTGTCGTATTACACCAAGATTTCGTTGGTGCTGCTCGGTGGAATCATTCGCAGATTCAAGAATGGAGCGAAGCCAATGTCGGCTCAGGATATGGCAAATGAATACAGCCTGCCGATACGTCTTGTGGGAAAAATATTGGCCGATTTGTCGGATTCAGAATTGATATGTGCTATAGATGGCGCTGTTTCCGACGATACTCGTTATTTGCCGGCTGTTGATGTACACCTTCTCACAGTCGATTACTATTTCAAGCATGTTGCAAATAGGGGTGACAGTTCATTCCTTTCCGACTTCGATGAAAACCAGATACTGACACTTAATAACATCGATAAACTGAACGATGAAATATATGAAAGGTTGTCGAAAGTAAGTGTCGACGATTTTATTGCCGATGCAATTCCGTAAGCAAATCAGCAACAATAAATGTACTTCCACCAATGAAAACAATGTCATCAATGTTGGCATCGCATAGTGCTTGATTGTATGCATCGGTTACGCTGCTATAGCACTTCCCATTCAATCCTTTTTCCGTGGCAAGTTTCAGTAACTCTGGCGCCGGCAGCGCACGTTTCACACTTGCATTGGTGAAATAATAGGTTGCAGAACGCGGCAACAATTCGAGTATGTGGGTTATATCTTTGTCGCTCACAAATCCTATTACAATTCGAAGAACATTGTAATCCAGATTGTTCAGCTGTTCAACTATCTGCGAGATTCCTCCCACATTGTGGCCGGTGTCGCAAATTTGTTTAGGCGATGTCCCTATTTGCATCCACCTTCCCATCAAGCCAGTTGTTTTGCAAACATTTAGAAATGCTTCAGCAACATTGGCTTTTGTGATGTCATAACCTAATTCAATTAGGATATTTATTGCTGTCAATACAGTATTGGCATTCTTGACTTGGCAAAGTCCTGAAAGGGTGCATGGAATATGTCCGTATGTTTTCGAGTCGACGCATAGCATGCCACCGATATAATTATGAGAAACGACTTCCGGCGTATCTTCTGCAAAAGTTATTGGAGCGGCAACTTTGTCGGCACGAGACTGGAACACAGGCTTTGTTTCAGCTACATATTCGCCAACAACACATGGGACACCTGATTTTATGATTCCGGCTTTTTCAGAGGCTATGGCGGCAAGTGTGTCGCCAAGAAATTGGGTGTGGTCGAATGATATATTCGTTATTATCGACAAATCAGGATGGATTATGTTTGTGCTGTCCAGTCGTCCTCCTAATCCTACCTCAATCACAGCTACATCAACTTTCATTTCCCTGAAATAATCAAACGCCATTACCATTGTGAGCTCGAAAAATGAAGGGTTGATACCAATATTCATCGAATTATAGCGCTCAACATAGTGCACAACTGCGGTTTCGGGTATCATTCTGCCGTTCTCCTTGATTCTTTCGCGGAAATCTACAAGGTGCGGCGATGTATACAAGCCTACTTTATAACCGCTTTCCATCAATATCGCGGCAATGAGGTGCGATACCGAACCTTTGCCGTTGGTCCCAGCCACATGGATAGTTCGGAATGAATTCTGCGGGTTGCCAAACGCAGCTGCAAGTTTTATGCTATTGTCAAGACCGGGCTTATATGCCTCGGCGCCGACACGCTGAAACATCGGCACCTGATTATATAGAAATGATAGCGTTTCGTCGTATTTGTCCATAACTAATAAATAATATATCCTGCAATACCTGCCAGCACTACCACATATATGGGATGAAGCTTAGTGAAATGCACGAAACAGAACGACACTGCTGCTATGGCTATGCTCCAGGTGAAATCGGTGAAGTTTTCTTTGTTCATAAGCAATAATGCAGCCGATGCAATAAGACCTACAACCACCGGCCTCAATCCCATGAATAGCCCTTTCACATATGGGCTGTCTTTATGCTTTTGTATAAAATGGCTTGCATAAATCACGAGCATAAACGAGGGGAGAACCACTGTCAGAGTCACTATTATGGAGCCCAATATTGTCCCGCCTGTTGCTGCGTAGCCAATATATGTAGCACTGTTTATTCCGATAGGACCTGGTGTCATCTGCGATATGGCCACAATGTCGGTGAATGTTTGGTTGGTTATCCAGCCGTTGCCTACTATTTCCTTTTGGATTAGCGAAAGCATAGCGTAGCCACCGCCAAAACCGAACAAGCCGATTTTAAGATATGCTATGATTAGTTTTATATATATCCCCATCTTACTTTATGCTTTTTTCGGTTATACGGCGATGATATAAGAAAATGCCAACTACAGCTCCTATTATAATATACAATATTGGATTCGAGATGTATGGAATGCCGGAATAAATCGATAGTGCAACGGCAATTGGAATTACCACCGTCTTGGCGTTGATTTTTGCATTTCGTGCAGCGTTGAGCACTGGCGATACTATCAATGCCACCACTGCCGGACGTATGCCCATGAATATTCGCCGCAGGGTATCGTTCCCCTTTATTGTATCTGGTGTTAGGAACATGGCAATGAGAAGAATAATTACAAACGATGGTATTATTGAGCCTAATGCTGCAACCACGGCACCACGCTTTCCGGCAATCTTGTCGCCAACAGCAGCAGCTATATTCACAGCCAGGATGCCGGGTATTGATTGCGCAAGAGCCAGGAGGTCGAGAAAATCAGTTTTGCCAATCCACTTCTTGTTGTCGACTATCTCGCGCTCGATAACCGAAATCATAGCCCATCCGCCGCCAAAGGTGAATGCCCCGATTTTAAGAAATGATACAAATAGCTGAAAATAAATTCTGTTGTTCATCAAGAATACGTATATCCAAGTCGAGCAATGGCACCGACCGACAAAAAACGACACAAAGATAATGCTTGTCGAGCGATTTTTGTCATTCTTGCCATTATTATTGTCATGGATGTTATATTTTGTCAGTAATGGTTGGGTGGTTGATTGTTGGCTATGGGTGTGGAATGAAATTTGTCGATACATATGTAAAATATATTTCTTTTAGGCGATATGTATTAAAATTATCTAAAATCGGAAATGTTTTTTGGGAGATTAAAAATTATTGATATACATTTGCCGAAGAAATCGAAAAGTTAAATTTTAACGATTAAATTATTAAAACGGAAAATTATTAACAGTTTTGCAATATGAAAACAAGTACAAGAAATTTAGTAGTGGTGGCTATTGTAGCCGCTGTTGTTGGCTCAGTGTTTTCAACCATGGCCAATTCTGTAATTTCGCGAAACGATGAGATAACCGACACCTGCATCTCTCAGGATAATTCGGCAATAATGAGAGTGGTTCAAGGCAGAAGCCTTGAGACTGATTTCACAAAGGCAGCAGAAAGCACGGTTAACGCTGTGGTGAGCATCAAGAGTTATGTAACACCGCGCCGTCAGCAATACTATCAAAGCTTCGACCCGTTTGAATTCTTCTTTGGCCCGGGCAACGGTAATCGCCAGCAACCGCAACAGCAGGAACAGAAACCGCAGCAAAGCGGATTGGGTTCAGGCGTAATTATCTCAAACGATGGCTACATCGTGACCAATAATCACGTAGTGGATGGGGCCGAGAAGCTTGAGGTTACATTAAACGACAACCGCTCGTTCAACGCCCAAGTGATTGGCACAGATGCAACAACCGATTTGGCATTGCTTAAAATTGAGGCGAAGGACCTTTCACCGATTCCATTCGGCGATTCCGACGACATTAAAGTGGGAGAATGGGTTCTCGCTGTAGGTAATCCATTCGGATTCACTTCAACCGTTACAGCTGGCATCGTAAGTGCAAAGGCTCGAAGCATCAGCTCTGCCACACATTCAATGCCGATGGGAGTGGAATCGTTTATCCAAACCGACGCAGCTGTTAATCCAGGCAACAGTGGTGGCGCCTTGGTCACTACCGATGGCCTGCTTGTGGGCATTAATACCGCTATTTACTCAACCACAGGCAATTATGCCGGCTATTCGTTTGCCATTCCTTCAAATATTGTGAAGAAGGTGATTACCGACATCAAGCAATATGGAA
Source organism: Muribaculaceae bacterium (assembly GCA_016292745.1). Classification (GTDB taxonomy): domain Bacteria; phylum Bacteroidota; class Bacteroidia; order Bacteroidales; family Muribaculaceae; genus SFRY01. The sequence continues at coordinate 88,196 of JAEDFO010000001.1, read as the reverse complement.
CTGTTCAGCGTGCAGTGCTTGGCATTTCATTCCAAGACCTTACTGCTGAAATTGCAAAAGAGCGCGATATAACGGCCGTAACAGACGGTATCATTATTGAGCAAGTTCTCGATAGAGGTTCGGCAAAAGAGGCTGGACTTGAAAAGGGTGATGTAATCATCAAAATCAACGATGCCAAGATTAAGGATAAGGGTACAATGATGGAGCAGATGAGCAGATTCCGCCCCGGTGACAAGATTAAGGTGACTTACGTTAGAGACAACAAGACCCAGACTACAACCATCACGCTCAAAAACTCTCAAGGCAATACATCGATAACAAAGTCGAACGACATTCTCGATTTAGGTTGTGCATTCAAGGAACTAAGCGATAAGCAGAAAAAGGACCTTGGAATATCAAAAGGTGTAGAAGTGCTTGGAGTAAAGGACGGCAAGTTCAAGGAATACGGCATCCGCAACGGATTTATCATCCTAGACATCAATAACTATCCGGTATCATCGAGAGAAGATGTTGAAAAGGTATACAAAGCAATCATGAACGATAACGATAGCGACAAGGTTATGTTCATAACTGGTATATATCCGACCGGCAAGAAAGTTTACTACGCTGTACCGTTGGTTGACTAATTAGGACTGGAACTTAATGGCATTCACTTGGAGCAATCCTTGTGAATGCCTTTTTATAGGCAAACGGCACAATAAGGTAGGGCATTTCACGTTATTTATATCAAAAACCTCATTAAAGGTGATATTTCTTTTGCAATTTAGTTCTGAAATTGGTAAATTTGCACACATTTTTGAGTTAGAATGAGACAATTAAAGATTACAAAATCAATTACTAATCGTGAGAGTGCGTCGCTTGACAAGTATCTGCAGGAAATAGGCCGAGAAGGTCTAATAACTGTCGAAGAAGAAGTGGAGCTTGCACAGAAAATCAAGGCAGGCGACCAGCGCGCATTGGATAAACTCACACGAGCCAACCTGAGATTCGTTGTATCTGTGGCAAAACAGTATCAAAACCAAGGCCTAAGCCTTCCCGACTTGATTAACGAAGGGAATCTCGGCCTAATTAAAGCCGCACAGAAATTCGACGAAACCCGAGGCTTTAAGTTTATCTCATATGCTGTGTGGTGGATTCGTCAATCCATTCTTCAGGCTCTTGCAGAACAGTCTCGTATTGTAAGACTTCCGCTTAATCAGGTGGGCTCTTTGAACAAAATCAGTAAAGCTCTTTCTAAATTCGAACAAGAAAACGAACGCCGTCCATCGGCTGAAGAACTGGCTGAACAGCTCGACATCCCTGTTGACAAGATTCAGGATACTCTGAAAGTGTCAGGGCGTCACATTTCGGTTGACGCACCATTTGTTGAAGGTGAAGACAACAGTTTGTTGGATGTTCTTACCAACGATGATTCTCCAATGGCCGATTCGTCGCTGAATCAGGAATCACTGTCGAAAGAAGTCGACCGTGCATTAAATCAGCTTCATGAACGTGAGCGCGACATTCTGAAAATGTTCTTCGGCATCGGTTGCCAGGAAATGACATTGGAGGAAATTGGTGCAAAGTTCGATTTGACCCGTGAACGTGTTCGTCAGATTAAAGAAAAAGCTATACGCCGTCTGAAAGGACAGAAGAGTCGTCTACTCAAGTGCTACTTAGGCGATTAGTATTATTTTATTGAAATTTTACTTGAAGGCATTCCATTAATATGGGGTGCCTTCATTTATTTCATGCTTTGTGATACTTGACAATATCTTTCTGAGCTGTAAAATAAGGAAAATATTTTGTAAGCAACTTGCTTATAAATGGCATGACAGCAATAATTATGGCAAACATGACCCAACTGTTGTCCCAGCCAACAGATAATAAAATATATCTTATAGTCCAATGCATTCCGAGTGCTATCAATGAATATTGTCCAAACTCGCTTATAAAATGGCGTATAGGATGACAGACTTCAATTAGGCGAAAAATAATGGTGCATAATGCAAATATTGCACATATACCACATGCAATTGAAATGTAGAATGATAAGAATGAGGCATCAAATTTACATTTGACGAACATTAACGGCCCGGTTGTAGAGAAATACAGCACCACTATTGATACTGCTAATACAACAATGAGTTTTGTAAGAGTATAATTGAAAATATTCGTTAGCGATTCCCTGCACTTATGCGCACAAAACATAATTGGCAAAACAACAGCAGCTGTAAAAACATCACTCATATACAGATAGGATACAATTTTTGTCGTATATCTGAATCCGTTACAATAATCAATCACTTCCCATGCTATAAATGCGAATACGCTGATAGTCAGCCACTGGCCAAGAATCCCGATACGTTTGAGCACCAATGAATTAAGCAGATAATACATTGTATATGCTATAAACAGGCATCTCAAGAACCACAGAGGGGAATTGCTGGGCAAAAAGAACATTGCTTTAAAATGGTGCAAATTTGGGAAAGTGCCACATAACGACATATTTACAGTAATGACAATACCATAAATCAATGCAAAAAACAAGTATGGAATAATGAGTTTGCATGTCTTTCGAAGAGCAAAATCAGCGTAACAGGTATACTCCTTGAAAAAAACGCCCGAAAGGAAGAAATATAATGGCATTCGGACGGCATCGAGCATATTCTGGATATGCACCGACTCAAAATGCAGATTGCAATGGTCAGCTATTACCATCGCAATGCAGAATCCTTTCATGAAATCGAATATTTCAATTCTTCCGTTGCCCATTATACAGAAAATACGCCGGAATCCAACACAAGAGTCCGGCGCATTCATTTAAATAATATAATTACTTTATAAGATACTGCGAACTAATCGATTCATTGTTATGCACACGGCGGATTGTGTCGGCAAACAACGATGCAATGCTGATAATTGTCACCTTACTGCATTTCTTTGTGAAAGGAATACTATCGGTAAACATGATTTCCGACAAAGCACATTCTTCGATACGTTGCGAAGCCGGATCGCTCATAATAGCGTGCGAAGCAAGAGCTCTTACCGATTTAGCCCCATTTTCCATCATAAGATTAGCGGCCTTTGTTATTGTACCAGCTGTGTCAACCATATCGTCGACGAGTACAACGTCCTTACCCTTAACATCGCCAATGATTGTCATATTTTCCACCACATTGGCTTTTGCGCGTTGCTTATGGCACAGAACCAATGGTGCATTAAGATATTTTGCATAGCTATTGGCACGTTTTGCACCACCAACGTCGGGAGTTGCAATCACCAGTTCATCAAGGTGAAGCGACTGGATGTATGGGATAAAGCATGAAGAAGCATACAGATGGTCGACAGGAACATCAAAAAATCCTTGAATTTGGTCGGCATGCAAGTCCATTGTAATCAATCGATCGATTCCGGCAACGCTGAGCAGGTCGGCAACTAACTTAGCGGCTATCGATACACGCGGTTTATCCTTGCGGTCCTGACGAGCCCATCCGAAATAGGGGACAACAGCAATGATTGATTTTGCCGAAGCACGCTTTGCAGCATCAATCATGAGGAGCAGCTCCATTAAGTTGTCGGTGTTTGGGAAAGTCGACTGAACCAAATATACTTCACAACCACGGATGGACTCTTCAAAAGAGCATTCGAATTCACCGTCAGCAAAACGCTGAATGTTCATTTTACCTAATTCTACTCCTAACTCTTTGCAAATTTGCTCTGCCAAATAGTGCGATTTGGTCCCGGAGAAGATTTTTACTGGAGGTAATTTCTGAGTCATAATTTTTGTATAGCTGAGATTTTTTGCAAAAATACAAATTATAGTTCGTCTATTAACATAATTAGACAGATTTTTTATCTGTTATTGACGGTTCTACTATAAACTTCAACAACAAGGCTCCATAAGCACCTACGTTAACAGCCAGTGGTACCGATTCACTGAACGGAATAGAATGCTTTTTTCCAGAGAGCAGATCTACGGCCCGATAGTTTCCCGGTTGCATGTTTAATGTGTCGAATGCATGCTTAGGAATATTTACCAATATTCTTGATTCGCCATCGGAAAAATTCACAATTGCCAATACCACTTCATGCTTGTGTTTCCGTATATAGCAATAATGACGATGTGGATTGAAATCCGGATTATTATAGTTCACGTACATCAAATCAAAGAAATCTCCCTTTACAATGGCATCCTCTCTGTTTATCAGATTTAGAACACATTTATACACATTATATATTTTATGTTCTTCGTCATTCAAGTTTTTGCCGTCGCATTTACCGCCATTGTACCAACGTCGTATTGATGGGACGCTCCAATAATCGAAAATAGTTGTCCGGCCATCTTTGCCGCTGAAGCCTTCGGTATCAGTGGCTTTTTCGCCGAACTCCTGCCCGGAATAAATAAGGAATGGGCCTTTCGACATGGTAGTGCTTACAACAAGCGAAGGGAGCGCCTTTATGGCATTGCCGAGAAATTGCTGTGATGCAATGCGCTGCTCATCGTGATTCTCAAGGAAATTTAGCATCTGATGCCCTATTCCTTCCACCGTCTGCCAGCAACTGGTTAAATTGGCTGCTGAAACGTTGTGGCACTGTATTGCCCGAAGGGTATCGTACAGATTAACCTTGTCATAAAGATAGTCGAAATGGCCATCACTAAGATACTGTCGGTATATGCCCACATCATATAATTCTGCTATGAAAAGAATATTCGGAGAGATAGCCTTTACCTGTGGAATAGCCCAGTTCCAAAACTCAACCGGCACCATATGTGCCATATCGCAACGAAATCCGTCAATGCCTTTCAACGCCCAGAAGCGAAGTATGTGAAGCATCTTAATCCAAGTGTCAGGAATGGGGTCGAAATGGCGTGAATTATTTCCGTAATCTATACCATAGTTAAGCTTAACAGTTTCATACCAGTCATTGACCGAGGGAAACGCCGTGAAACAGTCATTGCCAGTAGCCTTTGCTGGAAACTCGAAGTATTCATCATCACCGTGTCCCAAGTCGATTTGCGGAGAGAAAAGCTGTCGGGTTATATAATAAAAATTGTTTGAAGACGAAAAGAAGTATTCCCGATTGTCATTATGTCCGAGGTCTTCAATTCCTTCAGGTTTTGCATCAGAGAAATACTGCCGGGCCACATGATTGGGCACAAAGTCGATTATCACCTTAAGCCCCTCGTTGTGAGTCCGTTTCACCAATTGCTCGAATTCAGCCATTCGATTAGGTACCGATACGGCAATGTCGGGGTCAACATCATAATAGTCTTTTATAGCGTATGGCGAACCGGCTTTGCCTTTTACTATATGTTTGTTGTCAGGACGTATGCCGTAATAGGAATAATCTGTTTGAGTAGCGTGTTCAATTACACCTGTATACCAAACATGGGTGGCGCCTAATGATTTTATTTCCTTTAGAACTGTAGCAGTGATGTCGTTCATCTTTCCACAACCATTCTCTTCGATCGAGCCATTTATTACACATTTATCACATGTGTTTGAGAAAAGCCGAGGCAATAGTTGGTATATTACTATCTTTTGTTCCATTTATATTAAGAAGTCGTTAAAATCAGATTTTTCAGCCGAGTCAAGGACACGACAGGCTTCGCTATAGCCACATTCAAATATTTTCTGAAGATTTTTGGTGTCGAGCGATTTGTGGTGGGCAATGGTTTTAATCAATATCAATGTGTCGCACATCTTCATATCCATCACTGTGTTTACTTTCGACATCAATTCATAGCTGCGCTGTGCAATCTCTATGATTGAACTTTTTATCTTGTGATTCACGAATGGACTACAGTTAACGCCTATTAGATGATTGCACTTAGGTCGGATAGCCCAAGCCGGCAAATTTCGGAGCACGCCACCATCAACATAGTTGACCCCATCAATTCTCGTAGGTTTGAATATCACAGGAATGCTGCACGAGGCCGCTATGCGTTCTACAATAGAACCGGAGTCGAAGATTTTTGTGCATCCGTGGTCAATATCAGTTGCGCAGATATACATTGGAATTGGTAGCTCTTCGAGATTCGTTACTGGCAACACTTCGCGTAATATTTTCTTGAAACGGTCAATTTTAAAGAATCCGTCCTTTGGGACGCTTATTTCTGCCATGTCGGAGAACTTGCAATTGTCGAACAGCTTCAGAATGTCAGGAATTGGCAAGCCTGCAGAATACAATGAACCGATTATTGAACCGGCACTTACGCCGGCAATTATCTGGGGCTTTATGCCACGCTCTTCAAGAGCTTTCAGCACACCCAGATGAGCAATGCCTCTGGCTCCGCCACCGCTTAATGCTATACCGACTTCGAAGGATGTATTCTTTATGTCCTGCATACCGATTATATATATTACAAAATTATGAAAAAATAATTATACATGAGAAAATATTTCCAAAATAGGTGTGATATTTTCTCATATTCAACACAACACTTATTTTGCCATAAAAATCAATTTTGATTCTTTGGTGAATTATCTTAACTTTGCATTAATTAGGATAAATCGTAATAGAAAGTTCGACAAAACCATTTAAAAGATATCCTGATGGATGAAGAAATAAAAAAAGTAATTGAAGTGCTTAAATCGGGTGGGGTGATCTTATATCCAACCGATACGATCTGGGGCATAGGTTGCGATGCAACAAATGCCAAAGCGGTAGCACGTGTATACGATATAAAACGACGTCAAGATTCAAAGGCAATGCTGGTGCTTGTTGACGATTGCAACAAGTTGGAGAGATATTCGAATGGCGTAACCGAAACAGCTTATCAGCTTATTGAATTTTCCGAGAAACCGCTTACCATTATTTTTGATGATGCAAAAAATCTTGCTCCCAATCTGATAGGAGATGACGGTTCGATAGGTATAAGAGTTACAAAAGAACGATTTTCGAAAGAATTGTGTCGCAAGTTTGGACGACCGATTGTGTCTACATCGGCCAATATCAGTGGGCAGAAATCACCTTCAGTGTTTTCGCAGATTTCGCAAGAAATCAAAGATTCAGTAGATTACATAGTTAATTATCGACAGAACGATAGTTCATCGCACACTCCTTCCTCAATAATCAAGTTGGGCCAAGACGGAGTTTTTAAAATTATTAGGAATTGATTTCGAAGAGGACACAGCGAATTAGGTATATTGCACTCGATTTGATTTCTGCGAATCTTGGCATTCTGGTTTTCAATTGCCTAAGATATTTCAGGTCGATTGAGCTTATGCATACGCAGGGCTTCGGCTCATTGTATGCCTACCTTTCATCGCTATATGTTGCATTAGGTCAATGTCTTTTGCCTATATGCACAATTTTGATTTTTGTGTTCTCCGGCTATTATGTTGAAGTAATACGCAAGTCAAGGCTTAACGAACTGCTCAATACTGCTGTATCTATTTCCTTTGCCACATTGGGAATATTTTTTATAGTACTTATTAATGATGTAATCGACGACCGCATAGCAAATTATGAACTGGTATGCATGCTATGGCTTTCGTTGTTTGTGTTTGTATATGGTGCCCGTGTTATATATACTTCTTACACCATTCATTTAATAAGAAAAGGCGATTTGTATATAAAAGCCTTGATAATCGGCAGTTCGGATGTTGCATATAAACTTTATTCCAGATTAGAGTCGATGAAAACGAAATCGGGATACAAAATTATCGGTTTTGTAAATATCCCTGGAGAATCAAGAAGCATCCATATTTCTGATATAGAGTGTTTTGCGTTTGAAACGATTAAAGATATATGCAAACAGTATGGCGTTGAGGAATTCATCATTGCGCCAGCAAACCATGATTTCAGAAATATATTCAACATCGTAAACAAACTGTTCCCGCTATCACTGCCAATAAAGATAATACCAAATGTGGCACACATACTTATTAGCAGAGTTAGAATATCGGATATCGAGAACGAGATACTTATCGATGTGGCTGGATGTGGACTAAGCGACTGCGAGTTAATACTCAAGCGTACATTCGATGTGTGTTTTTCATTATTTGTCCTAATATTTTTGTCTCCTCTTTTCCTATCCGCAGCATTGGCAATCAGGCTTAGTTCAAATGGGCCGATATTCTACAAGCAACAACGAATAGGCTACCGCAACATACCGTTCAATATCATAAAGTTTCGGACAATGATAGTTGATTCAGAACCCGACGGTATTCCACAACTTACAAAAGACAACGACTTAAGGATAACAAAAATCGGTAAATTCCTTAGGAAATACCGAATTGATGAAATCCCACAGTTCTGGAATGTCATAAAAGGCGAGATGTCGATAGTAGGTCCGCGTCCGGAACGTGAATATTTCATCAACCAGATAATGCAAAAAGCACCATACTACGCTCTGTTGCATCAGATACGTCCCGGAATCACTTCGATGGGAATGGTTAAATACGGTTATGCATCTACTATTGATGAAATGCTCGAACGTCTGAAATTCGACATTATATATATTGAGAACATGTCGTTGGTAACCGACATGAAGATAATTATTTATACTATAAAAACAGTAATAACGGGTAAAGGACTATAATGATTAATGTATTGAATAAATTTGAGGTCGGTTGCCATGATTTTGTGCTGAAGTTGGCAACATATCGCGAAAAGTATCTCAACGAGCGTTCGCTGCTATTACTGCTCGCGTTAGTCACAGGTGTCTTATCGGGTTTTGCCGCCATTATATTGAAACTTCTGATTGAGAAAATGTCTGGGACCATCGGCTCACATATTATGATAAGCCAAAGTAACTTTCTATATTTGATATGCCCGGTAATTGGAGTTCTTATATCAATGCTCTATGTTACATATGTAGTTAAGGACAATATATCTCATGGTGTCACTCGAGTATTGTATGCCATATCACAAAAAAAGAGTCGATTAAAACAGCATAACACATTCACATCGGTAGTAGCCAGTTCTATAACCATCGGGTTTGGCGGATCAGTAGGAGCTGAAGGTCCAATAGTGTTTACTGGTGCTGCAATCGGTTCGAATCTTGGGAGCGCATTCCGGTTATCGCCACGATTGCTGATGATACTTGTAGGGTGTGGTGCTGCAGCTGGTATTGCGGGAATATTCAAGGCACCTATTGCTGGTATGCTGTTTACTATTGAGGTGCTGATGCTCGATCTCACGGCTGCATCAGTGATGCCGTTACTCATTGCATCGATATCAGCCGCAACGGTTGCATACGTTTATACCGGTTACGATTTGGAGTTTTTCTTCACACAAAGTGAACCGTTCGAGATGCACCGTATTCCTTTTGCTATATGTCTTGGCATTTTCTGTGGATTCGTCTCGCTTTACTTTACTAAAGCCATGAATTTCATGGAAAACATTTTCGGAAAATTGAAAAAACGGAAATATAAGTTTATTGTCGGTTCTATAATCCTAAGTTCACTGATATTCATCTTTCCACCACTATATGGCGAAGGATATAGTTCGATAAACTCGCTTCTTTATGGCGATGCCAATTCACTGCTTGACGGTAGTGTATTCTACAATTTCCGTGATAATGTATGGATGATTTGCCTTGTGCTTGGTCTTATTATACTCACAAAGGTGTTTGCCACGAGTGCCACCAATGGAGCTGGTGGTGTGGGAGGTACATTTGCCCCGTCGCTCTATGTGGGGTGTATCGCGGGATTTTTCTTTGCATATCTGATTAATCATATAGGACTAGTTGATACGCCGCTGTCAACCAAAAACTTCGCATTGATGGGTATGGCAGGTGTGATGTCAGGGGTAATGCATGCTCCCCTTATGGCAATCTTCCTTACCGCCGAGATGACTGGTGGCTATCAGTTATTCCTTCCGCTGCTTATTGTGTCGGCTTTGTCGTTTGGAACCATCAAGATATTCCTCCCATGGAGTATCTACACAATGCGATTGGCAAAACGTGGTGAATTGCTTACTCACCATAAGGATCAAGCTGTTCTTACATTGCTTAAAATGGACAGCGTAATTGAAAAGGATTTCATGCCGGTAAAGCCTGAAATGTCGCTGAAGGAAATGGTGAATGTGATTTCGCAGTCGAATCGTAATCTATTCCCAGTAGTCGATGACAACAACAAACTGATTGGGATTGTTTTGCTCGACGACATTCGCAACATCATGTTCCGACCTGATTTATACCGTAAAATGTATGTGCGTAAATTCATGAGCATGCCGCCTGCAAAGATTGAAGTAGGGGAGAGCATGGAAAAAGTTATGAAAATCTTCGACGACACCGGAGCCTGGAACCTCCCTGTCGTTGAAAATGGAATATACATTGGCTTTGTGTCGAAATCAAAGATATTTAATTCGTATAGAAGAGTTTTGAAACATTATACCGACGATTAAAATAATGGATAAAAAAGACCTTAGGATAGTGTTCCTTGGCACTCCTGAATTTGCCGTGGAAAGTCTCGACCGACTTGTTTCGGGTGGATACAATGTAGTTGGTGTCGTAACCATGGCTGATAAGAAAGGTGGACGAGGCAACAAAACAATTGAATCACCCGTGAAAAGCTATGCCATTGAGCATAATCTGCCACTACTGCAACCCGATAAACTGAAAGATGAATCGTTTCTTGAGGCTCTGCGCCAGTGGAAAGCTGATTTGCAAATTGTTATAGCATTCAGGATGCTGCCAGAAGTGGTGTGGAGCATGCCACGTCTGGGCACATTCAATCTGCATGCATCGCTCTTGCCGAAATATCGCGGTGCAGCACCTATTAACCGTGCTGTAATGAATGGTGAGTTGCAGACTGGTGTAACAACATTTTTGCTTAAGCATGAAATCGATACCGGCGACGTTATACAACAAGTTGCTATCCCAATAGAAATTACTGATAATGTTGGTGATGTACACGACAAACTTATGCATCTTGGTTCGAAACTCGTAATTGAAACTGTTGACTCTTTCATTAACGGAACAGTAAAATTCATTCCTCAGGACCAAATGCTAACAAATGGTTGCGAACCGACTCCTGCACCGAAAATCTTCAAGGAAGATTGCAAAATAGACTGGACTAAGAGCGCCATCGAAGTATATAACCACATTCGAGGCCTGTCGCCATATCCAGGCGCATGGACCGACTTATCGATGGGCGATTCCGCTGAACCGTTGCAAATGAAAATATACTCTACATCACAGCCAATACCATTTAAGGAAAACGAGCGCATAGACCCAGGATATATTACGGCGACAAAACATTCATTCATGATTGCTGCAGCTGATGGCTTCCTCGAGATTAAAAACTTACAGATGCCTGGAAAGAAACGTCTGTCAGCCGACGAATTTCTTCGCGGATTTGATGTGAGTGACAAGCATTGCCTGTGATTTTTAAAGATAAATTCATTTTTGTGTTTTTTATCTAATCGTTTTGAATTACTTTTGTATATTAAACGGTAATTTGAAATGAATGTATCGAATATAATACGCTTTTCATGCATAGCATTGCTTTGGGTGCTGTTATGCTATCTGATGATTAAGGGCCGTGGACTTAATGCATTTACAGTAATTACGCTCTTGATTTCGGCTGGCATTGTGTTTATCCCATTGTATAAGAAATATATTCGTAAAGACTAATTATATCGCATAGTGGACAGTAACACTGATTATAAATATCTTAATAATATCGATTCACCGGCCGACCTTCGTAAAGTATCGGTCGACAATCTGCCTGCAGTGTGCAAGGAAATAAGGCATTTTATTGTCGATTCCTTATCACAAAACCCCGGACATTTTGCTTCGAGTATGGGTGCTGTGGAGATAGCTGTTGCTCTCCATTATGTTTTCAATACCCCGTATGACCAGATTCTTTGGGATGTAGGCCATCAAGCGTATGCTCATAAAATTATTACAGGTAGAAGAGACGCTTTCTCAACCAATAGAAAACTTGGTGGCATAAGTGGATTTCCTAATCCGGCCGAGAGTGAATACGATGCTTTCATTGCTGGTCATGCGTCAAATTCTATATCAGCGGCTTTGGGCATGGCTATGGCTTCAGCTATAAAGAAAGAGCCCAGACGTAACATTGTTGCAGTTATTGGCGATGCCTCCATAAGCGGAGGTTTGGCATTTGAAGGTCTTAACAATGCATCTTCATGTAAGAATAATATGCTTATAGTACTCAACGACAACGATATGGCCATCGACCATAACGTGGGCGCGCTGAATGAATACATGACGCATATCAATACATCGAAAGGCTATAACGACATAAGATACAAATTGTATAATCTTCTGAAGCGCCACAATATCATCGACGACACCAAGAAGAGTCGTATTATGCGCTTCAACAATAGCCTGAAATCGCTGCTTGCTGACCAACAGAACATTTTCGAGGGTCTTAACATACGATACTTCGGACCATTCGACGGCCACGATATTGAGGGACTGGTTAAAGTTCTTAACGATATCAAGGACATGGAGGGTCCTCGCATTCTGCATCTTCGCACACGAAAAGGGAAAGGTTATATTCCAGCCGAAAAAGACCCTACCACATGGCATGCTCCAGGACGATTCGACCCGGAAAGTGGTGAGATTATAGAATCGTCCAAGCCAGTTGGCTCTCCTATAAAATATCAGGATGTGTTTGGCCACACTCTCGTAGAACTTGCGGAAAACAACGAAAAAGTTGTAGGCATAACAGCTGCAATGTCAACTGGCACATCTTTGACCTACATGATTAACCGTTTCCCGGAACGAACCTTCGATGTAGGCATATCAGAAGAACATGCCGTAACATTCTCAGCAGGCCTTGCCAAAGCCGGGTTGCGTCCATACTGCTGCATTTATTCCACATTTTTGCAACGTGCGTTTGACCAAATTATTCACGACGTAGCATTGCAGAAACTTCCTGTTGTGTTCTGCATTGACCGGGGCGGGCTGGTTGGCGAAGATGGTGCAACACATCAAGGGGCATTTGACTTATCGTATATGCGTCTTATTCCTAACATGATTGTGTCGGCACCTATCAACGAGCATATGCTAAGGAATCTTCTTTATACCTCGCAATATGTAACCGATCGTCCCATGAGCATTCGTTATCCACGTGGTAACGGTTTGATTGGCGATTGGCGAAACAAAATGAGTAAAGTGACAATCGGCAAGGGCAACCTTGTAAGCGAAGGTTCCGACTCGGTAATACTGTCGATAGGAACTATTGGCAACACCGTTATAGAAGCCGTAAACTCATTAAAAAACGATGGCATTACGGTATGTCATTACGATATGACGTTCTTGAAGCCTATCGATGAAGATATACTTGATACAGCATGTAATAGATTCCATACAATCATCACGGCTGAAGAAGGTGCACTCAACGGCGGATTGTATAATGCGGTTATGGATTGGTGTAATCGCCATGGCAAAAGTTGTCGAGTTATCGGGCTCGGCTTACCCGATTCATTCGTTCCTCATGCTACGGTGAAGCAACAATATGAGATGTGCGGAATCGACCTCGAGAATATCATAAAGACAGTAAAATCTACATTAGAAAAATGAAAATAATAATTGTAGGAGCAGGCGAAGTTGGTTCACACTTGGCAAAACTATTGTCAAAGGAAAATCAGGATGTTATACTTGTCGACAGCAATGAATCAAAACTGTCGAATCTTGACTCATATAATTTGATGACCTTCGTAGGCAGTCCAACTTCGTTCAAGACACTTAAATCGGTCAACATTGATCAAGCCGATTTGTTTATAGCTGTTACGCCCTACGAAACCCAGAATATATCGGCCTGTTCGATGGCTCACTGGCTGGGAGCCAAATACACCGTTGCTCGAATTGACAATTACGAATACTTAAAACCTCAAGGCAAGGCATTCTTCAAGTCGATTGGAGTCGACGAACTTATTTATCCAGAACTTCTGGCAGCCGAGGAAATTAAGACGGCTTTAAAATGGACCTGGGTAAGAAACTGGTTTGAGATGTACGACGGCGAGATTATAGTTATCGGCGTGAAAGTTAGAGACAATGCACGTCTCACCGGCATGCATCTTAAAGATTTGGCGTCTCTTTCATCGTATTTTCACATTTCTGCCATTAAACGTAATCAGGAGACCATCATACCTCGAGGCGACGACTACATAAAGAGCAACGACATACTATATTTTGCTACAACAAAGAACTACGTTGACAACATTAGAGAACTATGTGGAAAGAAGTCGGTCGACGTAAAACGCGTACTTATTATGGGCGGCAGTCGCATTGCAATCCAGTTGGCAAAAATATCAGAAGGGCAGTATAAGTTCAAGATTATCGAAAGTAATAGAGAAAAATCGATTTATCTCGCCGAACGTCTACCTGAAGCCAACATAGTTAATGGAGATGGTCGAGATATCGACCTGCTGAATGTTGAAGGAATCCACGACTATGATGCATTCATTGCTCTTACTGATAGCTCAGAGGCCAATATCCTTGGATGCCTTACTGCAAAGGAAATGGGAGTGGCAAAAACCATCGCTGAAGTCGAGACAATTCAATTTATCAATGAAGCAGAGAATCTAAACATCGGGACAATTGTGAATAAAAAGTTGCTGTCATCAAGCAAGATATTCCAGATATTGCTCGATAGCGACACGTCAAACTCCAAATGTCTTGCACTTGCCGATGCCGAAGTTGCTGAACTTGTTGTAAAGCCTAAGTCGAAAATCACCAAGGGTATGGTTAAAGACCTGAATCTATCGCGCGACATGACAATAGCAGGATTGATTCGCGACGGCAAAGGTATGCTTGTTAATGGTAATACAACTATTCTCCCTGGCGACCATGTTGTGATTTTCTGTTTGGACGGCGCAATACACAAAGTAGAAAAGTTATTCAGTTGATATTGATATTATGATAAAAGAGCGTAGAGCAAAAATCAATTTGCCCATAGTGCTTCGTTTGATAGGTTGGCTCCTGTTAATCGAGGCTGCTTTTATGCTCTTTCCTTTTATCACCGACATTATAACCCACGATGATTCACTCAAAGGGTTCTTCATGTCGATAATCATTACAGTGGTTGCGGGTATGTGTATGGCATTCGGCATAAAACCGCGATACAGCGACTTGGCTACACGTGAAGCGATATTGCTAACATCACTTGTATGGTTGATTTTCTCTTTGTTTGGGATGTTGCCTTTTGTGTTTTCGTTGCCTGACATTAGAATAATCGATGCATACTTTGAGGCCGTATCAGGATTTACAACTACAGGAGCATCGATTTTCACAGATGTCGAGTCGTTACCACATGGTTTGTTGCTATGGCGCTCCCTAATGCAGTGGGTTGGTGGCATGGGTATAATACTTTTCACGTTGGCTGTCTTACCGATGCTCAATCACAAAGGCGGCATACAATTGTTTAATGCTGAAGTGTCAGGCATAACACACGATAAACTTCGTCCACGCATAAGCCAGACAGCAAAAGGCTTGTGGTTGGTATACATAATTATCTCAATAGCTGAATTCGTACTGTTGCTATTAGGCCCGATGGAAACATTTGATGCCTTATGTCAAACTTTGTCAACTGTATCAACCGGAGGTTTCTCGACAAAGAACTCAAGCATAGGTTGGTGGGATTCAACGTACATTAGTTATGTTGTGCTACTGTTTATGTTTCTTGGAAGCGTTAATTTCCAACTTCTGTATCGTTTCGGCCATGGGGACTTTAAAGCGCTGTATAAGAACGACATATTCAAATGTTATATTGCAGTTATTCTTACCTCGTCAGCCTTGATTGTCTTTTCATTGATTATATCCGGGAAATATGACGATTTGCATCAAGCATTTCTCTGCCCATTGTTCCATGTTGTTTCCGGAATGTCGTCAACGGGTTTCGCAATTTCGAATTATGAGCAGTGGGGGCAATTTACTATAGTTTTGTTCATTATACTTATGTTTTTTGGTGCATGTGCTGGCTCAACAACCTCAGGTGCAAAAATCGACCGGCTTATTGTGCTTATTAAAAACACAAGAAATGAATTCTATCGCATTATTCATCCTAATTCAATCACTACTGTAAGAGTTAACAATAAAGTGGTTCCAAATGAGGCTGTTAACAAAATAATTGCATTTCTTGCAATATTCGTGATGATATTAGCAATTTGTACCATAATCCTAACATTGTGTGGGTATAGCTTTATCGATTCGGTTTTTGCATCAGTATCAGCACTCAGCAATATTGGATATGGAGCTGGTATAACAGGATTCGACGGTTCATTCTTCTATGTGGCTGATGTGGGTAAGATTACCCTTATTTTTGCCATGATTGCCGGCCGATTGGAATTATTTACTTTTTTAGTTATCTTTACGAAATATTTCTGGGTTAAGTAATCTATTTTTTACTATTTAAAACATTTAGATTGTGGAACAAGAATCATTCAATCCCGACATATTAGACGAACATAATAAACCTACCGACAAACAATCTGACAAGCCGAAAAAGCCTTCGCTTGGCAATAGAATCAGCTCGTTCTTTGTCTCAACCAGACTCAATATGCTTTTCGGACTGTTGTTTGCTTTTGCAGGATTCTTCATGATTGTTTCGTTCATTTCATTCATTAAAACCGGAGCAATCGACCAGAGCAGAGTAATAAACGAATCGTGCATTGATATCGCAATAAGCGGAAACAAAATTGAAAATGTCATGGGTTCGTTGGGGGCTTATGTTTCTGAACTGTTCATCAATAAATGGTTCGGATTTCCATCCTTTATTATAGCCTTATGGCTGTTGGTTCTCGGAATACGGTTGTTTGGAGCAAAGCGTGTGAAACTTCTGTCATTTACTTTGATTTCACTCGTTTTAATTGCTTTTTCTGTCGTTGCTCTCGGTGTATATTCATTATACAATCCCAGCTACATAAACTATGGCGGTGAAACAGGCAACCATATCAGCACATTCTTGATTAATTTAATGGGACTGCCAGGTACATTAATGTTACTCGGAGCACTATTGTTCATAGCTTGCATCATTTTCCTCGGCAGAATAATGAAATTTATATCGAAAGTTTCATCGATATTACACAAAAAAAGTGCGGACAACGACGAAAACGATGTTGCCATGACAGATGATAGGCCCGATTCCAACACAGACGAGAATGAATCGATTCAATTCAATATTGAGGAACAACCAGTTGCTGACATCGAACCAAAGGAGCCGGAAAACGATGATTTGCAACCTATTGCTGATACTGATGTCCATGGTACGGACGGAGCCATAGAGGCTAAAAATCCTTCATCAGATAATAGTGATCTTAAGCCAGCAACTGTAAACGGCGACATAACGATTGCCAAGCCAATCGAGAAATCAGACAAGAAACTTGAAGTAATCGACCCAACCAAGAGCCTGCCACGTTTCAAATTTCCACCAATCGATTTACTTCGTGACATCACGGTCAAGAAGAATAATGTTGATATTCAAGAGCAGGAAGAGAACAAACGTCGAATTACTGAAGCTCTAAACAGCTTCGATATCGACATAAAACAGATTGACGTGTGTGTTGGTCCAACAATTACACTTTTCGAGATTATTCCTGCCGACGGAGTCAGAATATCTAAAATCAAGAATCTTGAGAACGATATAGCCCTAAAACTGGCAGCGCTGGGCATACGCATCATAGCACCTATACCAGGACGAGGAACCATCGGTATTGAAGTGCCTAATAGAGAACCCCAAACTGTTTCGATGCGTTCAATCATTGAGTCGAAACAATATAAGGAATGTAAATACGACTTGCCGATGGCAATGGGTTGTACGATATCCAACAAAGTCTTCATAGCCGACTTGTGCAAGATGCCACATCTGCTTGTTGCCGGTGCAACAGGTCAAGGTAAATCGGTTGGATTGAATGCCATCATCACATCGCTTATATATCGTAAGCATCCTGCTGAACTCAAATTTGTGCTCATCGACCCGAAGATGGTTGAGTTTAGCCTTTACAGCAAACTTGAGCACCATTATTTGGCAAAGATGCCGGGCGATGGCGATGCCATAATTACCGATGTTACTAAAGTTGTGGCTACATTGAATTCGCTCACAATGCTCATGGACAATCGTTATGAACTGCTTAAAGATGCCCATGTGCGCAATATAAAGGAATATAACGCCAAGTATCTCAATCACCTTCTCAATCCGGAGAAAGGACACGACTTTATGCCATACATTGTGGTAATTGTCGATGAGTTCAGCGATTTGATTATGACTGCCGGCAAGGAAGTAGAAACACCAATTGCCCGTATAGCACAAAAAGCACGTGCTGTAGGTATACACCTTATCATTGCCACACAGCGTCCGTCGACAAATGTAATTACTGGATTGATAAAGGCCAATTTCCCAGGACGTATAGCATTCCGTGTGTCGCAGATGGTCGACAGCCGTACCATCCTCGATTGTTCCGGTGCTCAGCAACTTATCGGTCGTGGTGATATGCTATTCCTGGCTAATGGTGAACTTGAGCGTGTTCAGTGCGCATTTATCGATACCCCCGAGGTTGAATCTGTATGCGATTTTATCAGCGACCAGATTGGATATGCCGAGCCTTATGAATTACCGGAATTTATTCCTGAGAAAGACTCATACGACGATGCCTTTGGAGGTTCATCCGGCCCCAGTGAGCGTGACTCTCTATTTGAAGAGGCGGCAGCATTTATTGTTACTGGGCAAACCGCATCAACTTCTTCTCTTCAACGAAGATTCTCCATTGGCTATAACCGTGCCGGGAAAATCATGGACCAACTTGAGGCAGCAGGAATTGTCGGACCATCTCAGGGTGGTAAGCCACGTCAGGTTCTTATCGATTCAATTCAACTATCACAAATGCTTTGATTATGAAATTAAGATACATATTTTTAGCATCATTCATCATATGTGTAACGTCGCTTTGGGCTGTCAATGCCGACGGTGTGATGAAGAACGTACTCACTAAATATAGGACTTCGACTTGCTTGTCAGCAAACTTGGCTATAACTGCAGGCAAAAACACATCGAAAGGCACCATCATCATGCAGGGCAACTGTTTTAAATTGCAGACTCTTGAACTCAGATGCTGGTATGATGGGAAAAACTTGTGGACCTACAGTAAAGATGTAGGAGAAGTGAACTTGACATCGCCAACAAATGAGGAATTGCAATCGATGAATCCATATATTGCGCTAAGAAATTATAAGACCGACAATATTGTATCACTTCTTAAATCGTACGACTCCGACTCGTATGTTTTAAAATTGGTTCCAAAGTCAACAAAGAAATCAACATATCGTGAAATTGTTATATCGGTAAGTAAGACATCGTACTACATTACGAAAGCTGTTATTGTTATGGCAAACGGTCAGCAATCGTCAATCCACATCACTGGCTATAGAGCACTTAATAAATACGAAACCCAATTTTTCAAATTTTCAGCGTCAGAAGTTCCTAAAGCAACACCTGTTATTGATTTACGATAAAACAATATTTTTATGGAAAGTATAAATACGAAGTGCCTGATTATTGGTTCAGGCCCTGCTGGATACACAGCAGCTATCTACGCATCACGTGCCAATCTGTCGCCAGTACTCTATGAAGGATTACAACCCGGCGGACAGCTTACGACGACTACCGACGTGGAGAATTTCCCCGGATATCCCGAGGGGGTTAACGGATTCGACATGATGGAAGATTTCCGAAATCAGGCATTGAGATTCAATGCCGATATCCGGTCGGGTATAGTAACAGATGTAGATTTCTCAAATCGTCCGTTCGTTGCTAAAATAGATGATGGGACTGTAGTAAATGCAGAAACCATTATTATTTGTTCAGGAGCATCGGCAAAATATTTAGGTTTGGCAGACGAAAAGACATTCAGCGGACGCGGAGTATCAGCATGTGCTACATGTGATGGATTCTTCTATCGTGGAAAAACAGTGGCTGTAGTTGGCGGTGGCGACACAGCTTGTGAAGAAGCATCTTATCTTGCTAACCTTGCAAAAAAAGTTTACATGATTGTTCGCAAGGATTATTTGAGAGCTTCAAAGGCAATGCAAAATCGCGTAGAAGGTATTGACAACATCGAAATCCTTTACAACACCAACACTGTCGGCCTATCCGGCGAAAAGACATTGAAGAAAGCGCAACTCGTTCGCTTTGCAGGTACAGAAAGTGAAGAGCATTTCGAGATTGACATCGATGGCTTTTTCCTTGCAATCGGACATCATCCTAACACAGAGTTTCTTGCCGGCAAGATTGAGCTCGATGATAAAGGATTCATTGTTACTAAGAACGGAACCACTTCTACATCAGTAGAGGGTGTATTTGCAGCTGGTGATGTTGCCGACCCGAATTATCAGCAGGCTATTGTAGCTGCCGGTTCTGGATGCAAAGCTGCTCTGGATGCTGAGCGTTTCATAGCCAACCACAGAATGTAAGAAACAGTTGTTCATAAATATTGCCCCGATAACTGGTCTATTCCAATTATCGGGGCTTTTATTTAAGTTATCAAGTAATTAGTTCTTCAACCATTGGTCGAGCCAAGCAAAGAATTCGCGCTGCCAAAGCAAAGCATTTTGTGGTTTGAGTATCCAATGATTCTCATCCGGGAATACGACCATCCGGGTCGGAATTCCACGGAGTTTAGCAGCATTGAATGCCTGCATACCCTGAGTAGCAACGATTCTATAATCCTTCTCTCCAACAGTAATCATGATTGGAGCATTCCATTTGTCGACAAATCTATGAGGAGAATTTGCAAAAGTATTTTGTGCTATAGCATTATTCTTATCCCAATAAGCGCCGCCCATATCCCAATTGGCAAACCACATTTCCTCCGTTTCAAGATATTGAGCCTCAAGGTTGAATATTCCAGCATGAGCAATGAATGCTGCAAAGCGGTTTTCATGATGTCCTGCAAGCCAATATACCGAGAATCCACCGTAGCTGGCACCGACAGCGCCGATTTTTGTCTCATCTACCCATGGTTCTGTCTTAACTGCATCAACAGCAGCAAAATAGTCCTTCATGTTTTGACCGCCATAGTCGCCGGAAATTTGTTCGTTCCATTCTGTTCCAAAACCAGGCAAACCGCGACGGTTAGGAGCAATCACGACATATCCCTGTGAGGCCATCAAACGGAGATTCCAACGGTACGACCAGAATTGGCTGACAGCAGATTGAGGTCCACCTTGGCAATAAAGTATAGCCGGATATTTCTTTGTCTTTTCGAAGTTCGGAGGCAAGAGTACCCATGTAAGCATCTCTTTGCCATCAGTTGTTGGAACCATACGACGTTCAATAGTAATAGGAGAGAGTTGCGAAAGCAGGTCGGCATTAACCGATGTGAGCTGCTTTATTTCACCTGCCGCAACACTATAAACTTCGTTTGGTTCAAGCATTGAATGGCGAAGAGTTATAAGAGTGGAATCATTTACCGGCTGGAGAGCGGCATAATCATATTGACCTTTAGCCACATCGGCAATCTCGTGGGTCTCAACATTGATTGAGAAGATAGGAGTGTCGCCAAGATAAGGAGCTATAAAATAAATGTCTTTTGAACTTGGCTTCCAAGCAATCTGGTCGACTGAATAATCCCAATTCTCAGTGAGATCAGTCTTTTCACCGGTTTCTACATTCATTACGAATATACGATTCTTATCGGCTTCATACCCGTTGCGTTCCATCGACAGCCAAGCAATCATAGTGCCATCAGGTGAATATGCGGGGTTTGTGTCATAGCCCAACATGCCTTCAGTCAGGTTTTCTGTAGTCTTCGACTCAATGTCATAACTATATATGTCGGAATTGGTCGAAACAGAGTAGTCAAGACCTTGCTTTTTGCGAGATACGTAAAGCAATTTCTTACCATCAGGTGACCATGAGAACGATTCCGAACCACCAAACGGGCGCATTGGAGCTTCAAATGGTTCACCTTCCATAATATCTATGGCGTTTGATATGCTTTTGCCATCAAAATCAGCAACAAATGGGTGTGGAATGTTTTCAACCCATTCATCCCAATGCTTATACATCAAATCATCGATAACACGGCCTGAAGTCTTATCAAGGTCGGGATATTTGTCTTTCGCGGTGTCTTTCCATTTTACTGTAGAGATATACATCACTTTGCTCTCATTAGGAGAGAAAAGGAATCCTTCAACTCCAGCCTCTACATTAGAGATTTGCTTTCTGTCGGTTCCGTCGGCATTCATAACAAAAATCTGCACACCATTATCGGCTTTTGATGTGAAAGCAATTTTATTACCGCCATCAATCCACACAGCATTCGATTCCGATTCTGCAGTGTGAGTTAATCGCTTTTGGTTTTCACCGTTAATGTCCATTACCCATAGTTCGCGATTGCCTTTGTTCTGCTTGATGCTTTCAAAACCTACGGAATAAAGGATTTTAGTGCCATCAGGCGATACTACCGGACTGGCAACACGTCCGAATGCTTCGAGTAACTCAGGAGTGAACTTCCCATCGACAACAGTATATTCAGGCTTTTCGATAATTTCTTCAGATCCTGATTTTACTGTGTCGCAACCAGTTACTGTTACTAATGACAATACAGATGCCATAATTGAAATAAACTTAAAATCTCTCATTATTTTTTGTTTTTAGAATTCTTTCTTGATTTATTGTGTGCCTCGACAGCACGTCGAGGTTTATTGGCGCAATACGATGACTGATTAGGATACAATTTATCAATTAGGTCGAGGCGACCTATACGTTTTAACGACGATATTATGTCAGATTTGTTTTCCTGCAAATACCAGAAGAAATATTTTCGTTGAGCCAACTTTTCCTTTGGAGACTTAGCAGTAAAAACAGGTTGCAAAGTATAGGGATGAACTCCAGTGTAATAGGCCTCAGTTGAAACAGTCATTGGAGTGGGGGTAAAATCCTGAACTTGCTCCAGATGAAAATTCAGATTTTTAGTAGCGACAGCCAACTCAGCCATATCCGCTTCATGACAGCCGGGATGAGAGGATATGAAATAAGGGATAAGCTGCTGATTCAAGCCATGCTTGCGGTTTACATTGTCGAAAATGACTTTAAACTCATTAAACAATGCAAAATTTGGCTTCCTCATTACATTCAAAACTGCATCACTCGTATGTTCTGGTGCAACTTTCAGACGACCTGACACATGGCGGGCAATCAGTTCTTCAATATATTCACGATTGGCCTTGTTAATCGAGGCATCAGTATTCTTATGCATCGCCAAATCGTAACGGACGCCACTGCCAATAAACGATTTCTTAATTCCCGGTAGGTTGTCAACAGCACGATAAACATCGAGAAGTGGGCTATGGTCATTTCTCAAATTCTTACAAGGAATCGGATGCAAACACGATGGCCGCTTGCAACTCTTGCATATTTCGATATCGCAACCATGCATCATATACATATTTGCTGATGGACCGCCCAAATCGGAAATATAGCCTTTGAAATCATCCATTCCAATAATCTTCTTGGCCTCATTCAATATCGATTGTTTGCTTCGCGAAGATATGAATTTACCTTGATGAGCAGAAATTGTGCAGAAAGCACAGCCGCCAAAGCAACCACGGTGCATTGTTATTGAATGGCGAATCATCTCGTAGGCCGGAATAGTTTTACCACGATAACGAGGGTGGGGCAAACGTGTATATGGCAAATCGTAGAATGAATCAATTTCCTGTTGAGTCAAAGGAGGGTATTGTCGGTTTGCCTTTATTACGACACCGTCAGATACTTGCCACAACGTGCGTCCTTCCCATTTATTCGATTCGATTTCAATAATTTTAAAATTCTCGGCCTGATTTAATTTGTTTGCCTTGCATTCACTGAACGAATGAAGCACAAAGTCAGATTCCGAATCGGTTTGTTCTGGCAAAGATGACAAAGAAAGCGAAACCACTGTCTGTGGTATGTCAACAAGCGATTTAATTGAGTGTCCTTCACTTAACCGTTTGGCAATTTCAAGAATAGGGCGTTCTCCCATTCCATAAACCAAGATATCTGCTGCCGAATCCAATAGAATTGAGTGTCTCAATTCATCGGCCCAATAGTCGTAATGAGAAAAACGGCGCAACGAAGCCTCAATGCCACCAACAACGATTGGCACATCCGGGAATAGTTTGCGCAAAGCTTTTGTATATACAATGGTAGGGTAATCCGGACGGGCTCCGGCACGACCGTTAGGAGTATATGCGTCATTGCTGCGTAATCGGCGTGCAGCTGTATAGTGATTTACCATCGAGTCCATGGCACCGGCACTTACACCAAAGAACAGCCGTGGTGCACCCAGCTTGGAAAAGTCACGTAAATCATCCTGCCAATTAGGTTGTGGAACAATTGCAACTCGATATCCGGCACTTTCAAGCACTCGACCAATGACTGCACAGCCCATAGAAGGGTGGTCGATATAAGCATCACCAGAAAATAGAATGACGTCTATATAATCCCAGCCCAATCGCTCAATTTCTTTTTTAGTGGTTGGAAGCCAAGGTTGTTTATATGGTTTATCTGTTTGCATGCTGCTTAATATCCTCAAGTTTTAACATCTCGTCGCGATATTGAGCCGCCGCAACAAAATCCATTTTCTTGGCAGCATCAATCATTTTCGCCTTTACCATTTCAATTGTCTTGTCAAAATCTCCACCCGACATATATTTAATAACGGGGTCGGCGGCTATGCCCGATGTCGTCTGGTATTCATCGGTACAAAGTTGTTGCATTGAATATGCATAGTCATGGTTGGCTATATCTGCACGTCGGGTGATATCGTTCCTGTTGTCCTCTGCCGAACGTTCCTGACCCACAATGAGATTACGTTCCTTAATAATGGCCTTCGGGACAATTCCATGCTGGGCATTATATGCCAGTTGGTGTTCGCGACGACGTTCTGTTTCATCAATTGTCTTTTGCATCGACTCGGTTATCTTGTCGGCATACATTATCACCAATCCATTTATATTGCGTGCTGCGCGACCTGCTGTCTGAGTCAACGACCTATGAGACCTCAAGAATCCCTCCTTGTCGGCATCAAGAATAGCTACAAGCGACACTTCAGGCAAATCAAGGCCCTCGCGTAACAGATTGACGCCGATAAGCACATCAATCGCTCCGGAACGCAAATCGTCGAGAATCTGTATACGCTCCATGGTGTCGACGTCAGAGTGGATATAGGAGCATTTAATATTCAATTTAAGCAGATAAGCACATAATTCTTCAGCCATACGCTTTGTAAGTGCCGTTACCAACACTCGTTCATGCCTTTCGATACGAGTCTGTATTTCATCGAGCAAATCATCGATCTGGCCATGCGACGATCGCACTGATATGGCAGGGTCGAGCAATCCGGTTGGACGTATAATCTGCTCAACAACAACGCCTTCGCTTCGTTCAAGCTCATAGTCTGCTGGAGTGGCACTTACATATATTGCCTGATGTGTAAGGCTCTCGAATTCCTCGAATTTTAGCGGACGATTATCAATTGCAGCCGACAATCGGAAACCGTATTGAACAAGATTCATTTTCCGTGACATGTCGCCTCCGTACATTGCACGGATTTGCGGAATAGTAACATGACTTTCGTCAATGATTGTCAGGAAATCCTTCGGGAAATAATCGAGCAAGCAGAACGGACGCACACCCGACTTACGACCGTCGAAATATCTTGAATAATTCTCAATGCCTGAACAATAACCTACTTCACGAATCATCTCGATATCATACGAAACGCGTTCCTGAAGCCGTTTGGCTTCAAGGCTTCGACCTTCGTTGTAGAACTGCTGCACCTGCTCGCCAAGGTCTAATTCTATTTGAGCCAAAGCAAGGGCAGCCCGCTCCTTTGTGGTTACAAATATATTTGCTGGATAAATCTTGAATTCCATGAATTCCTCAATAACCACACCGGTGTCAGGACTAACATTCTGGATGCTTTCTATATCATCGCCCCAGAACACCACACGAATCATAATTTCTTCGTATGCTAATGCAATGTCAACTGTATCACCTTTTACACGGAACTGTCCTCGCTCAAGAGCGTGCTCGGTGCGTGAATATAGCGAATCGACAAGCATGCGGAGAAATTTATTACGACCAATATCGGTCCCGACCTTGATGTGGATAATATTCTTATCGAAATCATCTGGGTTACCCATGCCATAAAGACACGAAACCGATGATACAACAATAATATCGCGACGTCCCGACAACAGGGCCGATGTAGTTGCAAGTCGAAGACGGTCGATTTCTTGATTTATCATTAGGTCCTTCTCAATATATTTATCTGAAGAAGGAATATAAGCTTCAGGTTGAAAATAATCGTAATAGGAAACGAAATAATGGACTGAGTTTTCAGGGAAGAACGTCTTGAACTCTGAATACAACTGAGCCGCTAATGTCTTATTATGCGATAAAACAAGGGTAGGGCGATTCACCTGATTTATCACGTTTGCCATGGTAAACGTTTTGCCAGAACCTGTTACACCCATTAAGGTTTGTGCCGGCACATCGCTGTTAACGCCATCAACAAGTTGCTGGATAGCTTGTGGTTGGTCGCCGGTCGGTTCATATTTCGAAACCAGATTGAATTTGTTATACGAAGAAATACTCATTAACCCTATCTCAATTTAAAATCTGCGATGCTGCAGACAACTAATGCAAAGTTAATGCTTTTATTCCTAAATTTGAATGATTTTTAAAGGTCAATAGGTCAAATAGAGCTTTTAATAAATAAACAAATTGTATAAATTATCGAAAATTGACTTACAGATAACGAAACCATATAAAAATAACTATAAAACGTCGAAAAGAGTTTGACAAATGAAATAAGATTTCGTAATTTTGTGGTCTAAAAAAATTTATATGATTCGATATCTCATAATCGCACTGTCATTGCTTGCATTGGCATCGTGTGGTGAATACAATAAAGTACTGAAGAGTAACGATTACGAATACAAGTATCAATATGCCAAAAAGGCATTTGAGAAGAAGAAATATGTTCAGGCCAGTACCATACTCTCTGATTTGGTGACAGTGTTTAAGGGCACGCCAAAAGCCGAAGAGTCATTATATCTTTTAGGGCTTAGCCACTACGAAAACCACGATTACACCAATTCTGGAACATATTTCAAGACATATTATACCCACTATCCAAAGGGACAATACACTGAACTTGCCCGCTTCTATGCCGGATATGGATATTACCTTGATTCACCTGAGGCTCAGCTTGACCAATCGATGACAATCAAGGCTATAGAAGAACTTCAGAATTTCCTTGATTATTTTCCTAAAAGCGATAAAGTAACTATCGCTCAGAATGCTATATTTGAACTGCAGGATAAGTTGGTTCTGAAAGAACTTCAGAATGCCCAGCTTTATTATAACTTGGGCAACTATCTTGGCAACAATTACCAATCGGCAATCATTGTCGCTCAGAATGCCATAAAAGACTATCCTTACAGCAAATACAAAGAACCGTTGGAACTGTTGGTTCTGAAATCAAAATATCAGGAAGCAGCCCAGAGTATCGAAGAGAAAAAGGCTGACCGCTTCCGTGAAGTTGTCGACGAATACTATTCATTCATCAATGACTATCCTGAAAGCGAGAATCGCAAAGAGGCCGACAACATTTTCAAGATAGCCCAGCGATACGTTAAAGAATAACATCTGTGTATAAATCTCAAATCGTTATATATTATGGATTATAAGAAAACGAATGCTCCACTGAACACTGTTACACGTGACATGATTAAGATGTCGGCCGACACAGGCAACGTATATGAAACAGTATGCATTATAGCAAAGCGATCCAACCAGATTGCCGTAGAAATGAAACAAGAGCTTGAAAAGAAACTTCAGGAATTTGCTTCGATGAACGATAATCTTGAAGAGGTATCTGAGAACCGCGAACAGATAGAAATCTCGCGTTATTACGAAAAATTGCCAAAACCAACTCTTATCGCTGCTCAGGAATACGAGGATGGCAAGCTCGTTTACCGAAATCCCCTAAAGGAGAAGGAAAATCTCGATTAATCATCATTATCATCTAAAAAAATGCCTTGGTGTGGAATTTCACCTTCACCAAGGCATTTTTGTTTATTAATACTCTGTAATTCAGATATTAATAGTTCTGCATTGCCATTTTCAAACGATAACGCATAATTTATAATTATGTGAAAAATGGTTTATTGGTTTTGTAAGTGATAACGATTATATTAAATTTGCAAAATATAATGGATAGATATCGTGAGCACTATAGATAAAATAAAGTCATTTTCAAATCAACATCCGATTATTTATAATTTGATATTGATTTTATTGGCATTGATGGCATTGATATATGCCACCCTCATATTTCTTGACTTTTTCACCGAACACGGTAAATTCAAGATCGTGCCAAACATAAAGCAGATGCCACTTAACGAAGCCATTCAAGTAATTAAATCTGAAGGATTTAAGTATGAAATAACCGATTCGATTTACAATGACACATTCAAGCCAGGCACTGTTGTGGAACAAAGTCCAAAAGAAGGAGCAAGAGTGAAATCGAACCGCACCATTTACATTGGCATAAATGCTTTTTCCCCACGTTTGATTACTCTTCCCAGCCTTAAAGACCTTTCAGAACGTCAAGCGCAAGCTAAACTTGTTGAACTCGGAGCAAGGAGCATCAAGATCGAAACAGTGAGTTCTCCATTCAAAGGACTTGTAATCGATGTGAAAGTTAACGGAGCAAATGCAGCGCCAGGCACCAAATTCCCATCATCATCAAGCATCACTTTAATTGTTGGTGATGGTAATGAATATAATGGAGAAGACTCATTAAACAACGACGACGGTGAAATCGTTGAAGGACTGTTCGACGACGACGTTGTCAGCATAATCGAATAATGTAGCTTTTACATGAACGAGATTGTCGACGACATACGAAGTGAAAGCATGTTCATCTCGGAAGATGGGCAAGAGCTATACGAGCATTTCCGCTTTGTAGCCGAGAAAGGCCAGACTCTACTTCGTGTAGATAAATTTCTCGTGTCGAAAATCGAAGGCACCTCTCGTAACCGAATCCAACAAGCAGCAGAGGCAAACTGCATCATTGTCAATGGTAAAGCTGTAAAATCAAATTATAGAGTAAAACCTGGAGATGTGGTTTCGGTGGTAATGGACCGTCCGCGCTACGACAATGAGATTATTCCTGAAGACATTCCACTTAATATCGTATACGAGGACTCAGAATTGCTGGTTGTTAATAAACCGGCTGGCCTTGTAGTTCATCCAGGGCACGGAAATTATTCGGGTACGCTCGTAAATGCCTTGGCGTATTATTTTAAAGACGACCCAAATTATGACGTTTGCGACCCACGTATGGGTCTCGTTCATAGAATTGACAAAGACACATCAGGGCTATTGGTTATCGCCAAAACCCCTGATGCAAAGACTGCTTTGGGAAAGCAGTTCTTTAACAAAACCACCACTCGTCAATACATAGCACTGTTGTGGGGAACATTCAATGAAACAAGCGGACGAGTTGATGCCAATATTGGAAGAAATCCCAAAGACCGCTTGCAGATGACTGTATTCCCTGATGGCGAAGATGGCAAACATGCCGTAACCAACTATGAGGTACTCGAGAATCTGTCGCACGTGGCTCTCGTTCGCTGTCAATTGGAAACAGGCAGAACCCACCAGATTCGTGTTCATATGAAATATATAGGACACCCTCTCTTTAACGATGCTCGCTATGGCGGCGACAAAATATTGAGAGGTAATACATCCGCAAAATATAATCAATTCATTAATAATTGTTTCTTGATTTGTCCACGCCAAGCACTTCATGCCAAGACGCTGGGTTTCATTCACCCTAAAACTCGTGAATATATGAGTTTCGATTCTGAAATTCCCGATGACATGACAAAGCTAATTGAGAAATGGCGCGCTTTTGCGACAAATTAATAGGTTAACTAAACATTACATGATTATGAATTCAAAAAAAATCAAAGATATTATAACACCTGACGAATATGCCGACATAAAGCCCATCGATGACAAGGATTTTAATGCCAACATGAAAACCCTTGTTGACGAGCCTCTTTTCGAACATGCCGTGAAATATGTACTTCCCGACATCGACATGGCACAGTTCAAGGCTGAACTTCTCTCAATTACCAACAAAGATGATTTTCATCGCAAAATCATGGCTCCTTTCTTGTTGATGCTTGAGCAAAAGACCACAAAGGGCATCACTTCTTCGGGTACAGAATATCTTGATGCATCGAAATCATATACATTTATCAGCAATCACCGCGACATCGTTCTCGATGCTTCGTTTCTAAACCTATCGTTGCTTAAGAATGGACTTTTTACTACCGAAGTTGCAATTGGCAGTAACCTTCTGATTCACAGCTGGATTGAAACTCTTGTAAAACTAAATAAAAGTTTTATCGTTAAACGCAATGTAGGATTCCGCGAGGCTTTGGAGGCTGCCATTCAATTGTCAGGGTATATACATTTTACAATTAAGGAAAAGCACGAATCGGTATGGATTGCACAGCGAGAGGGCCGAGCAAAGGACAGCAACGACCTTACACAAGAATCACTGATTAAGATGCTGTCACTAGCCGGAGAAGGCGATGTACTTGCACACCTTACAGAGATAAATCTTTGTCCAGTATCGTTAAGTTACGAATACGACCCAAACGATTATCTTAAAGCAAAAGAGTATCTACTCAAACAAAAAGACCCCCAATACCGCAAATCGGAGCGTGATGACTTGTTCAGCATGGAGACGGGTATCCTTCACAACAAAGGCAGAGTGCATATAGCCATAGCAAAACCTCTTAACGAAACATTGCTAAACGCCGATATCGATAGGACAAACAAAGTGGATGTGCTTAACTATGTACGTCAAGCCATCGACCGTTCAATTCATCTCAACTATAAATTCTATCCGTGCAACTACATTGCATACGATATGCTGCACAGTTCAAACAAATTTGCCGACAAATACACTGATGAAGAATACAAAGGGTTTGAAACATATCTTTGCAATCAATTGAAAAAAGTCGACCTCGAAAATATCTCTGCTGAAGATAATGCATATATGCATAAGATGATTCTTCTTATGTATTCAAATCCATTGCACAATTATCTTGATGCATTAAGCAAAGAATAAATGAGACTTCCGCTTATAATGATTGCTGTTGCATCGATTGTATGCGGTGCAATAGATTTTGGAATATACAAATCATTAGTCCATTTCAAATGTGGGAACTCTACTAAACGAGGATATTGTGTTTTCTCAGTAATAGTGTGGGTCATATTCCTGCTTGCAATACTTGTACCGAAGAAAGATATTGGCAACGATAGCTTGGTGGTCATAATGTGGATGCTGTTTTCTGTTCTGAGCATTTATGTTGCCAAACTCTTATTTTTACTCTTTTCACTTATTTGTAGCATCTTCGTTAAAAGTAAGAATTGCCTTATTGCACCTTGTATAATAGCATTGTCGTCATTGGGACTTCTACTATACAGTTCCGCTGTAACTCCTTACCAGATAAATGTCAGTAATATCGACATTGAGTTCGACAATTTACCTAAAGCATTCGATAACTATAAAATCGTGCAGTTTTCCGACTTGCACCTTGGTTCATATATTTCCGGCTCAACATTTATTGATGAATTGGTCGACAGCATTAATGCCCAAAATGCAAATATAACAGTATTTACCGGCGACATTGTCAATCGGCAAAGCAATGAAATGGCAGTATATACTGAATGCCTGAAGAAATTGTGCAGCCCAGATGGTGTGTTCTCGGTATTAGGAAATCATGATTATGGCGATTATATGCATTGGGAATCTGAAGGAATGAAGAAACTGGATGTTGAGTCGCTGGTATCTATGCAACAACGCATGAATTGGACGATATTGAACAATTCACATACAATTATCCGCAACGGGAACGATTCATTAGCATTGATTGGTGTTGAAAACTGGGGTGACCCGCCATTTAAAATGTATGCCGATCTAAGCTCATCGTATCCGAACCTAAATGATTCCACATTTAAGATTCTCTTGTCGCATAATCCAGCACATTGGGATGCAGAGATAATTGATAAGACGAACATCGCCCTTACACTATCGGGGCACACTCATGCCATGCAATGCGCATTCAATATCTTCGGCAAGTATATTTCACCGGCAGTATTCCGATACTCACGATGGAGCGGATTGTATACAAACCAAGAGAAACAGTATCTTTATGTCAACTCCGGCATTGGCGAGGTGGCTATACCGGCACGCATAGGGGTAAAGCCGGAAATCACAGTAATAACTCTTCACTGCAAAGAATAGATGGATGATAAAGTATATAAATTGATTAGCGATAATCTGGGCATTAGCCAGCAAATTGTAGAGAAAGTTGTTGCCATGCTCAATGATGGAGCTACTATCCCATTTATTAGCAGATATCGTAAAGAAGCCACAAACAATCTCGATGAATTAGCTATTCTGGATATCCAAACACAATACAATAAATTCAAGGAAATCGTTGAGCGAAAAAAGTATATAATTGAAACTCTAACCAAACAGGAGAAACTCACCGATGAATTGCTCAATCAAATTACATCGTGCTGGGATTCTGACACTCTGGAAGACATATATTTGCCGTATAAACAGAAGCGACGCACAAAGGCAGAAATTGCTCGAGAAAACGGGCTGGAGCCATTGGCTAAAATCATTTTCTGTCAAAAGTACGATATCGCTGAAATACAGCGTTATGCATCAAATTGCATTAAGAGCAAAAACTTATCGGGCGACTCTGCTATAGATGGTGCTTTGGACATAATATCTGAATGGATTTCCGAGAATCAGACAGTTCGGAGAACTGTCAGAACCGAATTTCAACGTTATGCTACGATAAGAAGCAAGGTAGTAGAGTCGAAAAGAGATGAAGCCGCAAAATATTCAAACTATTTCGACTATGCCGAGAAACTATCGCGAGCATCGTCGCATCGGATTCTAGCCATACGTAGAGCCGAGCGCGAAGGGCTGATGAAGGTATCGATAGATGTTGATGCCGATACAGCAATCGAAAAAATATCAAGAATAATTCTCAAGAGACAATCTGCTTCTTCAGAACTGATATCAAGAGCTATAAAAGAAGCTTATAAACGACTTATAAAGCCATCGATTGAGAATGAGTTTGCACGTATATCAAAAGATATAGCCGATGAATCGGCAATTGAAGTATTCTCATCTAACTTGCGGCAACTTCTTATGCAAGCGCCCTTGGGTGAGAAGCGGGTGCTCGGTGTTGACCCTGGCTTTCGAACTGGATGCAAAATAGTATGCCTTGACGAGAACGGCAAACTGCTTCACAACGATGTAATCTACCCAAATCAGCCAAAATCTGATTTCAGAGGTGCCGCTAAGAAAATCTCTACCATTATTGAATCATACAAAATTGATGCAATAGCCATTGGCAACGGCACAGCTAGCCGTGAAACCGAGAAATTCTTCCAATCGCTTAGATATGGTGCCAACATGCAAATATTTGTTGTAAGCGAAGATGGAGCTTCAATATATTCAGCATCGAAGTTGGCGCGCGAAGAATTCCCAGATAAAGATGTTACCGTTCGTGGAGCGGTCTCGATTGGTCGCAGATTAATCGACCCGCTTGCTGAATTGGTTAAAATCGATCCTAAATCGATAGGAGTAGGACAATATCAATACGATGTTGACCAGAACAAATTGCAGCAATCTCTCAATTTCACAGTTGAGAGTTGTGTGAACACTGTTGGCGTGAACGTAAACACAGCATCCAAAGAACTTCTCGGATATGTGTCGGGGCTGGGACCCTCTTTGGCCGGAAACATAGTAAAATATCGTCAGGAACACGGCTCGTTCCGTAATCGTTCAGAATTGTTGAAGGTAGACCGTCTTGGGCCAAAAGCATTCCAGCAAGCTTCCGGATTCCTGCGAATTATCGATGGAGACAATCCGCTCGATTCAACCTTTGTTCACCCTGAAAGTTATCCCATTGTGAAGCAAATGGCAAAGGATTGTAATTGTTCATTGAACGATTTTGTCAACGACACTTCAAAACGTGAAAGCATTGATTTGAACAAATATGTATCCGCCGAGCATGGGCTCACCACCCTCCAGTCAATAATCAACGAAATAGGTTGCCGTGGTATCGACCCTCGCCACAAGACCGATACCTTTGCATTCGATGAACGGATAAATAGTCTAAGCGACTTGAAAGAGGGAATGGTGGTTAATGGAATTGTTACTAACATTACACAATTCGGTGCTTTTGTCGACATTGGCATCAAAGAAAACGGGCTTATACATATTTCTGAAATGTCGGACAATTATATATCATCTCCAAACGATGTCCTTCGCATAAATCAGCACCTTCAAGTTAAGGTGATATCGGTAGATGAATCTCGAAAACGTATATCATTATCCCTTAAAGGCTTATGAACAGATATGTAATTAGTATAGGGAGTAACAGTGCCGATAGAGATATACAATTGGCAAAAGCAATCGATTGGTTAAGTTCAATAGCAAAATCGATTAAGGCGTCATCGGTATACTGTACCGAAGCAATCAACCAGGTGGACAACGAATATATGAATGCTGTGGCCATTTGTGAATCTGAACATAGCCACAACGACCTGAACGACATGCTCAAGCAGTATGAGATTAATTGTGGCCGCAGCAAAGAATCAAAACTAAATGGTGAGATTCCAATTGACCTCGACATTGTCATTGCCAATGACATAATACTGCGACCTGTAGATTATAATCGTGAATATTTTAAGATAGGATGGAGCGAACTCAATGCGCAACCGTAACATTCGTTGGCCATAGTGGCTTTATGATTGAAATATGCAGAAAACTGCTTGTTTTCGATTACTTTATCGATGAGTCGAATGTGGCTAAAAGCATTGACATATCGAGATACGACGGAGTGTATGTGTTTGTTTCTCATTCACACCACGACCACTTCAATCCTGAGATATTCAAATTATTCCCTAACGCTACATTTGTGATTGCCAATGAAGTGAAACGACATTGCCGGAGGGCTAATTTCCCGGAGAGCACAATATTCATGAAGAGCAATTCTGAATTAAGCATCAATGACATTTCAATTAATGCATTTTCATCGACCGATGTGGGAGTGTCGTTTTGCGTTACTATATCAGGGAGTAAGATTTTCCACGCCGGCGACTTGAACAATTGGCATTGGGCCGACGAGTCGACGCCTCAGGAAATCAGAAAAGCAGAAGGCGATTATCAGGCAATACTTCGCGACATCAAAGCCGTCACTGACACTTTTCAGATTGCCATGTTTCCGGTAGATGCACGAATCGGCAGTGATTATTTCCGTGGGGCAAAGCAATTTACTGAGAACTTTCACATAGGGCACTTTTTCCCTATGCATTTCACAGGATTTACCGAAGAGGCTTTTCGCTTCGAAAAATATGCCAACAAGCAAGAAGGCAAATATCATAATTTATCCACACCAGGACAATCAGTATCAATAAATATCTAAACTTATATGGAAATTAAATCGAAATTCGACCACTTTAACTTCAATGTTTCAGATTTAGACAAAAGCATCAAATTTTACAACGATGCATTGAATCTTGTGGAACAAAGCCGTATTGTGGCTAAAGATGGCTCGTTTATAATTGTTTATCTTACAGATAAGTCCACCGATTTCAAGTTGGAACTCACTTGGCTCAAAGACCATCCACAAAAATACGACCTGGGTGAATGTGAATTTCATCTGTGTGTTCGCGTTGAGAATTATGACGAGGTAAGGAAACACCACGAAGAGATGGGCGCAGTATGCTACGTCAACACCGACATGGGACTATATTTCATAGAAGACCCTGACGGATACTGGATTGAAGTACTCGAGGTGAAGTAGTTATTTAAACTGATTAGTAGTTTCGTCGTATACAAAGCCAACAGCGCCGAGTTTCTCGCACAATTCCGAACGGTCAATGTCAAGCGAAGCGCATAGTTCATCAAGCGATTCGTAATTGTCGCGCAATTGCGTATTGATATAGCTCAATAGGATGATAGGGTCGTTAGGAATACTCATTATTCTAATTTTTAGTTAAAGTCATGGCCAAGAGGTCATGACTTTTTATAATAATTTCAATGCAATCATAGCACAAGCTTCTGCATCGGCAAGCGCATGATGGTGATTAGCAAGATTATAACCGCAATAATCGGAAACAGTATGCAGTTGATGATTAGGCAAAATACCGCGTAGTTTATTTCGTGATGCACGGCAAGTGCAGAGAAATTTATAGCCCGGATAATCCATATCGTAAGCATCGAATGCCGCTTTCAAACAACCTTCATCAAAAGGGGAATTGTGTGCAACCAAAGTTAATCCTGCAATTTTCGGAGCCAACTCCTTCCACACCTCCGGGAATTTACGAGCATCTTCCACATCATCCATTGTCAGCCCGTGCACTTCTGTAGTCCACGGGGTGAAGAACCCAGGACGAGGATATATCAGACTGTAGTATTTATCTACTATTATGCCTCCTCTTACTACTACAACACCTACACTGCACACGCTCGAACGATGTTGGTTTGCCGTTTCAAAGTCTATTGCCGCAAAATCAGAAATCATTTATATCGATTTTTATTGCAAAAATAATAAAACCAAAGCAAAAACTGTTTCAAGAGCAATATAAAATGGGCCAGTGGGATGCTTCAACAACGAAAAAGGTGTGGAACCGCTAAAGAGTTACACACCTTTTATCTTCAAGTTATAATGTTGTTTACTTTACCTCCTCAAAAGGAACGTCAGTTACATCTTCTCCATTAGAGCCATTGTTTCCAGCAGCACCCTGACCAGAATTTGCACCTGCATTAGGGTTAGCACCAGCTTGCTGCTGAGCGTTGTAGAGATCCTGCGAAGCAGCCTGGAAACGAGAGTTAAGCTCATTCATAGCGGCATCGATAGCAGCCAAATCCTGCGATTTATGAGCTTCTTTAAGCTTGTTAAGAGCTTCGGTAATCGACTCCTTACGGTCGGCTGGCAACTTGTCGCCAAGATCCTTAAGGCTCTTTTCTGTCTGGAAAATCATCGAGTCGGCTTGATTGAGTTTATCGGCTCTTTCTTTTTCCTTAGCGTCGGCAGCAGCATTTGCAGCAGCTTCGTCCTTCATGCGCTTGATTTCTTCATCAGTCAAGCCACTTGAAGCCTCGATTCTGATGCTCTGTTCCTTACCGGTCGCTTTGTCTTTTGCCGATACGTTGAGAATACCGTTTGCATCGATTTCAAAAGTAACTTCAATCTGAGGAACACCACGCATTGCAGGAGCAATACCATCGAGGATGAATCGGCCAAGTGTCTTATCGTCTTTAGCCATTGGTCGCTCACCCTGAAGAACGTGGATTTCAACAGAAGGCTGATTGTCGACAGCAGTAGAGAACACTTCGCTCTTGCGGGTAGGAATTGTTGTGTTAGCTTCAATAAGCTTGGTCATTACATTGCCAAGGGTTTCGATACCAACCGACAACGGAACTACGTCGAGAAGAAGCACGTCCTTAACGTCACCGCTAAGCACACCACCTTGGATGGCAGCACCAACAGCAACTACTTCGTCAGGATTTACGCCCTTTGAAGGAGCTTTTCCGAAGAAACGTTCAACAATCTGCTGAATAGCAGGGATTCGGGTTGAACCACCAACCAGGATTACTTCATCGATATCAGAAACCGAAAGACCTGCATCTTTCAGCGCTTGCTGACAAGGAGGAATAGTGGCCTGGATCAGACGGTCGCAAAGTTGTTCAAACTTAGCGCGAGTAAGAGTCTTTACAAGATGTTTCGGAATACCATTAACCGGCATGATGTATGGCAAGTTGATTTCGGCAGATGAAGAACTCGAAAGTTCAATCTTTGCCTTTTCGGCAGCTTCCTTAAGACGTTGGAGAGCCATTGGGTCCTTGCGTAGGTCAACACCTTCCTCGCTCTGGAATTCATCAGCAAGCCAGTCGATAATCACGTGGTCGAAGTCGTCGCCTCCAAGATGAGTATCTCCATTTGTCGACTTTACTTCGAATACACCGTCGCCCAATTCAAGGATTGAGATATCGAATGTCCCGCCACCAAGGTCGAATACAGCGATTTTCTTATCACTTGTCGACTTGTCAAGTCCATAAGCCAAAGCAGCAGCTGTAGGTTCGTTAACTATACGGCGAACATTCAGACCAGCAATTTCGCCTGCTTCCTTGGTTGCCTGACGTTGAGAATCGTTAAAATAGGCAGGAACAGTGATTACAGCATCGGTTACAGCCTGTCCAAGATAATCCTCGGCTGTTTTTTTCATCTTTTGAAGAATCATTGCCGAAATTTCCTGTGGAGTATACTGACGGCCATCTATGTCGATACGTGGAGTATTGTTGTCGCCACGAACAACAGAGTAGGGCACACGCTTGATTTCGTTGTTAACCTGGTCGTAGGTTTCACCCATGAATCGCTTAATAGAGAAAATTGTGCGAGTAGGGTTTGTGATAGCCTGACGCTTGGCAGGATCACCAACTTTACGTTCGCCACCATCAACAAATGCTACGATAGAAGGAGTGGTGTTACGTCCTTCGCTGTTAGGTATTACTACCGGATCTTTACCTTCAAGAACTGAAACACACGAGTTAGTGGTTCCGAGGTCTATACCAATTATTTTTCCCATAATTATCTTTGTTTTTAATTTGTTTCTAAATAAATTTCGATTAGTGATTTTGCAAATGTTATGCCAAAAGGGGTTGTCATAATTTCAGCCAAATATTACTGACATATCGTCAGTATTCATCACATTTTATATATTAGCGGGACAGACTGAAACAATACACACGACATTGACAGGAAAACAGAAAAACAGTCAGCAGAACCAAGAATCCGTGTGATATAAATAAGGCAATTATACCGACAGAAATGTATAAATGCACCTATTATAATTATAATTAATTGTTTTGTCAGACGCAATTTTATTGCTAAATTTGCCGTAATTAACAAACCTTATTTAACTAACAAAATTAAGTGTTATGAATATTTCGCATATCGAACATTTAGGAATCGCCGTAAAGAGTCTTGAAGAGGCAATTCCTTATTATGAGAACATTCTCGGTTTCAAATGCTATTCAATCGAAGAAGTTGCAGACCAGAAAGTTAAGACAGCATTTTTCAAAGTAGGACAAACTAAGATAGAACTTCTTGAGCCCACCAGCGAAGATAGCGCAGTAGCCAAGTTTATTGAAAAGCGTGGCGAAGGAATCCATCATCTGGCATTTGCTGTTGAAGATGGAGTAGCAAACGCATTGGCTGAAGTTGAAGGCAAGGGCGTACGTCTGATTGACAAGGCTCCTCGCAAAGGTGCCGAAGGCCTCAACATTGCATTCCTGCACCCGAAGTCAACAATCGGTGTGTTAACTGAATTATGTGAAAATCCAAATAAATAATAAAATATTGATAAAGTCATGAGTAGTCAACTTGAAAAAGTACAAGAATTGATCTCGATGCGCGAACAAGCGCGTCTTGGCGGCGGCGAGAAAGCAATTCAGAAGCAACACGACAAAGGCAAATACACAGCCCGTGAACGCATTGCTCAACTTCTCGACGAAGGCAGTTTCGAAGAGCTCGACATGTTTGTAACTCATCGTTGCACCAACTTCGGCATGGAGAAGAAGCATTATCTCGGCGACGGTGTTGTCACCGGTTATGGTACAATCGAAGGCCGTCTGGTGTATGTATTTGCACAAGATTTCACAGTATCAGCTGGTTCGCTTTCCGAGACAATGTCGTTGAAGATTTGCAAAATCATGGATATGGCCATGAAGATGGGTGCACCTGTTATCGGCCTTAACGACTCGGGGGGTGCTCGTATCCAAGAAGGTATCAACGCACTCGCAGGCTATGCCGAGATTTTCCAACGCAATATTCTTGCATCAGGTGTAATTCCTCAGATTTCTGCCATTCTTGGTCCTTGTGCAGGTGGTGCAGTTTATTCACCGGCACTTACCGACTTCACAATCATGGCCAAAGGCATATCATATATGTTCCTTACAGGTCCAAAGGTAGTAAAGACAGTTATCGGCGAAGATGTAAGCCAAGAACAACTTGGTGGCGCAGTAGTTCACGCAACTAAATCGGGTGTAACCCACTTTGCTGCAGAAGACGGCGAAGAAGCCATTAAGATTATCCGCAAGCTCTTCAGCTTCATTCCACAGAACAACCTTGAAGAGGCTCCACTGGTAGAATGCACCGACCCGATCGACCGTTTGGAAGATTCGCTCAATGAGATCATCCCTGACAATCCAAACAAATCGTACGACATGTATGAAGTTATCGGTGCAATCATCGATAATGGCGAATTCCTTGAAGTACAACGTGACTATGCAAAGAATATCATAGTAGGTTTCGCACGTATGAACGGCCAGTCTGTTGGTATCGTTGCCAACCAGCCAAAATACCTTGCAGGTGTTCTCGACTGCAATGCATCGCGCAAAGGTGCCCGCTTCGTTCGCTTCTGCGACGCATTCAATATTCCGTTGGTTACACTCGTCGACGTTCCTGGATTCTTGCCTGGCACAGGCCAAGAGTACAACGCTGTAATTCTCCACGGTGCAAAACTGCTTTACGCATATGGCGAAGCCACAGTTCCGAAAGTAACTGTTACATTGCGTAAGAGCTACGGTGGTAGCCACATCGTAATGAGCTGTAAGCAGCTGCGTGGCGACATGAACTATGCATGGCCATCTGCTGAAATCGCAGTTATGGGTGGTGCCGGCGCAGTA
This sequence comes from Muribaculaceae bacterium, assembly GCA_016292745.1. GTDB lineage: Bacteria > Bacteroidota > Bacteroidia > Bacteroidales > Muribaculaceae > SFRY01. The sequence goes on along the minus strand of JAEDFO010000001.1, from coordinate 47,438 downwards.
GAAGTTCTCTATGCACGCGAAGCTAAAGACCAACCAGATCCAGCAAAATTCCTCGCAGAAAAAGAAGCTGAATACAACAAGTTGTTCTGCAACCCATATAATGCCGCTAAATACGGTTATATCGACGATGTTATCGAACCACGTAACACTCGTTTCCGTGTTATCCGCGCATTACAGCAATTACAAACTAAGAAAGTCGTTAACCCGGCTAAGAAACACGGTAACATTCCTCTATAATTAAATTATTATGAGAAAATCATTATTATTACTGTTCTTGGTATTACTTGCCGGGACTTCATTTGCACAAAGCCGCAAAGGCCTCTACGTTAATGAAGTGATGGTGGTAAACGACAGCAGCCTGGTTGATGAATACGGACAGTGTACAGCATGGGTTGAACTTTATAACTCAACTCACGCCACAATGGACGTTTCGAGCATATACATCACCACCGACCGTGAATTCGTTGAGCATTTCAAAAACGATGAAGCTTCGGAATTACGATATGCTGTGCCACGCAACGACGTCAACACCAAGATTCCGCCATTGCAATATGCAGTGTTCCATGCCGACGGCATGCCAGGTCGTGGAACATTCCACATGAACATCAAACTCACTCCAAATGCAGTAAACTACATCGCTCTGTACGATTCAAACGGAGAGACACTGATTGATGAGATTGAAGTGCCCGCCAGCCTCGGTTCGAACCAGGCATATGTGCGTCTGAAAAATGGAGAATGGGAGATTCACAACGGCACAACAGTTCCTGCCGATTATGTAACCCCCGGAAGTCCTAATGAGGTTTCTGAAAAGAACGACAAAATAGAGAAGTTTGCAGTTAATGACCCTTACGGTGTCGGGATGGCAATCATGGCCATGTCGGTTGTGTTCAGTGCATTGATTCTGCTTTATATTCTCTTCAGATTCATTGGCATGCTCAATGCCCGTTCTGCTCATAAGAAGAAACTCGAATCGCATGGTATTGAAGTAATCGACAACAGCGTCGTATCATCAAAGGGTGCTGATTCAGGTGAAGAAATAGCCGCAATAGCAATGGCTCTTTACGAGCATCTGAATGCCCACGACCAAGAGTCGACAATCCTTACTATCAACAAAGTGAAACGAGCATATTCACCATGGAGCTCTAAGATTTATACCTTACGGGAATTGCCACGCCGTTAAACTCAATTAAATTATACTATTATGAAAGAATATAAATATAAAATCAATGGTAACGATTATAAGGTAGCCGTCGGCGACATCGAAGGCAATGTTGTTCAAGTAGAAGTTAACGGCACACCTTACAACGTTGAAATCGAAGAAAAAGAAGTTAAGAAAACTACAGTAGCATCAGTTAAGCCAGCCGCTGCTCCAAGAACTGATACCGGCGCGAAGGTAATTGCCAAGCCAGCCGCTGCATCGGCAGGACAGGCAGCTGTAAAATCACCACTTCCTGGTGTTATCAACGACATTAAGGTTAAAGTTGGCGACTCTGTAACAGCAGGTTCTGTAGTAGTTATTCTCGAAGCCATGAAAATGGAGAACAACATCAATGCTCCAAAGGACGGCGTTGTTAAATCTATTTTGGTCAACAAGGGAGATTCTGTTTCTGAAGGAACCGATCTTCTCGTAATTGAATAATGCTATGGATTTTATAGCTCAGAATTTACTTGAATTTTGGAGATTCACAGGTTTCTACAACCTGATGGATTCACCACAATGCTTAATCATGATATTAGTGGGCTTGTTCTTCTTATATCTTGCCATTAAGCATAACTTTGAGCCAATGCTATTGGTTCCAATCGGCTTCGGTATATTAATCGGTAACATACCGTTCACCTCTGGTATGGAAATAGGTATTTACGAAGAAGGTTCGGTTCTCAATATCCTCTATGGCGGTGTTCGATATGGCTGGTATCCACCACTTATCTTCCTCGGAATCGGTGCAATGACCGACTTTGGAGCCTTGATTGCCAACCCGAAGTTGATGCTGGTAGGTGCTGCAGCCCAATTCGGTATCTTCGGTGCATACATAGTATCGCTTGCTCTCGGATTCAACCCCGACCAAGCTGGTGCTATCGGTATCATCGGTGGTGCTGACGGCCCAACTGCAATCTTCCTCTCTTCTAAGCTGGCTCCTAACTTGATGGGTGCCATCGCCGTTTCAGCTTATTCATATATGGCATTGGTTCCTGTTATCCAACCGCCTATTATGAAACTGTTGACAACAAAGAAGGAGCGATTGATAAAGATGAAACCTGCTCGTGCCGTATCACAGAACGAGAAGATTCTCTTTCCTATTATCGGTTTGATTCTTACTTGTTTTGTGGTGCCTTCAGGTCTGCCTCTGTTGGGTATGCTCTTCTTCGGTAACTTGCTTCGTGAAAGTGGTGTGACAACTCGTCTGGCCAAGACAGCCAGCAACGCTCTCACCGACATCGTCACCATCCTTCTTGGTATGACAGTTGGTGCATCCACTCAAGCATCGCAATTCCTTACTTGGGACACAATCAAGATTTTCTTCCTTGGCTTCATGGCATTTATCATTGCCACAACATCGGGTGTGCTTTTCGTTAAGATTTTCAACCTGATTCTGCCAAAGAGCAAGAAACTCAACCCGCTCATCGGCAATGCCGGTGTATCGGCCGTTCCTATGGCTGCCCGTATCTCGAACAACCTCGGTTTGCAATACGATCCAACCAACTACCTGCTCATGCATGCCATGGGCCCGAACGTAGCTGGTGTTATCGGTTCAGCTGTTGCTGCCGGAGCATTGCTCGGATTCCTTGGCTAATTATTGAATTACCGATATTTAAAGCGGCATCTGGTTTCCCGGATGCCGCTTTCATTATATAGAAATATCTAAAGATTCTGTTTAGTTCAAGTCGTCGAGGTCACAGTCAGTGAGCCCTTCCGATTCCAGTTCATCTTCATCATACAGATTGTCGTCGAATTCATCGTCAAGGATGCCTTGCGATTGGACATCGGCCGACGATGCGGTAAATTCATCGATATCAATATTCTGAGGTCCAGCCTTGCCAACTTTCTTGGTGCATACTGGCGCACTAAGGTATTTTCCGGGGATTGACTCCTTCATTTCCATAAAGAATGCGCGCTCAGTAAGATAATCAAACACATATAGCAGCTTTTGGTCGTCTTCTTCAATCAAGTCGCTCAACTTGGTGTCTTCCATAAGATATACGTCGACGTCGGAGTCTGTACCCATGTCGGTTAGAGTAATCTCAATACGCTTCGACCAATCATCATCACAAATGAAGAACGAGTCCATTTGGTCCTTGGTATAGTCTACAGAATCGAGAATTGCATTGCGCAAATCGAAAAAAGTAGCATCAGAGTCAATTTCAATTACTCTTTTGAAATTATTGACTTCATCGCTGACTATGTTGAAACGGTAAATCATATTTGTTGTTGTTTTTAAATACAATGCGAATATAAGAATTTTTCTTGTATTATCTATATATCGGATAATATAAAAGGCGAGAGAAATAATCTGCTCGCCTTAAATATATGTGATGCACTATTTTAATTAATCAACTAAGCCGTATGCCTTAAACACTTTGTGGATTTTTTCAAGAGCAAAAGAAACTTGCTCGCGAGTATGTGTAGCCATCAGGCTAAAGCGTATAAGGGTATCGGTAGGAGCAACAGCCGGCGAAACAACAGGATTAACGAAGATTCCCTCATTAAGAAGGTCACGGGTAATACCGAATGTCTTATAGTTGTCGCGTATAAACAGAGGAATGATAGGTGTAGAAGTGTGACCGATTTCACAGCCCATGTTCTTGAAACCATCAAGCGCAAAATGAGTAAGATCCCAAAGATTCTGCTGACGTTCCGGCTCAGCAATCATAATGTCAAGTGCAGCATTAACAGCTGCAGTCGATGCTGGGGTGATACTGGCAGTGAAAATATATGAACGTGAATGGTGACGCAAGAAGTTGGTGATTTCTTTGTCCGTTGCTATGAATCCGCCAAGCGATGCAAACGACTTACTAAATGTACCCATGATAAGGTCAACATCGTTAGTTACACCGAAATGATTGCAAGTTCCGCGACCACCTTCGCCAAACACACCAATACCATGTGCTTCGTCAACCATTACTGTGGCATTGTACTGTTTGGCCAAACGAACGATTTCAGGCAAATTTGCAACGTCGCCTTCCATTGAGAACACACCATCAGTTACAATCAGCTTCACCTTGTCGGGAGCACATTTCTTGAGCTGCTCCTCGAGCGATGCCATATCGTTATGCTTATATTTCAGATAATTAGAGAACGAAAGGCGACGGCCCTCGATAATTGAAGCATGGTCCTGTTCATCCAATATTATATAATCTTCACGGCCGGTTAATGTCGATACAACACCAAGGTTAACACCAAAACCTGTTGAATAAATCATGGCATCTTCCTTACCCACATATTCGGCAAGACGTGCTTCAAGCTGTTTGTGAATGTCGAGTGTGCCATTCAGAAATGGCGAACCGGCACAACCAGTACCATATTTCTTTATTGCCTCTATTGCTGCTTCCTTCACCTTAGGATGGTTAACCAATCCGGTGTAGCAGTTAGAGCCAAACATCAACACCTTTTTGCCATTGATAATTACTTCTGTGTCTTGTTCGCTTGATATGGCTCTGAAATAGGGATATACACCGGCAGCTTTTGCTTTTTGAGGCTCGGTGTACTTTGACAATTTAGCTTGTAATAGCTTCATATTTTCGTATTCTGATTTATTAAAACTCATCATCGAGATTCTCGAACGAATCTCTTTTTATTTATTAGGCTACAAAATTAAGAAATTTTGTGCAATTTGCTTTCATTTTATAACACTGAATTTATCAACTTTTTCGCACTCACCGCTAATTGTATTGATTATCACCACATAATTAGCAATTATTAACATATTCGCATCGTAAATATATTGATTCAGAGCCATTAATGTGACTTGTATTTGTGAGAAATCGACACAATTATAACATACCATTAAATAAATATGGAAATTAAGTATTAAATTTGCAAAATAGAATTATTACATGCGTATGGAAATATCAGCATTGCAATTAGCCGCATTAGTAAACGGCAAAATTGAAGGCGACCCAAATATAAAAATAAATACTTTCTCGAAAATTGAAGAAGCAAAGGCCGGGAGCTTAACATTTATAGCCAATCCCAAATATGCCCATTATATACATTCTACTGAAGCCTCTGTTGTTCTTGTAAAAAGCGATTTCCAAACTGAAGGACCAGTAAAGCCAACATTGGTTAAAGTTGACGACCCATATACAGTACTCGCAACATTATTGAATATGGTAAGTGCAGCCAAGCCGAAGAAATCCGGTGTAGAAAAGCTGGCATACGTGGCAGATGGAGTAAACATTCCGGCTTCGACCTATGTGGCAGGTTTTGCTTACATCTCTAACGGGGCGACTATCGGCGAGAACGTTCAGATTTTCCCACATTGTTTTGTAGGAGAAAATGTTCACATTGGCAACAACGTGATTCTTCATTCCGGTGTCAAGATTTACAATGATTGTGTAATTGGCGAGAACTGCATTATTCACTCAGGTGCTGTAATCGGCAGCGACGGCTTCGGATTTGCACCTCACAACGGCATATATACCAAGATCGCCCAAATAGGCAATGTAGTGATTGAAGACAATGTGGAAATTGGCGCCAATACTACTATCGACCGTGCTACAATGGGAAGCACATTTATAAGAAAAGGGGTAAAGCTGGACAATCTCATTCAAGTGGCCCACAATGTGGAAATAGGAGAGAACACCGTTATGGCAGCACAGGTAGGTGTTGCAGGTTCTACTAAAATAGGTAAAAACAACATGATTGGTGGCCAAGTGGGATTTGCCGGTCATATAAAAATTGGCGACAACAACCAGATTGGTGCGCAATCGGGAATTCCGAACAATGTTGGCGACGGCAACAGGTTAATGGGCTATCCTGCCACAGATGCCCGAGATTTTGCGCGTCAGACCGTTTACATAAAGAAGCTGAAGTCGCTATTTGATGATGTAAACAATCTAAAGAAATAAATAACTAAAAATATTGACATGAAACAGCGTACATTAAAGGATTCATTTTCTGTAAAAGGAAAAGGACTTCACACAGGACTTATAGTTGAAGCAGAATTTTGCCCGGCAAACGATAATCATGGCATAAAATTCCAAAGAACCGACTTAGAGGGTCAACCAATTATCGACGCACTTGCTGAAAATGTTGTTGAGACCCAACGAGGCACAGTTCTTGGTAAAGGCGAGGCTCGTGTAAGCACGGTTGAACATGCATTGGCTGCACTATATGCTGCAGGGATCGACAACTGCCTCATTAAAGTAAATGCACCAGAAATTCCTATTCTCGACGGCAGCGCCAAAGAGTTTACTGAAAAAATCCAAGCTGTTGGCACCATTGAACAGATTGAAGACAAAGACTTCTATGTTGTAAAACAAAAAATCGAGGTACGCGACGATTCAACCGGTTCATCGATTGTAGTATGGCCTGACGAAGAATTCAGCATCGACACTATGGTTTCATTTGAATCGCCAGTACTCAACAATCAGTATGCCACACTTTCCAACCTCGGTGATTTCAAGGACGATATATCGTCAAGCCGCACGTTCGTGTTTGTTAGAGAAGTCGAACAATTGGTAAAGAACAACCTTATCAAGGGTGGCGACCTCGACAATGCAATCGTTATATACGATTCTCCCGTATCACAGGACGAGCTCAATCGTCTTGCCGATATTATGAATGTTCCTCACAAGAACGTAACCGAATTCGGATACATTAATAATATACCTCTTACATCCGACAACGAGCCGGCTCGCCACAAACTTATGGATGTTCTTGGCGACATCGCACTTATTGGTCGCCCGATAAAAGGAAAAATCATTGCTACTCGCCCAGGTCACACAATCAACACTACATTTGCCCGACAGATTCGCAAGGAAATCCGCAAGCAAGAACTACAGGCACCATCATACAACCCGAATCTTCCGCCGTTGCTCGACATTAACCGAATCAAGCAACTTCTTCCTCACCGTTTCCCATTCCTTCTTGTCGACAAAATAATCGAGACTGGAACCAATTATATTGTAGGTGTAAAGAATGTAACTGTAAACGAGCCATTCTTCCAAGGTCACTTCCCTCAGGAACCGGTTATGCCAGGTGTACTTCTTGTTGAAGCCATGGCACAAGTTGGTGGTCTGCTCGTTCTCAACACAGTAGAAGAGCCTGAACGGTATTCAACTTATTTCCTCAAGATCGACAACGTTAAATTCCGCCAGAAAGTAGTACCCGGCGACACATTGGTGTTCCATCTATCGTTGATGACCGAGATTCGACGAGGCTGCGCTGTAATGAAAGGTTATGCTTTCGTTGGCGAAAAGATTGTAACTGAGGCAGAATTCATGGCACAGATAGTAAAGAACAAATAATCAGGTATTTATGAAACAACCATTAGCGTACATCCACCCCGCGGCAAAGATTGCGTCGAATGTTGTAATTGACCCGTTCGTTACCATCGACAAGAATGTCGAAATAGGAGAGGGGACCAGAATTGGAAGCAATGTTACAATTCTTGAAGGAGCCAGAATTGGCAAAAACTGCACCATTTTCCCTGGAGCAGTAATTTCGGCTATTCCTCAGGATTTGAAATTCAAAGGCGAAGAAACAGTAGCTATTATTGGCGACAACACCACTTTGCGCGAATGCGTAACCGTTAATCGCGGCACAGCATCAAAGGGGAAGACAGTTGTTGGAAGCAACTGTCTGATAATGGCTTATTGCCACATTGCCCACGACTGTGTTATCGGCAATAATGTGATAATGTCAAACGCAACACAAGTTGCCGGTGAGGTGGTTATCGACGACTATGCAGTAGTTGGAGGCGGTGCATTGATTCACCAGTTCTGCCATGTAGGTTCGCATGTAATGCTTCAAGGCGGTGCTTTGGTCAACAAAGACATACCCCCATATGTAAAAGTAGGTCGCAATCCTATATCGTATGCCGGCACCAATTCCATTGGACTCCGTCGCAGAGGATTCACTAACGAAAAGATATGTGAGATCCAGGAAATCTACCGTTATCTATACCTTTCAGGGCTTAACAATTCAGATGCAGTAGAGCGAATCGAGGCAGAACTTCCTGCATCGAAAGAGCGAGACGAAATCATAATGTTCGTACGTAACTCACAGCGCGGCATTATCCGTGGTTATGTATAATCCGTTATATATAATAAGAAAGAGGAGGGCAACGCTCTCCTCTTTCTTATTTATTAGGAATGTAAATGTATTACAACGGAAGGACTCCGATACCAGGGCGATCAGGCAATGTAATTCTACCTTCTACTATCTTCATTCCATCGAAACAATCGTTCGAAATAAGCAGATTCCCATCAAGGTCAGCCCAATCGGCCAATGGTGATAACTGAGCAGCAGCGCTCACGGCACAAGAAGTTTCGGTCATACAGCCAACCATCACTTTCATGCCTAATGCGCGAGCAAGCACTGCCATCTGATATGCCTCATGCATACCGGTACTCTTCATCAGCTTAATATTAATACCATCGTAGGCTTCGGCTGCACGCTTAACATCAGGCAGACGTTGCATGAATTCATCAGCTATAATTGGTAATTGACTTCGTTCGCGCAACCAAGCTGTTTCTTCAATCATCTCTTTTGGCATAGGCTGTTCAACGAAAAGCACATTCTTGTCATACAGCCACTCAATCATCTCAAGAGCCTTTTCCTTATCACTCCAGCCTTGATTGGCATCGACGCAAATAGGCTTGTCGGTAGCACTACGGATAATTTCAACCAATTCCTTGTCGTTATCAAGGCCCATTTTCACCTTAATAACATTATATGGCTTTGTCTCTTCGACTTTCTGGCGAACCACTTCAGCAGTGTCAATTCCGATAGTGAACGATGTGCTTGGCGCATTCTCGGGATTCAGGCCCCAGATTTTATACCAAGGCTGACCCATTATCTTTCCCAACAAATCATGGAGAGCAATATCCACTGAAGCTTTGGCAGCACGATTGTCGGGAGCAGTAGAATCAACATATGCAAGGATGTCCTCCAATCTGAACGGGTCCTTAAACTGGCCCAAATCGAGATTAGAAAGGAATTGACATACCGATTCGGTAGTTTCACCCAGATACGGCGGCATAGAAGCCTCGCCATATCCAATTATGCCATCGCATTCAATCTGAACCAAGACATCTGGAGTGTGGGTGCGGCTCGACTTTGCCAAATTGAAGGCATGACATAGTTTAAGGTCGTATGGTTTGAACGACAGTTTAAGCCCAGAGCCTACTGATGACGTTTTTTTCGTTGAACTGTTACATGATGAAAACGAAATAGGCATTCCAACTGCAATCATGCCCATCATCGTACTTTGAATAAAATTACGTCTGTCCATATATATATCATTTTTTAAAATACCAAGGATGATTCTTAACTGATACAATTCCCTTTCGGTCAATATTACCCTTAACTCGATTTATCGACAAGAAAGGAGTGGTGAGATACTGTGGCGACTTAGGGTCAACACTGTTAATCTTCACTCTACCGGATGCATGTATATATTTCCCATTCTCAATATACAAAGCAGTGTGAGTTACACGTCCGGATGTTGTGCCAAAATATAATAAATCGGCTTTCGAGGCTTTTCGCCAATCCTTCGGCGCGATTTTTTTACCATACAGCACCTGTTGCGAAGCGTCACGTTGCAGTATTATTGCATTGCTGAAATATGCAGTTTTGGTAAGGCCTGAACAATCAACGCCTTTTGTTGAAGTGCCACCCCATGTATATGTCGAACCCATCAATGACTTTGCCGTGGATATTATCTTATCTGCATTGAACTTTTGCTCTGCCCATTTCGAAAGCAGTTCAACATCAGAGGCATGTGTATAGCCGGTTCTACCGTCGGGTGTGTGCAATCTGACTAAATCTTTGCCACATTTTTCACCCAACAGAATGTCACCGAGCACCAAATCGCTCTCAATCTCTTTACAATTGGTATCAGTATACATATAGGTATATATTGCAGTTACGACATAGCGTTCAGCCGTGCGCCAATCGTCGAATTGCGAGTCGTTCATAAATTTCAGGCTGTTGCCAACAATCCATCCAAGATAGCCTTCTGGAGTCTGTATGCGATAAAAGCCATCCACAGGGCCCTCAATTACTTTTAATGGGTTGCCCATAAGCGACTGCGATGCCAGTTCATGTTCATGTCCTGGAGCAGTGCGGATGTGAGCATAGGGTATAATAGTAAAGGCCCACTTATTCTCCAATGCAGCATCCGGCAATACCGCAATACTATCAACAAATGCGACCTCGGCATCATTAAAAGCCTGCAGAAGAGCAGTCTTTGCCTTTGCATTCGTTGTTTTGCCGACCAACGACACATGGCAAGTGTCTAATTCATTAACCGAGATCTCCCACAAATCCACCCTACGGTCGGGTATATAAGCCTGCTTGATTCCATTAACTATTGAAGAATAATCTTCTCCCAAAACAGACAAAGAAACCGTCAAAAGCGCAACTACAGCCAGTAACTTTCTAATGTTCATAACACGCATCTATTTAATAGGTTCAAAACTAACAACAGTCAATTTCGACGAATAGTCGGTTCCTTCAATGTTGCCATTTCTCCATTCTGCTTCACCGGCCTGGAAATCCATGGGATCGGTACGAAGATATTTTTTCTCAGGATACAGTTTCTCAGAATAGTCGCAATTGCTTGCAAACCGATACACATCTGTGCCTGTCTTGTAGTATTCCTTAAATGCTGGGTCATCGTTTCGGCCAAACGAGACATCGGTCGGGACCCAGCCGATACCTTCAAAATATGTTTCGGCCCAATCATGATAATTATTCTCCCAAGGATGAAGCATCCAACCACTTTCCCATCGTGCCGGGACACCAACAGCTCTTACAAGTGATATATATAGCAGTGCCACTTGGCCACAGTCGCCATGGTGAATATCAAGCACATAATCTGGAATGTTTGGAATCGTACCATAATCGCGGGCCCCTGCCCATGGGAAACGGCTGACAATCCAATCATATATGAGCGAAGCTTTCTTCACAGGGTTAGTCTCTGAGCCAACGATACACTCGGCCAACTTCTTGATTCGGTCATTTATCACTACATGCTTTCCATCGGCCTTTGTATATTCCTTATATAAATCAGAATCAGTATTATAGGGTTTTAATTTTTCCAATATGTACTCAAGGGGGAAATTTTGGGCAGCCACATCATAGCGAAACAAAATTTCAAAATGAGTTGGTTTATCCTTTTGAGCAACAGCTGTCATAAATACTGTGTTGTGAGCCGACCCTTTGGAATACACAACATCAGATGATGTAGAGAGCATCTTGAAGTTGCGCTGACGAACTGTAGCAAGCGGAATAGGTAGCCAAGCCTTGACAGTATCGCCCGCAGGCACCACATTTGCATCTACATCGAGCTCAAATTTTATTGTAGCCCTATGCCAATCGTGGCAACGATTCTTGTCCGACTTCTTTTCCTTCCATCCATAAAGTGTACTGCCAAAATGTTCATAGTTTCCAACTGTATCAGGATGCACCTGGAATTCAGGATTTATGAGCCACAAATTACGGACTGCTTTCCTGAACCACATTTCCTTACCGTCGATAGTAGCAGTCTCAATATATTTTGCATCTATCCAATCGGCTATCTCTCGGATTGTTGTGGCTGGCTTTTTCTTTAGCACTTCAGCGATTCCTTCCGAAGGCGTTAAACTGAAATCATATCGTAACCGGCTGATAATCATATTAAGAGAATCAACCGAAAACCAATGCATTTGCTTTACCTCGACAGGCAAATTCTCAATCATTTCCGACGCAGCAGTTAACTCGCCCTTCGCGATGTGAGCTGCAGCAGAGTCTAAACTTGGCAATTGACTGTAACCATTAATAACAACGGAGCAGGCAATCATTGAAAAAAGGAGTTTTTTCATATATAAATGCTTAAAATGATGAATATCAAGAATAATCGACATAAAAATGTTGAATACGAAGCCATCCAACACCAGTTATTGCAAAGTTATCATTTTTATATTGCTATACAAGCCATAATAGCATTAAAAATAATGTATCAGAATATAAAAATTTAGTTAATGAGAATTATTAATGCATAATCAACGGATATTAAAGAGAATAATATATTTTTGTAAAAAATTTACGACGTGAGTTTATTTGAAATCATACTAATCGGCATAGGTCTTTCCATGGATGCGTTTGCAGTGTCGATATGCAAAGGAATGCTGCTTAAAAGAGTAACAATTGCCGACATTCTTAAAGTTGGATTGTGGTTTGGCGGCTTTCAGGCATTGATGCCGATAATCGGATATTTGTTCGGTAGTTGTTTTATCAATTATCTTTCATTTCTCGACCATTGGATTGCATTCGCAATCTTGGCATATATAGGTATCAACATGATATTTGGCAAGAAGGACGATAATGTAGATTGCGACATGTGTGTACGCACTATGTTCACCCTTGCAGTGGCCACAAGCATAGATGCACTCGCCGTTGGTGTATCAATATCAATGCTGAATGTGCCAATCATAGAAGCTTCATGTGAAATTGGGTTAATTACCTTCTTGTTCTCGGCAGCAGGCATTTGTTTGGGTAAACTATTCGGTAAATATGTAGGTTCAAAAGCAGAAGTATCAGGAGGCATTATACTTATTATAATAGGTATAAAGATACTGCTTGAGCACCTTCTATCGTAAAAATTCATTCTTTTTATAGTGGCAGCGCAAATACTGCCGCAATTTAGAAAAATATTTATTACCTTTGTATGGTTTTCACGATAGAGTTGATTACCGCTTAATTTAAACTACATTCTATCGTATGCAACAAATAAAGAAAGCAATTCTGACCCTTGAAAACGGGATACAGTTTGTAGGCAAATCGTTTGGTTACGAAATGCCATGTTCTGGAGAGGTAGTTTTCAATACTGCCATGACAGGTTATCCCGAAAGCTTATCTGATCCTTCTTATTTGGGCCAAATTCTGGTAACCACGTATCCAATCCTCGGCAACTATGGCGTTCCGCCTTACGAAGAGAACAACGGCATATGCGTAAACTTCGAAAGCGAGAAAATTCATTGCAAAGCCATTATTTGTCAAGATTATTCATGGGACTACAGCCACTGGCAAGCAACCAGAAGCCTAAGTGAATGGCTTATCGAAGAGAAAGTTGTGGGATTGTATGACATTGACACCCGTGCAATAACCAAGATAATCCGCGACAAAGGTGCCATGTTGGGTAAGATTACCTTCAAAGACACCGACGACGTGCCGCTTTACGATCCTAACAGCGAAAATCTTGTCGCAAAAGCAAGTTGCAAAGAAGTAATTGAATATGGAGCCGGCGACAAGACTGTAGTCTTGGTTGACTGCGGAGTGAAGCACAATATCATCAGATGCCTTGTTGACCGTAGAGTAAAGGTAATAAGAGTGCCTTGGGATTATGATTTTTCGAAGATTGCCTACGATGGACTGTTTATTTCAAACGGCCCCGGTGACCCGAATTATGCAAAACAAACCATTGAGAATGTGCGTCGCGCACTTTCAGGCGACAAACCTATTTGTGGCATTTGTATGGGTAACCAAATTCTTTCGATGGCTGCAGGTGCAAAGACCTACAAACTGAAGTACGGGCATCGCGGCCATAACCAGCCAGTTAGAAAAGTCGGTACAAACAAATGCTACATAACATCGCAGAACCATGGTTTTGCAGTTGATTCAACCACAATTCCAAGCGACTGGGAAGAGCTCTTCATTAATATGAACGACAATTCAAACGAAGGAATCAGGCACAAATCAAAGCCATTCTTCTCCGCTCAATTCCATCCCGAAGCTTGCAGCGGTCCGCTTGACACTCAAGTGATTTTCGATGATTTCATTAGTTTATTATAGTGCCTAAATTTGTTTGACATGATTGACAAAAGCAAAATTAAGAAAGTCCTTTTATTAGGTTCGGGTGCTCTCAAGATTGGAGAAGCCGGTGAATTTGACTACTCTGGTTCGCAAGCATTAAAGGCACTGAAAGAAGAAAATATCGAGACGGTGCTCATCAACCCTAACATTGCTACCGTTCAGACATCGGAAGGAATTGCCGATAAGATTTATTTCTTGCCGGTAACACCGTTCTTCGTTGAGAAGGTAATTGCAAGAGAACGTCCTCAAGGCATTCTGCTGGCGTTCGGTGGCCAGACAGCGCTTAACTGTGGTGTTGGCTTGTACGAATCGGGGGCACTCAAGAAATATGACGTCCAAGTGCTTGGCACTCCAGTGCAAGCCATTATGGACACCGAAGACCGTGAACTGTTCGTTAAGAAACTTGATGAAATTGACATTAAGACCATCAAGAGTGAGGCCGTTAACAGTGTAGAGGAAGCAAAGAAAGCAGCAAAAGAACTTGGTTACCCGGTTATTGTACGAGCAGCATATGCTCTCGGAGGCTTAGGCAGCGGCTTCTGCGACAACGAAGAAGAACTTACAGCACTCACAGAAAAATCATTCTCTTTTTCACCTCAGGTATTGATTGAGAAATCGCTCAAAGGATGGAAAGAGATTGAGTTTGAGGTAGTCCGCGACCAATACAACAACTGTATCACTGTATGTAACATGGAGAATTTCGATCCTCTGGGCATTCATACAGGCGAAAGTATTGTTGTAGCACCTTGCCAGACACTTTCCAATGCCGACACCATGATGCTACGTGCATTGGCAATTAAGATTGTGCGCCATATAGGCATAGTAGGCGAATGTAATGTACAATATGCCTACGACCCTCAATCGATGGACTATCGTGTAATCGAAATCAACGCACGTCTAAGCCGAAGTTCGGCTCTTGCCTCGAAAGCCACCGGATACCCGCTGGCATTCATCGCAGCAAAGATTGGATTGGGATATGGCTTGTTCGAACTTTGCAATTCTGTGACCAAAGACACCTCGGCATACTTCGAGCCTGCCATCGACTATATCGTATGTAAAATTCCACGTTGGGACTTGGGTAAATTCCATGGTGTGAACCGCGAAATCGGTTCATCCATGAAGTCAGTGGGCGAAATTATGTCGATTGGACGCACATTTGAGGAGGTTATACAAAAAGGTCTCAGAATGATTGGCCAAGGCATGCACGGGTTTGTTGAAAACAAGCAATTGTCAATCGACGATATCGACGCAGCGCTTAAAGCACCAACCGACAAGCGCATATTCGTTATTGCCAAGGCCCTTAACAACGGTTATACTGTCGATGATATATATCGCTTGACAAAAATCGATAAATGGTTCTTGTACAAGCTTAAGAATATCACTGACACAGCAAACACGCTTGAGTCGTACAATTCATTGGAGGAACTGCCAATCGATACACTCAAGGTTGCCAAGCAGCAAGGATTCTCCGATTTCCAGATAGGTCGTGCTCTTTATAAAACGACCATCGATCCCGAAGAGGCAAATCTGATGGTGAGAAGCTATCGCAAGAAACTCGGTATTACTCCGGTAGTAAAACAAATCGACACACTTGCCGGCGAATTTCCCGCAAAGACAAACTATCTTTATCTTACATATAACGGTAGCTATGGCGATGTGAACTATCTTCACGACCATAATTCAATCATCGTTTTAGGTTCGGGTGCTTACAGAATAGGCAGTTCTGTGGAATTTGATTGGTGTAGTGTAAATTCGTTGATGACAGTAAAGAAAGAAGGCTATCGCTCGGTGATGATTAACTACAACCCAGAGACTGTGTCAACCGACTACGACATGTGCGACCGCCTTTACTTCGACGAACTCACATTCGAGCGCGTGATGGATATCATCGAAATGGAAGAGCCTCACGGTGTCATCCTTTCTGTTGGTGGCCAGATACCAAACAACCTGGCTATGCGTCTGAATGCCGAGAATGTAAACATCCTGGGCACAACAGCCAAATCAATCGACAACGCTGAAGACCGCCATAAATTCTCATCAATGCTCGACAAACTGGGTATCGACCAGCCAAGATGGCGTGAATTGACTTCGCTCGACGATATTTATGGCTTTGTAAACGAAGTAGGATACCCGGTGCTGGTGCGCCCGTCGTATGTGCTATCTGGCGCCGCAATGAATGTTTGCTCAAACGATGAAGAGCTGGCTCGCTTCCTGAAACTGGCTGCCAATGTATCGAAAAAGCATCCTGTAGTTGTCAGCGAATTCATTCAGAATGCAAAGGAGATTGAAATGGATGCCGTAGCACAAAACGGCGAAGTAAAACTCTATGCGATTTCCGAGCACATTGAATTTGCCGGCGTTCACTCAGGCGACGCAACCATACAGTTCCCTCCACAGAAACTGTATGTTGAAACAATGCGCCGTATAAAGAAGATTACAGGTCAGATTGCAAAGGCACTCGATATATCGGGCCCATTCAATATTCAGTTCCTTGCCAAGAACAACGACATTAAGGTTATTGAATGTAACTTGCGTGCCTCACGAAGCTTCCCATTCGTGTCGAAAGTATCGAAAATCAACTTCATTGAACTTGCCACTAGAGTTATGTTAGGGCTGCAAGTTGAGAAACCCAACAAGAGCCTATTCGACATAGATTATGTGGGAATCAAAGCATCGCAATTCTCATTCTCGCGTCTGCAAGGAGCCGACCCGGTTCTCGGTGTCGATATGTCGTCGACAGGCGAGGTTGGGTGTCTGGGCAACGACACTAACGAGGCAATCCTGAAGTCGATGCTTTCAGTTGGATATCGCATACCGCAGAAGAATATTCTTCTTAGCACTGGTGGAGCAAAACAGAAAGCAGATATGCTCGACAGTGCTCTTCGCTTGCATCAGCGCGGATACAACCTGTATGCGACAGGCGGTACTCATCAGTACCTTACCGACAATGGCATCCCAGCCATCAAGGTATACTGGCCAAGCGAAAGCGATAAACAGCCGCAGGCACTCGACATGCTTCACAAAAAGGAAATTGACCTTGTAGTTAATATTCCGAAGAACTTATCGAGCACAGAATTGTCGAATGGCTACAAAATACGTCGTGCTGCTATCGACTTGAATATTCCGCTGCTCACAAATGCCCGTCTGGCGTCTGCATTCATCAACGCATTCACAAGTGTTGATATCGATGCAATGGAAATCAAGACTTGGGCCGAGTATTGATAATTGACTTTTGGAGTTAGGAGTCTGCACTTTGATAAAGAAGTGTATGCTCCTAACTCATCTTGTATTGATTCCGATGATATCTATTCAGAACTTATCAGTAGAGTTTGGCGCAAAAGTACTTTTCGCCGGAATTAACTATGTAATTAATAAAAAAGACAAGATTGCACTTGTTGGCAAAAATGGAGCAGGGAAAAGTACCATGCTCAAAATAATTGCCGGCCTTCAATCTCCAACATCGGGCAGTGTGTCGATACCAAACGATATTATTATAGGTTACTTGCCACAGCAAATGACCGTAACCGACACACGTTCGCTAATCGAAGAGGCAAAGAGTGTATTCAGTTTCATGGATGATTATCAGCACGAAATCGATAGAATAAACATCCAGCTGGCCGAACGCGACGACTACGAAACCCCAGAATATCAAAAGCTAATCGACAGACTAACGCATCTTACCGACTTTATTACACTTCACGGCGGAAACAACTACGAGGCAGATGTGGAGAAGACTCTTATTGGCCTTGGATTCACCCGAAACGATTTTAACCGTCATACATCGGAGTTCAGCGGTGGTTGGCGTATGAGAATCGAATTGGCTAAAATATTGCTTAAACGGCCAGATGTTCTGCTTCTCGACGAACCTACAAACCATCTTGACATCGAATCGATTCAGTGGCTTGAAAATTTCCTTATAACCAAGGCCCAAGCTGTGTTGCTCGTTTCGCATGATAAAGCTTTTATCGACAACGTCACGAACCGCACAATCGAAATATCGTGCGGCAAAATATACGATTATCAGGTAAATTATTCCAAATTTATCGAACTGCGTAAGGAACGCGTAGCCCAGCAGATGCGAGCCTACGAGAATCAGCAAAAGATGATTCACGAAACAGAAGATTTCATCGAGCGGTTCCGTTATAAGCCCACAAAAGCTGTTCAGGTACAGAGCAGAATTAAGCAACTTGAGAAAATAGAGCGCATTGAGGTTGACGAAGTCGACAACAGTTGCATTAATCTGAAATTTCCACCCGCTCCTCGAAGCGGAGACTATCCGATAATAGCCGACGAGGTTGCCAAACACTATGGCGAACACCAAGTGTTCTCAAATGTTACATTCACCATAAAGCGCGGTGAGAAAGTGGCATTTGTGGGTAAAAACGGTGAAGGTAAATCCACTCTGGTAAAATGCATAATGGGTGAAATTCCTTTCGATGGGAATCTAAAGATTGGGCATAACGTGAAAATAGGGTATTTCGCCCAAAATCAGGCTCAGTTGCTTGACCAGGAGATAACAGTATTCGACACCATCGACCGTGTGGCCGTAGGCGACATACGCACTAAGATTCGCGACATCCTCGGTGCCTTTATGTTTGGTGGTGATGCCATCGATAAAAAAGTGAAAGTGCTTTCCGGTGGTGAGAAGACACGCTTGGCAATGATTAAGTTACTACTTGAACCTGTTAACCTGCTCATTCTCGACGAGCCTACCAATCACCTCGACATAAGGACCAAGGACATACTAAAACAATCGATAATTGATTTCACAGGCACTGTGATAGTGGTATCGCACGACCGTGAATTCCTCGATGGCATAGTATCTAAAGTCTACGAGTTTGGCGGTGGCAAAGTGAAAGAACATCTTTGCGGCATATACGAGTATCTTGAGATGAAAAGAATCGATTCGCTAAGAGAACTCGAGCGAAGCACTGACAATAAAGGTTCCAACGCACAGACACCAAAGCCATTAATTGCAACAGAAACGTCGACAGAGAAAGCATCGGCTTCCAAACTGTCGTACATGGAACAAAAAGAGCGCGACAAGATGCTGCGCAAGGCACAGAAACAGATTGCCGACAAAGAGACTGAAATACAGAATCTGGAGATAGAACTTGCAGAAATCGAGAAGGTTCTCTCTGCTGGTGGCGACATCGATCAATCAATTTTCCAGAAATATTCCGACGTGCAGAAGCAACTCGAAACAGCTATGAGCTATTGGGAGTTGGCGTGCCAAGAATATGAAGAATTAAAAAATAAATGAGCACAAGTGTAATTTAATGCGCAATATTCAGACATATATATTAAAAACTAATATAAAATGAGACTGAAACCTATATTATTAACATTTGCATTTTCATCACTTTTATCAATGAGTGCAGCAGAAAATGGAAAGATTGCCGGAGTAAATCCTGCAAACATTGACAATTCAGTTGACCCTCGTGTCGACTTCTACGACTATGCATGTGGTGGCTGGATGAAAGCCAACCCAATTGGCGATGAATATTCCCGTTACGGTAGTTTCGACGCCTTAGCCGAAAACAACAAGCTTCAACTTAAGACCCTTTTCGAAGAACTTGCACAATCAAAGCAAGAGCAGGGTAGTGTAGGGCAGAAAGTGCGCGACCTATATCTGTTGGGTATGGACAGCGCTCGTCGCAACCGCGAAGGTGCTCAACCAGTAATGGCCGACATCGCAAAAATCCAAAACATGAAATTGGCCGACCTTAACGACATTATCACTTGGGAACAATCTAACATCGGCAGTCCTTTCTTCGGTTGCGGTGTTGAAGCTGACTTGATGAATTCCGACATCAATGCTCTTTACATTTCCCAACCAGGTTTAGGCTTACCTGACCGCGACTACTACATCGTCGCTTCGAAAGAAAACCAACAGATAATGGTTGCTTACACCAATTATCTTGAGAAAATCTTCACATTGGTGGGCTACAACAAAAAGGCAGCAAAAAAGGCAGCAAAGAACATCATCGCTCTTGAAACCAAGATTGCCGAATGGTCTATGAGCCGTGAAGAACAGCGCGACATTGCAAAAATGTATAACCCAGTGCCATATGCCCAACTGTGCGAAGAATATAATAGTATCGACTGGAAGAGCGTATTCAATTCGCTGAATCTCAATAATATAGATACAGTAATCATCACTCAACCGAAAGCACTGAAACAAGTTAACGACCTAATGCCGAAGCTATCGCTCCAAGAGGTGAAGGACTATCTCGTTTTCAACTACATTTCCAGCGCATCTAGCTATTTGAGCAACGATTTCACTGAAGCCAACTTTGAGATGTACAGCAAGACACTTCAAGGCACAAAAGAAATGCAGCCACTGTGGAAACGCGCTCTCAACGTCCCCAATGGAATCCTTGGCGAAGCTGTAGGAGAACTCTATGTTGCCAAGTATTTTGCTAATGGCTCGAAAGAGAAGATGCTCAAGATTGTAAACAATCTGAAGATTGCCCTTGGCGAACACATCGCGACTTTGCCATGGATGAGCGAAACCACAAAAATCAACGCACTGGTTAAGCTCAACAGCTTCACCGTGAAAATTGGTTATCCCGACAAATGGAAAGACTATTCAGGAATAACTGTCGACGTAAACAAATCATATTGGGAGAATGTTAAGAATGCAATAATCTTCAAGTCGAAAGAAGAGTATGCAAAATGCGGTAAGCAAGTTGACCGTGACGAATGGTTTATGACTCCTCAAACAGTCAACGCATACTACAACCCAACTACAAATGAAATATGCTTCCCGGCCGGCATTCTTCAACCTCCATTCTTCGATGTCAATGCCGATGACGCCTCTAACTATGGCGCAATCGGAGTGGTTATTGGTCACGAAATGACTCACGGTTTCGACGACCAAGGCCGAAACTTCGACCAGAACGGCAACATGAAAGATTGGTGGACCGAGGAAGATGCAAACCGTTTTAAGGAGCTGACAAGCATTCTCGTTAAACAATACGACAGCATCATTGTCCTTGGTGATGAACATGCCAACGGCAAATTCACTCTCGGCGAGAACATTGCCGACCATGGCGGTCTGCGTGTGTCGTACACTGCATTCAAGAAAACTCAGCAAGGACGTTCTGAGGAAAAGACCGACGGATTTACTCCCGACCAACGTTTCTTCCTCAGCTATGCTGGTGTATGGGCCGGAAATATCCGCGACGCCGAAATACTTCGTCGAACAAAAACCGACCCACACTCACTCGGCAGATGGCGTGTCAATGCTGCATTGAAAAACATTGAACCATTCTTCAAGGCTTTCAATATTAAGGAAGGAGACCCGATGTTCCTTGCTCCAGCCGAGCGCGTTACAATCTGGTAATTCCACACTCTATATCTAAATAACAAGGGGTTGCAGTTTGTGCAGCCCCTTGTCTTTGTCTAAAAAAGCCCTGTGTTACCATGAAATCAACAAAATGAACAATACACAAAAAATTCTGCATCAATTCTGTCTCAATATTATAATAAGAATTAGTATATTTGTAATTAAATAGCATAAAATGCATTAACTAAATCAGAATAATATAAATTATATCGCAATATGAAATTCAAGATTCAAAGCAAAACATTCCTTTCTAAGCTTTCAGCCGTAAGCAAGGTGGTTAATTCTAAAAACGTTTTGTCGATTCTCGACAACTTCCTGTTTCAGTTAGAAGGCGATACATTGACAGTAACTGCAAGCGATGCAGAGAACACAATTATATCTCGAATCAGTGTCGATGATGCTGAAGGCCAGGGCAGTTTCGCAGTAAATGTAAAGTATATTCTCGAAGCGCTTAAGTGCCTTCCCGACCAACTTCTGTCATTCGACATCAACGATGACAATCTTGAAATCAACATCAACTACCGAAACGGTAATTTCAATTTCATCGCTGTAAATGCTGCAGAATTTCCTCAAAAGGAATCAATTGAAAACGAAGGCGAATCGACCACAATCATGGTTCCTGCAAAGGAAATTGCCAAAGGCATTTCAAAAACCATATTTGCAGTGGCCGTAAACGAAGATATGCGTCCTCAGATGATGGGTATTTATTGGGACATCAAGCCCGATAGCATTATTTTCGTTGCATCCGACACTCATAAGCTCGCACGCTATATCAATAAGAATATTACAACAGGCGTTGAACGCTCCTTTATCATGCCCACCAAGCCAGCATCGTTGCTTCAGAACTTCCTGCCAAACGACGATACGCAAGTTAAAGTAGTTATCAACGACAATGGCGCATATTTTGAGACCGATACGTTCTCGCTCAATTGCCGTTTCATAAAGGGTAGCTATCCTAATTATGCTTCGGTTATTCCTACAAACAACCCTTTCACACTGACAATCGACCGCGAATGCATTCTGAATGCCGTTCGCCGCGTTTCAGTTTTTGCAAGCGTTGGAGGTCTGGTTAAGTTCGAATTGAGCCTCGACACCATTCAGCTTCGTTCACAGGACATTGACTTCTCAACTTCGGCACAGGAAGCCGTATCGTGCGACTATAAGGGCGAATCAATGATTATCGGATTTAATGATGGCCATCTCATCGAATTGTTTGCGAACATCAACTCCGACAATATCGTGCTTCAATTGTCCGACCCCTCACGTGCATGCGTTTTCTTGCCTGATGAACAAGATGAAAACGAAGATTTCCTTGTTCTTCTTATGCCTATGTACATTTAATCGATTGCGATGGAACTGAATCTGAAAAAGCCGATAATATTTTTCGACCTCGAAACTACCGGTGTCAACATTTCGCACGACCGTATCATTGAACTATCCTATATTAAAGTTTATCCAAATGGGACAGAAGAGGAAAAATCAATGAGGATTAATCCGGAAATGTCTATACCGGCCGAATCGACTGCTATTCACCATATCACCGACGAAGATGTAGCAGACAAACCAACATTCAAGCAAATCGCCAAGGAGCTGGCAAAAGTGTTTGAAGGATGTGACATAGCTGGCTACAACAGCAACCGTTTCGACATCCCGTTGCTGATGGAAGAATTTCTCAGAGCCGGTATAAATATTGAATTGTCGCGTCAAAAGTTTGTCGACGTGCAAACTATCTTCCACAAGATGGAGCAACGCACACTGTCGGCAGCATACAAATTCTACTGCAACGGCGACCTCGAGAATGCACATTCAGCCAACGCCGACACTCGTGCAACATACGAGGTGCTGAAGGCTCAGCTCGACCGTTACCCGAATTTGAAGAACGATGTGGAATTCCTTTCGAACTTCTCCTCGTTCAACAAGAATGTTGACTTGATGGGACGCATTGTGTATAACGAGCAAGGTATAGAGGTGTTCAACTTCGGCAAATATAAGGGTGTATCAGTAAAAGAAGTGTTTGAACGACGCGACCCGAGCTACTACGCCTGGATGATGAACGGTGACTTTGCACTCGACACCAAACGCGTGATTACTAAAATCAAACTCGCCAACAAATAAGCATAATGCTAAAAGGCAAACATATAATTCTGGGAATATCAGGTGGTATTGCCGCATATAAATCGGTTACGCTACTGCGCCTGCTTGTAAAAGCTGGGGCCGAGGTGCAGGTAGTTATAACACCAAATGGGAAGGAGTTTATAACACCTGTTACATTGTCGGCACTAAGCGGCAAGCCGGTGATATGCGATTTCTTTACAGCCAACACAGGCACGTGGAACAGCCATGTTGATCTCGGATTGTGGGCCGACTTGATGGTTATTGCTCCCGCAACAGCCTCAACTTTGGCAAAAATGGCACATGGAGTGGCCGACAACATGCTCATAACCACATATCTTTCAGCAAAATGTCAGGTTATGATTGCCCCGGCCATGGACCTCGACATGTACCGTCATCCTTCAACCAAGCATAACCTGGAACTGCTTCAACAATATGGCAACTTAATTCTTGAAGCCGAATCGGGTGAACTTGCAAGCCATCTTGTAGGCAAAGGAAGGATGGAGGAACCGGAAACGATTTTCAATCGCATCGAAGAATTCTTCAGCAACAGCAATCAACTTGCCGGCAAACGAGTACTCATCACCGCTGGTCCAACTTACGAGCGCATCGACCCTGTAAGATTTATCGGAAATTTCTCTTCGGGCAAAATGGGGTATTCTCTTGCCGATGAATGTGCCCGACGCGGTGCAGAAGTTGTTTTGGTAAGTGGCCCAGTGTCGGTATCAGCCAATTCGCCGGCAGTCAAGGTGTTGAAAGTGGAAAGTGCTAAAGAAATGCTGGAACAATGTCTTTTGAATTTCAGTACCTGCGACATTGCAATAATGTGCGCTGCAGTTGCCGACTACCATGTTAAAAACAGCTGTGACCACAAAATAAAACGTGAAAACGACGAGATTCCGCAGATAGTCTTGGAAAAGAATCCCGACATTGCAGCAACCCTCGGCAAAATCAAGAAGCAAGACCAGATTACAGTAGGGTTTGCACTCGAAACCAACAACGAACTTAGCAACGCTAAATCGAAACTTCTGCGCAAAAACCTTGATATGATTGTCCTTAATTCACTCAACGACAAGAATTCAGGATTTGGCACCGACAACAACACAGTCACCATAATACAATCAAACGGAGAGATGTTGCATTACGACAACAAACCCAAAATAGAGGTGGCAAAGGACATTGTGGATACAATTATTGATAATTATCTATGAATCGCAGCATCAGAACATACATCGCACTGTTGCTCTGTGCAATTCCCTCATTATTCTGGGGGCAGGAACTGAATTGTAGAGTGGAAATCAATACCGACCAAATACAGAACGTTAACAAAGAGGTATTTACCACACTTCAGGAAGCCATCACAGAATACATCAACACTAACCGGTGGGGAAATGCACAATTTTCGGCCAACGAGAAAATAGAGTGTACAATGTTCTTTACCATAAAAAGCTATTCCGACATGGCTATGACAGGAGAGCTGCAGGTGCAATCGTTGAGACCGGTGTATAACAGCAGTTACACAACAACTCTCCTTAACTTCAAGGATACTAAAATCGATTTCACATATCAAGAAAACGAGCCACTTGTGTTCTCGGAAACGACAATGGAAAGTAATCTTACGGCAATTCTTAACTTCTACGCCTATCTGATTCTTGCCCTCGACTTTGACAGTTTCTCACCGTTCGGCGGAGATTACTATTTTGAGAAGGCAGCCGAGGTGGTGCAAATGGCTCAAAGTTCGGGAGAAAAAGGATGGAAAGCTTTTGAGGACACAAAAAACCGAAGCGCTGTGCTGAGTGCATACACCGATAACGCCACAAAGGCCTTACGTTCGTTGTCATACACTTACCATCGCAAGGGACTCGACGAAATGGCACTAAGTGTCGACAAGGGACGTGCTGCAGTTACTTCTGCGCTCGAAGAACTCAAGAAAGTATATGATGTTGCGCCAATGAGTGTTGGGTTGTCAATGTTCAAGGATGCCAAACTCGACGAGCTAACCAATATCTATTCAAAAGCCGGGACAACTGAAAAAGATAAAGTGTACGAATTGCTTTATCCAATATATCCAACTGAAGGACAACGGCTCAAGAAGATTAAAGAAGTAAGTAAAACGAAATAATATGCTTACACGTATATCAATTTCAAATTACGCAATCATAACTAACACCGAAATCACGTTCAACGAAGGGTTCTCGGTTCTAACGGGCGAGACCGGAGCTGGCAAATCGATTTTGCTGAATGCGTTGAATATGATTCTGGGCGAACGTCTCGACCTGAAACAAATATCAAATCGTGAAAAGAAGTCAATCGTAGAAGCTGAATTTGACATTTCAAAATACAATCTCAAAGGTTTATTTGAAAGCAACGACATCGACTTCGACAATACCTGCATACTACGTCGCGAAGTATCAACTGCAGGAAAATCGCGTGCTTTTATCAATGATACTCCGGTAAATGCCTCGTTGATGAAAGAAATATCGTCACGACTTATCGACATTCATTCGCAACATAATAATCTGCTGCTTTTCAATCAATCGTATCAACTGTCGCTAATTGACGGCATCGCAAAGAACTCTGAAATCCGCGCCAAGTATTCTAATGTCTACAACGAATTTCTCCAATCAGAGAAACGTCTTAAGCAACAGATTGCTGCCGTTGAGCAAGCCAAAAAGGATGAAGATTATTTCAGATTCATTCTCAACCAATTGGCACCATTGGCTCTTCAACCTGGAGAAGAAGAAACACTTGAATCGCAACAAAAAAGCCTTGAAAATGTCGAAGAAATCAAGCGAGTGCTTTGGACTGCGTCCGATATACTGAATGGAGAGAACGCTTCAGTGCTATCAAACCTCAAGGAATCGCATTCGCAGCTATTAAGCATAGCCGGATTAATCGATAATGGCCAGGAACTATGTGATAGAATAGATTCAGCAATTATTGAACTTCGTGACATACAGGCCACACTCAATGAAATTAATGATAAAGTTATAGACGATCCGGCAGAACTGGAAAGAGTTAACAACCGATTGTCGGCCATCTACAACCTCAAAATAAAGCACAACGCAAAAAATATTGACGAGCTGCTAGCCATACAGCACGATTATGAGGCAAAATTATCGATGATTGACAGCAGTGAATTCGACATGAAAGCTCTGCAAAAGGAATATGATGAATGCCGGAAGCAATTGGCAAGTATTGCTGAAGAACTTACAGTCTCAAGAAATAATGCAGCATCACTGGTTGAAAACGAGCTTATTGCCAGAGCATCGCTATTGGGAATGAAGAACATTAAATGCAAATTTGAATTCACGAAATGCGATTTCAACCATAACGGTCAGGACAAAGTTCGGCTGATGGTTGCATTCAACAAGAATCAGCAACTGGAAGATGTGGCATCTACAGCATCTGGCGGAGAATTGTCACGTGTTATGCTCTGCTTGAAATCGATTGTTGCACAACATATTGAAATGCCTACACTTATTTTCGATGAAATCGATACAGGTGTATCAGGCGAAATTGCGAATCGAATGGGTGCAATGATGAAAGAGATTTCGGCAAACATACAGGTAATCGCAATCACTCATCTGCCGCAAGTTGCAGCTCTCGGCGCTCACCACTACAAAGTTTTCAAAATTGACAATGAGAACTCAACAGAATCGACAGTAAAACTGTTAAATGCCAATGAAAGGATAACCGAAATAGCAGGAATGATTGCAGGTGAAACAATTAATGAGGCGGCAATATCGAATGCCAAATCGTTATTAAATATGTAAATACTGATTTATGATAACAAAGGATGAATATATATTTGGCATACGTGCCGTAATCGAAGCGATAGAATCAGGTAAGGATATCGACAAGGTATTGATTAAGAAGGACCTGAAGAGCGAACTTGCAGCAGAGCTGTTTGCCAAGATGAAAGAATACAGCATAGTTGGCCAACGTGTTCCTGTTGACAGGATTAATCGCATCACAAAAAAGAATCACCAAGGCGTGGTTGCGATATTGTCGGCTATTACATTTGCCTCGCTCGACAATGTTGTGCCTGAACTATACGAAAAAGGGGAGACACCCCTGGTGGTAATTCTTGACGGCATTACCGATGTCCGGAATTTCGGAGCTATAGCCCGTACCTGTGAATGTGCTGGAGTTAATGCAATTGTGATTTCCGAGCGTAATAGTGCCGGAGTTAATGGAGATGCAGTAAAGACATCAGCCGGTGCGTTGCTTCACATTCCTGTATGCCGTGAAAAGTCGGCACTCAATGCTGTGAAGTATCTTAAAGACAGTGGATTCCAAATTGTCGGCGCCACCGAGAAAGGTGCTGTAAACTTTACCAAGATTGACTACACTGTGCCCACTGCCATTGTGATGGGGGCAGAAGATGTAGGCATATCTGTTGATATCCTGAAAATCTGCGATAGCTATGCAGCCATACCACAGTTTGGACACATCAGTTCTCTGAATGTGTCGGTGGCAGCCGGAATACTTATTTATGAGGCTGTGCGACAGCGGATTGCAAATAATAATTAACTTACAAGCCACTCAGTTTTGCTCAAACGTCAATTATTGCGTAACTTTGCACAAAATAGAATACAAAATGGTTAATAGAATATTAATAAGAATCAAGGTAATCCAGCTGCTCTATTCATATCTGCTTACACAAAACGACATAAGCGTCGAGCAAGCCCGTAAACAGCTCCATGATAGCCTTGACAAATCATATGAACTGTATCATGCACTGCTGGTAATGATGATTGACCTTACCAGAATGCAGGAAATGAATATCGACTACGCACGAAACAAATATCTTCCCACCGACGAAGAACTTAACCCGAATATGAGATTCGTCGACAACGAATTCATAAAATCGCTCGTTGAAAATGAAGATTTAAACAAATACCTCAAGGAAAATCCCATTTCGTGGAAAGATGACGTGTACATGCACTTGTTACTGTCGAAGATCACCGAATCCGACATCTATAACGAATATATGTCGCGTCCGGATACCGACTATCGCATTGACACCGAATTCTGGAGAGAAATCCTAAAGAAAATAATTATCGACAATGATGATTTCGCCGAATTTCTTGAAACGAAGTCGCTTTATTGGAATGCCGACCTCGATATTATAAACACCTTCGTGCTTAAGACCATGCGTCGGTGGGCTGAGGGACAGGAGCACAAGCTCTTGCCTATGTATAAAGATAAAGAAGACGAGCAATTTGCCGACAAGCTTTTTGACGACGTCGTAAAGAACCAAGACAAATACAATTCGCTTATCGACAAATTCGTAAATACAGATTCTTGGGACGCCGACCGAATTGCATTCATGGACCGCGTGATTCTGCTCACCGCATTGTCAGAAGTGATGAATTTCCCTAAAATTCCGACTTCGGTTACATTGAACGAATACATTGAGCTCGCCAAGCAGTATAGTACCAACCGCAGCGGTGTATTTGTCAACGGAATTCTTGATGCAATCATCAAGCATCTTAAAAAAGAGAAACTTATAGTAAAAGAATAATATTACAAATTTATAAACGAAAACGATTATGAATCTAAATTTAATCATGCTCCAAGATGCAGCAGCCGGTAGCGGATTCTCCAGCATTATCCTTATTGTTGCATTCATTGCTATTTTCTACTTTTTCATGGTTCGTCCTCAACAGAAAAAGCAAAAAGAAATAAACAAGTTCCGCTCTGAACTTAATAATGGCGACAGAGTAATCACTGCTGGTGGCATCTATGGGATTATCAAGGATATCAAGGATAATTACATCATTCTTGAAATTGCCGATAATGTAAGAATTAAAATCGACAAGAACTCAATCTATGCATCTCCGGCTGAAGCCGCTGAGAACAACCAGAAATAATACGTAATAAATATCTGGATGGAGTAGGGGGTATGCCGTAGTTTTTGATTGGGGCATACCCTTTTCTGCGAAATTGATCTCCAAAACTAAATGAGAACACATAACAATTAATAGGATATATAAATGGGTGAAATTAAGTCAAGAATACGCGCACTTCTGAAGTCGAATTCAGGCAAGAATCTGATTACTTACCTGATATTTGTGATTATTGCATCCATTTTCTGGCTTCTTCTAACTCTGAACACCGACATCCAACGCGATATTAATGTAGCGGTTAACATAAAAAACCAACCCGACAGTATAACTATAATAAATGACATACCCGAAACGGTTAAGGTTACAATCAAAGATAAAGGGTCGAACCTCATAAAGTATTCGTTAGGGGTGAAACCTTCAATCGATATCGACTTCAAGGACTTCATTACCAGCAATGATGTGTTCAGAGTATCGACAATCGATTTGAAATCATTACTCACCAAGAACCTTATTTCAGGCGGAGAGCTAATAGCCATTTCACCCGATTCGTTATACAGCGCTTATACTTCACAGCCCGGCAAAAAAGTGCCGTTGTTGCTTGACCTCGAAATTTCTGTAAACTACAAATATGTTCTGTCCGGTCGTATAAAGCCTAATGTTGATTCAATAGTTGTGTTTGCATCGAAGGAAAAGCTTAAAACAATTAACAGCGTAAGTACCAGCAAGATAACAGAAAAAGACCTGACAGATTCAACACGAATGAAGGTGAAGCTCATTTCGCATAAAGGCGTAAGACTGCAACCATCTGTAGTCGACATAATAATTCCTGTTGAACCTCTGATCAACAAGCATCAAACAGTAATAATTAACCAAGAAGGAGTGCCTGAAGGTGAATCGATAGTAACTTTTCCTTCAAAAATTGAGATATCCTATCTTGTACCCTCTAGCCTTTATAAAGATGTACAGGATTTTTGTCCATACGTCAGATATAGCGAAGCAAATAGGCGCACATCGAAGCTGAAAGTGTATATCGATGAGCCATGGGATTTCAGTGACATAACAATCACACCTGACAGTGTGGAATATATTATCGACAAAAATTAATCATGACTCCGAAACTTATAGCAGTGTGTGGAGGTATTGGTGCTGGCAAAAGCACAGTAACCAGACTGCTTCGTATTATGGGTTATCCGGTATACGACTGCGATTCGCAAGCAAAAAGGCTGATGGAAGAATCGGAACCAGTTAAACAGCAACTCATCGACTTGTTTGGGCCTACTGCCTACGACGGAAATCACTTGAATCGACAATTAATTGCATCGCAAGTGTTTAACGACAAGTCACTGCTAAATAAACTCAATTCAATAGTCCATCCGGCCGTAAAGTCCGACATCATACATTGGGCGCACAACAACCAAGAAGACGAATTGTTGTTTGTCGAGACAGCCATTCTAAAAGAAAGCAATCTCGAACAGTTATTTGATAACATAATCTATGTCACTGCACCCATCGACATTCGCATACGACGTGTGATGAAACGCAGCAATCTCACCCATTCGCAAGTGATGGAACGAATCAACAATCAAGATTCAACCATTCCACAGAATGCCGCAATCATTATAAACGACGACACCAACTCAATCATAGCCCAAACGCTGCAAATACTAAGCGACAACACGGACAAACACAGCCACTCTACATAGGTTTTGCATTGATTCTTTTGCCGACATCGGACTTTTATTGTAAATTTGCGTTGTAATAACAAAAAACAAAGACAACAATGCTTAAGAAAATATTATCAATTTCAGGCAAGCCAGGCCTATACCGTCTCATTTCATACGGGAAAGGCATAATAATCGTTGAAAACGTAACCGACAACAAACGTATGCCGGCATATACTCGCGATAAAATCATAGCATTAGGCGACATTGCCATCTACACCGACGATACTGAAGTACCTTTGGCCGATGTATTGACCACTATTGCCGAGAAATACAACTCGCAAGTGCTCGACACCAAGCTGTACAAAAGTGCTGCCCAGCTTCAGCAATTCTTCGAAGAGGTTCTTCCTAACTACGACCACGACAGAGTATACAATACCGATATAAAGAAAATTATATCTTGGTATAACACTCTCATTTCAGCTGGCATAACTGATTTCTCGATAAAAAGCGAAGAAGAGTCTGCAAAACAAGAAAACGAATAACAAAACATCATAAAAATGAGAGCTGTGTTGAGGAAATCCTCAACACAGTTTTTTTATTCCATAATTGTCGATATATTTGTATGGACAAAACATTTAAATACAATGCCAAACCGTCGCGATTTCTTAAAGGACATAGCTATTGCCAGCACAGCTGCATTAGCTGCTTCAATCGATACCGGGTGTACTGACAATTCAGCATCTCAACATGATAGGACCAACTTAACCAGCAACCTTATTGTACCAAAAGGCAATGCTCTGAAAATCAGTGGAACATTTCTCGATGAAATATCACACGACATACCGCACCAGAACTGGGGTCTTAAGGAATGGGATACTGATTTCCAGCATATGAAGGCAATAGGCATCGACACCGTGATAATGATTCGCTCCGGATACCGGAAGTTCATAACATATCCTTCAAAATATCTATTAGGAAAAGGGTGCTATATGCCATCGGTCGACTTGCTCGACATGTTTCTAAAACTTGCCGCCAAATATGGAATGAAATTTTATTTCGGGCTATATGACTCAGGCAAGTATTGGGATACAGGCGATATGTCGTGGGAGGTAGAAGACAATAAATATGTAATCGATGAGGTGTGGCAACAATATGGATCGAAATACGACAGCTTTGGCGGATGGTATATCAGCGGCGAGATAAGCCGTGCAACAAAAGGTGCCATCGGGGCATTCCATGATATGGGAAAACAGTGCAAGGACGTATCGGGAGGACTTCCGACATTCATCTCACCATGGATTGACGGTAAGAAGGCTATAAGCGACACATCGAAACTCACAAAAGAAGAAGCAGTATCGGTTCAGGAACATGAACGCGAGTGGGATGAGATTTTCGACGGAATTCATGATGTGGTTGACGCGTGTGCATTTCAGGACGGACACATCGACTACGATGAACTCGATGAATTCTTCAGTGTTAACAAAAGACTTGCCGACAAATATGGTATGCAGTGCTGGACTAACGCCGAGACATTCGACCGCGACATGCCAATACGGTTTCTTCCAATAAAATTCGACAAACTGAGAATGAAACTTGAAGCTGCCAAGCGTTGCAACTACGATAAAGCCATAACATTTGAGTTTTCACATTTCATGAGCCCACAATCGGCATATGTCCAGGCTCATCACCTATACAACAGATATCGGGAATACTTCGATTTATAGAATCAGAATATATATGCACCGGAGGCATTTATGTCGAAATACGGCATCCGGATGGCTTTAAGCTGCGACAACAATTGTTCTCTTCGGTCGGGAAGGATATTCCCCGAAAGGATAACCGACCTG
Source organism: Muribaculaceae bacterium (assembly GCA_016292745.1). Lineage (GTDB taxonomy): Bacteria > Bacteroidota > Bacteroidia > Bacteroidales > Muribaculaceae > SFRY01. Next base: position 14,592 of record JAEDFO010000001.1, on the reverse strand, counting down.
GGAGAATAATAATCGAGTACACGCTTTATCGAACCATGAAAATTCTTGGTGATAACAAGAGCATCGCATTCAGTTAAAGTGACAGGCACAGTCGGCTTGGGCAAATACCGGTCGAGCACAATCACTGTCGAACAATTTGCCATGAACGCAGTGGGCTCTACGCGGTATATACGGGCCAACTTATCGTCGGTTTCGCTCAGTGAATCGATTGACAACACAGCAAGCAATTTTTTGTGATAAATGCTGAATTGCGTACGATAATCGGAATCAACAACGGGGAAAAGCATTGACCGACCTTTATCATAAAGCAATATCGGAGTCTCATTGAAGTCGTTGAGTATCATAGCCCCCGAGTGTGCAGGCTTGACAGTACTTTCCAAGGTAAAGTATAGAATAATTCCACTCACGAAGATTGCCGACAATGCTTTCCGCGACTTATACAAGGCCACTATTGCAGCAGCAATAAATATGTAATATATAACGACATCGATAATTGATACATACACATTGGCCGAATATGAGAATGGCAGTGTTTCGACAAACCTGACAAAATACAAAGCCCAATCAAAACCAGTGCTGAATGCAGCGCACAAAACATCGGATCCAACCAATATAGATACCACACCAACCGACACCACAATAGGCATCAACGGAACAATCACAGCATTCGACAACAAAAAGACGATAGGAATGACATTGAAATAAAATGCCGACAATATTCCGGTGCCAATCATTGATGCCGCCGACATCAGCACAAGGTTGGTGAACCAATATGCAATTTTACTTTGCTTAGCGAAATACTTTCGCGCCAATGAATTGGCTATTAATATGAACAGAACGGCCATAAAGCTCAGCTGAAACCCGACATCAAATAAATCGAACGGACTGATTGCCAATACCAAAACAGCAGCCAAGAAGAGAGTGTTAACAGGAGTATTTCGCCTGTAAACCAGGAAAGCTATGAAAGTAACCGTCGACATAATTACAGCACGTGACACCGATGCTGACATTCCTGTAAGAGCTGCATAAAATAACAAAACCACAATAGTAAGACACAACCTCAGTTTTCGCAACCTTAAATAATCGAGCGGAGCAAGCAACAACGACAATATCAAAGTAATTATACCAATATGCAAACCACTAAGTGCCAATATGTGAGCGAGACCAACATTTGCAAACGATTGTCGGATGTCGTCATCAACTCCGGTTCCCTGTCCTAAAATAATCTGATTAAGGAAATCTTTCGATTCCGGAGAAAAAGGCAATGAATAGATACGACGTGTGATGACTCGCCTAATATCGGCAAGCGAAGCCGAAACCGACGAGTTATATCGCACAATCTTATATTGGTCTCGCTTAAGGAATTGCTGACGATATACCTTTCGGCATCTCAGGTATCTGCAATAATCGAATTCGGCAGGGTTACCCATGTTGCTAACCGGTTTCAGCAACGGCGCAAACGAAATAACCTTTCCCTCATAAATTGAATAATCATTGCCCTGGATATAAAGTACCACATTCTGAGGGTCGATGTCAACAGCATTGCCAACCGAATCGACTGCACTATACACATATGCGATAATTGACATAGATGACTCATTGTCGGAAACCGACTTAACCTCGGCAAACGCAATGTCGGCATCATCACTTAAATTATCGGGCAACCTATATTGAAACAAGGCATTTCCCAACGAGAAAGTCAACATAACGGAGAATATTGAAGCAAAGAAAAGCCAATTCGATTGATGGTGGCGCACTGTTATCACCACAGAAATGGCTACTATAGCCCATGTAAGGCCAATGCACACATAAAACAACACAAATGACTGAACTGCCCATGCCATTGATATTCCAACTACCATTGGCAACAGCATTCTGACAAGAGGAGTCCTGGCCGTTATTTCTCCAATATCCATTATTTGTCTATCTACTCATTCCATATTTCCCACGATTTCAATGCCTGGATTATCAGCATCTCATGTCCGTTCTTAATTTTTGCGCCATTTTCGGCACTAAGACGCAGAAAAGCAGTGACTTCTGGATTATATGTCAAATCGTAGCATATATGGCTTGAGGTAATTAAGCCATAGGGAATATCGGGATATTCATCTACCTTTGGATACATTCCCAATGGTGTGGTGTTGACTATTATTTGATTGTCAGCCATAACCTTGTCATCGATATCAGAATATGAAATGGCATCGTCACTCTTGCGGCGCGACACTGTCACTACATCGATTCCAAGTTTCTTTAATGCATATGCTACGGCTTTTGAAGCCCCACCTGAACCCAACACAAGTGCCGACTTTTCATTACCCACGAGTAAAGGCTTCAGAGATTCGGCAAAGCCTATAAAATCAGAATTATAACCCTTAAGCCTCAAATCACCATTATCTCTTATGAATTTCACCACATTCACTGCACCGATGGCTTTTACATCGTCGGATATTTCATCGAGATAGGGGATAACCTGCTGTTTGTAAGGTATTGTGACATTCAAACCGCTCAAGTTATCGTATTCTGCAATAAGCTCCATCAACTCGCCAATATCCTCAAGTTGGAAATTACGATACTCGCCTGAAAATGACTCACGTTTAAACTTATCATTGAAAAATTGGCTCGAGAATGAATGTCCCAACGGCATTCCTATCAAACCATACAATTTATTAACTTGATTTGCCATTATATCCTGATTTAATTAAAACGTCTTCGGAATTTGAACCAATAATTTGTCGAAATGTATTCAAGCAACGCTCTAAATTTAATACATTAATATATTTCTCAACAATAGAATAACCAATATATCTACCCAGCTCACCAGGTGATGATTGTGACACCAATGAAGTAAAGGGAGCAGGAGAAACAAAGTCGGAAATTACATATTGTGATGATGAATACAAATAATCTTTAGCAATGACTGTCCGCCAAGCATTAACCTCATTGTCAACGCACCATTTGCGTTCTTCAGCATTATAGCCTAAAATGTCGAACACATCAGAGCCATTAATAAACATGGTTTCAAGATGTGCCACACACCCCTCATACACCATGGCATCGAGCAATGTAGGATTTGAACGAATAACTCCGAGCCAATCGCGGGCCACAACCTCCGACAAATCCGGCACTATCCGTGAAGGCTCCTTATATCTGCGCTTATATTCATCAAAACCTTTGTAAAGCGCGTTATCCTGCCCAAGATAATGGTTTACACCTATTATTATATTGGTTCCATCGGACATCACCGACTGAAAATACGGAGTAATTGTGGTGAAAAAATTGAAATCTGCATTTGGGTTAACCAACTTAAATCCCGTCGACAATTCCGACAGTTCAGCCGACAATGTCGCATAATCGCCAAACTGGTGCTGCACATCATATGCCGACATCTTAAATATTGGGCTATCAGGAATTTTAATGATGGAATCATCGCTATGCGCCGAATCGAAAACTACGTCGAGAACCACTGCAAATCGACTCTTAAACATTTCGCGTTCGGACTCCGTCATAGAAGAATACCGAACGATATCGCGGTCGAAACTAAGAATTTCCACGCTGGATTTTTCGATATTGCCACCGCATGACTGCAATGCGATGAAAACCAACGATAACATTGTTATATGTAATATCAGCCCTTTGTGCATAACGCAAATTTACAAATTAGCCACCGATAATAACATCAAATTTCGCAATAATTAATTAGTAACGAACCTAAAACCGATAAATTGGTCAAATCGGTGGCACATATTATTTAAATTGACTATTTTTGTTGAAAAATAATCGGAATGAATTACTTTCGGCTTATACCTTTTTATATATTAATGGTCATCAGCGTGCTTGCACTCAATACAGCTGAGTGTGGAGCAAAGCAATTCACATTGGTTATCGATGCCGGTCATGGAGGAAAAGACAAAGGCGCCCTAGGCAAATCATCATACGAAAAGGACATTAACCTTGGGGTTGCCCTTGAACTTGGCAAATTGGTCAAGAAATCGATAAACGACGTGAAAGTTGTCTATACACGCGACAACGACACCTTCATCACATTGCAAGAACGCGCCAACATTGCCAACAAGGCAAACGGCGACCTGTTTATCTCGATTCATACCAATTCAATAGCAAAAAAGGCCAAAGGGCGTCTAACCATTAACGGAGCCTCTACTTACACACTGGGGCTTCACCGGAGCGAGGAGAACCTTGAAGTGGCAAAGACCGAAAACTCAGTTATTGAGCTAGAACCAGACTATACCATTTCTTATAAAGGATTCGACCCTAATTCATCGGAATCATACATAATTTTTGAAATAGCGCAACAACAATATATGGAACACAGTGTGGCATTTGCCTCACTGGTACAATCCGAGCTTTCCACCACTGCCAACCGAGCTGACAAAGGCGTAAGGCAAGCTGGATTCTGGGTGCTTGCAGCAACAAGCATGCCGGCAGTTCTCGTCGAACTCGATTACATCTGTAACCCCACACAGGAAAAATTCCTGAAATCGGAGAAAGGACAGAAGCAACTCGCAAAAGCAATATTCAATGCTGTGGCAAAATACAAGGCCCAAACCGACCAACGGGTGGCACTTGCGTCGAACGACAACAGCAAATCGAAGCAAAAGAATGACGAGGAGAAGAAAAAAAAATCGGTGAAGCAAGAAAAGCATAGTCCTAAGACGGAAGAAAACATCCAATCGGCTGAAAATGCCGACAATGATGCCAACGCCAGCTTGAAAACCATCGTCGAGGAGAATTCCGAATTCAATCCGGAGCTCTCAATACGCAACAAGAAGAACAACAAGCCCAAAAAGGAGGCGTCGAAGTCCGACAAGAAAAGCCGGAGCGCCAAGACTCAAAAACAATCGGACAAAAGTGCACAGAGCTCAGACAACTCAAACGCATCTAAATCCGATAAGCCAGGAACAATATATTATCGCGTGCAATTCCTGACATCACCCACCATTTTGAAGGAATCTGACAAACGGCTGAAAGGAATTGACAACGTATCCTATTACAAGCAAGGAGGTCTTTATAAGTACACCAGCGGCAACACCCCCAACCAGGAAGAAGCGCAAAGAACATTACAGAAAATCAAAAGCATCTACAAAGATGCATTTATCATAAAATTCAAAGACAATAAACGATTTAACTGAATAATATGAAGAAATTACTATCAAAAGAGGCCGCCATAGGGCTCTCAGCAATTATCAGTTTGATAATTCTATTTGTTGGCATTGAATACCTTAAAGGAGTCAATGTGTTTAAGCCTGCAAATTATTATACCATAAAGTACGACAATGTTGCAGGATTGGCTGTGTCAGCCCCTGTAACAGTCAACGGATTCCAGATTGGTTTGGTTCGCGACATATATTACGACAACACCGACCGCAAAGTTTGCGTTGAAATATCTCTTGACAAAGATTTCCTAATCCCAACAGGCTCGAAGGCCTTACTGGCAAGCGACCTTTTGGGCACTGCATCAATTGAAATTGCATTATCCGACAATACAACTGAAACATATAAAATGGGGCAGGAGATTCCGGGCGAAGTTAAATCCGGACTTATGGACGGCGTGGCCTCAGTAATGCCTAATGTTACTGCACTTCTGCCAAAGCTCGACAGCATACTGACAAATGTAAACTCATTGCTTTCAAATCCGTCGCTGCAAACTTCTATAACACGTCTTGACGCCATTACAGCAAACCTCGAGAAGACTACAGCTGCACTTAACAGAATGTCGAACAACCAGCTACCAGCTACTCTCAACAATGTGGTGAGTATTTCAAGCAATCTTGACAGCATCACCGGCGACCTGACTTCAGTTACTGCACAACTCAAATCGGCCCCAATCGACAGCACAATCACCAACCTCTCGCACGTGACAGGTAATCTGGCTGATATGACAGACAAACTCAACTCAAAAGACTCATCAATCGGTTTACTTCTTAACGATCGTGGGCTTTACGACCACGTAAATACAACTATATCAAATGTTGACTCACTTCTTATCGACCTGATGAAGCATCCTAAAAAATATGTAAACTTTAAGTTATTCTAACCGCAAACCTGAAAAACGCTTATTTAGAACAATTCTAAATAAGCGTTTTTTCGAAATTTATCGAAACATAAGTAACAGAAACACACAAACAGCACATTACAAAAGGCAATCATATGATAATTTATGACTTAAACTGTTGATTAAAAGGTATATAAACCGAAATATCAATTTATTAATCTGTAAATTCAAACAACAAACACACACGTCTATAAATCAACATGTTACATAATAAATAATAATTCCAAATTTTTCTCACATTGTTTTATTAAAATAATATTGCAAATTTTGTATCGTCAATAAAAGGCAATATTAAAAAATGACTCAAGGCGACCACATAGAATTATGGAATAAGTGTCTTTCGATAATCAAAGACAATATAGGAGAAGCCCAGTTCGATACTTGGTTTGCTCCTGTAAAGTCTGTTGATTATTCCGATGGACGCCTTCTTCTTTCGGTGCCTTCTCAGTTCTTTATCGAAAGAATTGAGAGTCAGTATATCAACCTGCTTGCTAAAAGCATCAAGCATGTGTATGGAAGCAGCTTCAACAAGCTGACATATACACTCGATGTAGTAAGCAACGACAAGTCGACCAATATCAAAATCGACGCGCCAAAGGACAACACCACAATAAACAACAGGGTACAACGTCAAATGCAAGGTCCAAGCGACCCATTTGTGCGCCACGACTATCCAGACATCGACAGCAGGCTCAACCCCAAATACACATTCGAAAATTATTGTGGTAGTTCATCAAACAAACTTGCATTGAGTATAGGCGAAGCCATTGCCTCCGACCCAAAATGCAAGACGTTCAACCCCTTGCTGATTTTCGGCCCGACAGGTGTAGGCAAAACCCACCTCATCCAAGCAATCGGTATAAAAATCAAAGAGCTGACTCCAGACAAAAGAGTTTTATACTTAACGTCACGCGAGTTTGAAAGTCAATACACCACAGCTGTCATCAACAAGCAAATCAACGACTTCATCAATTTTTACCAAAGCATTGATGTGTTGATTATCGATGATATCCAGGAATTTGCTGGTAAACAAAGCACTCAAAACACGTTTTACCACATTTTCAACCATCTCCACCAGAACCAGAAGCAATTGATACTCTCAAGCGATTGCCCACCGGTAAGCCTCGACGGCATAATACCACGCTTAATCTCACGTTTCAAGTGGGGCGTAACTGCCGAGCTTTTCCAACCCGACTATGCACTGCGCCGTCAGGTTCTTGAGAAGAAAGCAGGTGAAGACGGTCTTCAGATTCCTAACGATATCATTGATTTTATCGCCAACAGCGTCACCACCAGTGTGCGCGAACTGGAAGGAATTATTTCGTCGATTATAGCCCGTGCCACATTCTTAAATGTAGATATTTCAATTGATATGGCTAAGGCCGTGATAGCCAATGCTGTAAAAGTCCCAAAGAGGGAGATTAATTTTGATTTCATTGCCGAAACCATTGGCACATATTATGGCATCGACACCGACCTTATGTATGGCAAATCGCGTAAGCGCGAAATATCCGACCCGCGGCAAATTCTGATGTTTCTTGCAAAGAAACACACCAAATTGTCATCCACAACCATTGGCCTTAAGCTGTCGCGCAACCACGCTACAGTACTCCATGCCTGTAAAACCATTGAAGAACGTATTTCATACGACAAACAGCTTCAGCACGATTTGGAAGAAATCGAAAAATCCCTATATAACAATTAAAGTATGACATTAATTTACAGGGCTATAACAACTAAAGATTATAGCCCTGCTTTATAATATATTCGATGAATTTTGTAGAGAAAATTTCATTGTTACTTTTAGGATAACGCACATCGGTAAACACCTGCGCCAACGACTTCTTTCCATTTTCTTTGACAAATTCCACATTCTCAGGCAAGTTCTCCTTTTCGGCATAGAGTCGGTCAATGTCGTTATCATTATAATCGGAGTACTTTCCATAGTGAAGCACTGCATCAACAGGCAGGCGCTCGGTTGGCGAATCCGGTTCATCGTCGCGCATATATCCAATAGCGAGCGACAGCACGGGCACCACACGCGAGGGCAACGACAGCAATTCGCCAATCTCATTGGCATTGTAGGTTGTAGTGCCCAATATACATGTCCCGATACCCACCATTTCCGCAATAACAGAAAATTGTTGGGCCACGATAGTTGCATCGAGCATAGCAGCGACAAACGACTGGAAATTATTGAAACCCGGCTTGGCCTCTCTCGCTAAACACCATTTTTCGAAACGATTGTAATCGGCACAAAATGTTATAATAGCAGAGGCATTAACTGCTGCCGGCTGATTGAAATGCTGGGCAGCCAATTTTGATTTTCCATCAACATCGTCGGTAACTATAACACTGTAAAGCTGCATGTTTCCAGTTGTTGGAGCGTGGATTGCCGCCTTAAGAATTTCTTCAATTACTTTTCTGGACACAGGGCGGTTGTCGAAAACGCGAACCGAATGTCGAGTTGAAAAAAAGTTATCCATATATTATGATTTTCTGTAAAGTTAACCATTTTTTCTCATTAATACAACCGCCATCGCATCATTAAACATTAAAAGTTCCAAATTGGAAAACTTTTTACCGTATTTAAAAATACATTTCACTGAAAATCAGTGAAATAAAAATTATTTTAGAAAAGTTCAATTCCTGTTGATAAAATTATTTTGAATTTTAGTGAAATCATAATTGAGATTTCGAATTCTTTTATTTATTTTGCAACCCGTAATTATTGAAATCAATTTTATCATAATTTATAACCGTGGAAATAAAATCACATTCTTATGACGATGTGTATAAGGCTTCGTTAGAGTACTTTAACGGCGATGAGTTAGCCGCAAGAGTATGGTCGAGCAAGTATGCACTAAAAGATTCCTTTGGTCATATCTTTGAGCTTACTCCAAACGATATGCACCATCGAATTGCATCGGAAATAGCGCGAATAGAGTCAAACTATCCGAATCCGATGTCGGAACAACAGATATTTGATCTTATAAAGAATTTCAAATACATTGTTCCGCAGGGCAGTCCCATGTCGGGAATCGGCAACAACTATCAAGTTGGTTCGCTGTCAAACTGTTTTGTAATAGGTATTGATGGAGAGCCCGACTCATACGGTGGCATTATAAAAATTGATGAAGAGCAAGTTCAGTTAATGAAACGCCGCGGTGGGGTAGGCCACGACTTGTCGCACATCCGCCCTAAAGGTTCTCCAGTTAAGAACTCAGCTCTCACTTCCACTGGCTTGGTTCCTTTCATGCAGCGTTATTCGAATTCCACACGCGAAGTTGCTCAAGACGGCCGTCGTGGTGCGCTCATGCTTTCGGTGAGCATTAAGCACCCCGATTCAGAAGCATTTATCGATGCTAAGATGGAGCAGGGCATGGTAACTGGTGCAAATGTGTCGGTTAGAATTGATGATGAATTCATGAATGCAGCCATCAGCGGTTCGAAATACACCCAGCAATATCCTATTGAAGGAGAGGCTACATACACACGCGAAATTGAGGCATCAACACTGTGGGCAAAGATTGTCCACAACGCCTGGAAGAGTGCCGAGCCTGGTGTGCTTTTCTGGGATACAATCATCCGCGAATCAGTGCCCGACTGCTATGCCGACCTGGGATTCAAGACCATTTCGACAAACCCATGTGGCGAAATCCCGTTGTGTCCTTACGACAGTTGCCGTTTGCTGGCTATCAACCTTTACTCATACGTTGAGAATCCATTCACCGATAAGGCATCGTTCAACTTCGACCTGTTCAAGCAGCACGTTGCTTATGCACAGCGTATTATGGACGACATTATCGACCTTGAGATGGAAAAAATCGACAAGATTCTACACAAAATCGATTCCGACCCCGAGACTCTGGAAGTTAAGCAAACCGAGCGCCACCTTTGGGAGAAAATACGCACAAAGACACTTAAAGGACGCCGCACTGGTGTGGGCACTACTGCCGAAGGCGACATGATAGCGGCTTTAGGTTTGACATACGGAACTGATGAAGCCACCGATTTTTCGGAGCTGGTCCACAAGACTCTTGCCATAGCTGCCTATTCATCGTCGGTTGACTTGGCAGCCGAACGTGGCGCATTCGAGATTTTCGATGCTAAGCGCGAAGCCAACAACCCATTCATCAACCGAATAAAGGATGCAGCGCCAGAAGTATACGAAAAGATGTGCAAATATGGTCGTCGAAACATTGCATGCCTCACCATAGCTCCTACAGGCACCACGAGCCTCATGACACAGACCACTTCAGGCATAGAGCCCGTGTTCTTACCAGTGTACAAGCGCCGCAGAAAAGTGAATCCGAACGACACCTCTGTTAAAATCGACTATGTTGACGACTCGGGCGATGCATTCGAAGAATATGTGGTTTATCATCATAAATTTATCACCTGGATGCAAACCAACGGCATCGAAGTGCGCAGCGATTATTCACAAGCCGATATTGATGCCATCATAGCTAAATCGCCATACCACAACGCGACCAGCAACGATGTTGACTGGGTTGGTAAGGTAAAGATGCAAGGCCGTATCCAGAAGTGGGTTGACCATTCTATCAGCGTTACAATAAATCTCCCGTCGGATGTATCGGAAGAACTTGTCAACAACCTTTACGTCACTGCATGGAAAGCCGGATGTAAAGGGTGTACAGTTTATCGCGATGGCTCGCGTTCAGGTGTGCTCGTATCTATTAAAAAGGAAGAGGCACCGGTACATCCCGAAGAACATGTGGCAAAACGGCCTATTGAACTTGAAGCTGATGTGGTGAAATTCCAGAACAACAAGGAAAAATGGATTGCATTCGTAGGATTGCTCAACGGACGACCTTACGAGATTTTCACGGGTCTTGCTGATGACGACGAAGGTATATTCTGCCCGAAATCGGTAACCAAGGGCAAAATCATCAAAGCCATCGACGAAAACGGCAATAAGCGTTACGACTTCCAGTTTATCAACAAACGCGGATATAAAACCACAATCGAAGGCCTTTCCGACAAATTCAACCCTGAATTCTGGAACTATGCCAAACTTATTTCAGGAGTGCTTCGCTACGGAATGCCTATCGACCAGGTTCTGAAGCTGGTTAGCGGCCTCGATCTTGACAGCCAATCGATTAACACCTGGAAAAACGGTGTGGAACGTGCGCTGAAAAAATATCTGCCTAACGGCACGAAGGCTAACGGCCAGACTTGTCCCAACTGCGGACAGGAGACACTTATATACCAAGAGGGATGCCTCATCTGCACTTCGTGCGGCACATCGAAATGCGGCTAACCTTTATCATTTAAATCATTTTATCATAAGGCCGGCAAAAAATGTCGGCCTTATTTCTGATGTTTCAATTTATTTACTAACTTAGCAACGTAATTATTAACCTATTGATTTATAATTTGTTTTTAACATGAAAATTACATTCAATATCGCCTATCGAACCAATTGGGGAGAAAGTGTATACATTATTTCAGCGATGGGTAAAGCGCGGTTCAATAAAGCCACTGAGCCCGAAATGCTTAATTATTCAAATGCCAATATTTGGTCTATCACCAAAGAAACCGAAGATGTAAAGGGCGACCTGTATTTCCGGTTTGTCATAAAGAACGGAGATAAAGTAATCCGTGAGGAATGGGGCGAACCTCACCATATAACATTGTCAAATGCATGCAAGAACTATATCGTCAATGCAAAATGGAACGACATCCCGGCCGACAAGCATTACTATTCTTCGGCATTCACCAATGGTATATTCAACCGCAATCGAGATAAAGCCATTAAGAGTTCCCTAACAGCAGGCATAAAGTTCAGCGCTGACTTTGCCAACTTAAAGTCTAACGAAGTGATTGCCATCAGTGGCAGCTGCCCCGAACTCGGGAACTGGGACCTCAACAAGGCAATTATAATGAACGATGCCAATTTTCCAAAATGGGAGGCTTTTGTAGCAATTGAAAGCGATTTTACCAGTGTTGCATATAAGTTTGTAATCCTCAACAAAGACACGAAAGAGCTCATACAATGGGAGAATGCTGCAAACCACGAATTGCAGTTGCCTGACAACATGGCCGAATCACTTGTTAATGTTGAGGAGTCTTACATAAACTTCCCGCGCAACCAATGGCGTGGTGCAGGAACAGCCATTCCGGTGTTTTCGCTTCGCAGCAATGACGATTGCGGTGTCGGTGATTTCTACGACCTTTTCGGAATGATTGATTGGGCGGTGTCAACAGGACAGAATTTCGTACAAGTGTTGCCTATAAACGACACTACAATGACACACACCTGGACCGATTCATACCCATACAACGCCAATTCAACGTTTGCCCTTCATCCAATGTATATCAGGCTGGAAGCTGTTGGCAAACTCACCAATAAAACGAAACTGGCCGAATTCAAGAAGATAAAGAGCGAACTCAACGCCCTTCCAACTGTTGATTATGAGCGGGTAAACGAGTACAAAATCGGATATTTGAAGCAGGTATTTGAAAAAGTCGGAAAGGAAACGCTTGAAAGCGACGATTACCACAAATTCGTAAAAGACAATGCTTTCTGGCTTCACGATTATGCTGCTTTCTGTGTTCTTCGCGACAAATACAGTACTCCCGACTTCTCGAAATGGGAAGAATATGCTAAATACGACAAGAAGGCCGTAGCCAAGTTCGCTGCCGACAATGCAACCAACATTAGTTTCGTTTGTTTCATCCAATATCATCTGAGCAAACAACTTACTGAAGTCCGCAACTATGCCCACAGCAAAGGTGTGGTTTTGAAAGGTGATATTCCAATCGGCATAAGCCGCACAAGCGTCGATGCATGGGTTAATCCCCGATTGTTTAATCTCGACTGCCAGGCTGGTGCTCCACCCGACGATTTTTCGGTTAACGGGCAGAACTGGGGATTCCCGACATACAACTGGGAAGAGATGGCTAAGGACGGCTACCAATGGTGGAAAGCACGATTTGCCAACATGGCCCAATATTTCGATGCTTACCGTATCGACCACATACTTGGATTCTTCAGAATATGGGAAATACCATACTCATCAATCCACGGTTTAATGGGATATTTCAATCCTGCACTTCCTTTCACTGCCGACGAACTTCGTACCAAATATGACTTCTGGGTTAATGATGAAGCCCACACAATGCCTTATATCCGCGAATATATGCTCACCGACTTCTTCGGCGAATTCAGCGATGAAGCGAAACAATATCTCAACGATACCGGCAACGGCACTTATTCAGTGAAACCGGAATTCAACACCCAGCGCAAAATTGAGAAACATTTTGCCTCGATAAACGACACCGACGTCCGCAACCAGCGAATTCGTGACGGGTTGATGGGGCTTCTCGACCAAGTACTCTTTATCAAGGACAAGCGCGAGCAGCACAAATATCATCCACGCATCGCAGCCCAATCGACATATGTGTATCGTGCACTTTCTGAGTACGAAAAATGGTGTTTCAATCGTCTGTACAACGACTTCTTCTACCATCGACACAATGAATTCTGGTATGCACGCGCAATGGAAAAACTTCCGGCACTCATCAATTCTACCAATATGCTCGTGTGCGGCGAAGACCTCGGCATGATTCCTTCATGCGTGGCTTCGGTGATGCAGTCGCAACAGATTCTCTCGCTCGAAATCCAGCGTATGCCTAAAGACCCGAAGCTGGAATTCGGCATCACTCAGTATTATCCATATCGTGCAGTGGCAACCACTTCAACCCACGACATGAACGGAATTCGCGGATGGTGGGAAGAGGACCACGACAAGAGTCAACGATTCTTCAACAACATTCTGCACGAACATGGCGCAGCCCCTGTGTATGCCGAGCCTTGGATTTGCGAAAAGATTCTTGCAAGCCACATTGCATCACCGTCGATGCTTGTGATTATTCCGTTACAGGACTGGCTGTCGATTGATGGATCAATTCGTCGCGAGAACCCGGCTGACGAACAAATTAACATCCCTGCCATTTCTCGTCACTACTGGCGATATCGCATGCATATAACGCTTGAAGACCTCATGGCAAACTCCGAATTCAACCGCCACCTTACCAGCCTAATTAAGTCGAACGGTAGATAATAAAATATTTATCGGTAATTCAAAAGCGAGTGTTCCGACACAATATCGGTTCACTCGCTTTTTTGTTAATGGGGACAACAATTGGTAGAAGATTGCGAGTGAAAAGGAGCGCAAAGCTGCTATCGACAAGGAGCAGTCGGAACTCGATTTCTGGAAAGGTGTTGCTGACTTGCTGAACATCCATTTCACCACAGCCGAGGAAGTTGCCGACCGTGTGCTGTACGACCTATTACGAGGCTACAAGCCTCAGGGTAAAGCCGACAGCAATGTTAGATTGCAGAAAACCGAGAGCGAGGAGGGCGATTTGCTGTTCCGACAGAGAGATGTTGAGGCTGAGATGGCGCAGATTGAGGCCGATGCCAAGGCTAACGGCACTTACATGAAAGCGCCCAACGGCAAACGGTCGAAACTAACGCCTCGCCAGTGGGCGCA